>NZ_JBHXSY010000044.1:0-56425 GCF_042715295.1 Streptomyces sp. NPDC058701 | reverse complement strand
GACGCCGCCGAACAATTATTGTGGGAAAGCCCCGCACCTTATGGTGCGGGGCTTTCCTGCGTTCCGGACCCGTGTGCGCTCTCCTGTAGGGTCAGGGTGCATCGTTCAACATTTCTCACGTCAGTGGAGGCCCCCGGGTGGAGGTCCAGGAGACTCGGGTTCAGACCGACCGAATTTTCACCATTCCCAACATCCTGAGCATGGCTCGCCTGGCCGGGGTGCCCCTGTTCCTGTGGCTGATCCTCGCCGAGCACGACGGATGGGCCCTGGCCGTCCTCATGCTCAGCGGAATCAGTGACTACCTGGACGGCAAGCTCGCCCGGCGCTGGAACCAGATCAGCAGGCTCGGCCGGCTCCTGGATCCGGCCGCGGACAGGCTCTACATCCTGTCCACCCTCTTCGGGCTGACCTATCGGGAGATCCTGCCCCTGTGGCTCACCGGGGCGCTGCTCGCCCGCGAGCTGATGCTGTTGGTCATGGTGTGGATCCTGCGCCGCCACGGGTACCCGCCGCCGCAGGTGAACTTCCTCGGCAAGGCCGCGACCTTCAACTTGATGTACGCGTTCCCGTTGCTGCTGCTCAGTGACGGCACGGGATGGTTGGCCTGGACGGGGTCAGTTTTGGGATGGGCGTTCGCCGGATGGGGTACAACCCTCTATTGGTGGGCAGGAGTGCTGTACGTGGTGCAGGTCCGCCGTCTCGTCAAGGCGGATCCCACGGCCGATTGAGCTCGCTCAGCGCCGGATGACGCGGAGCACGTGCGGAGTCACCGTCCGGGACGGGTGAGGTCGGCGAGATCGTCGTCTCCCAAGGAGGACTCTTCCGACATGAAGGCCGTCGTGATGGCCGGTGGCGAAGGCACACGCCTTCGCCCTATGACCTCGAGCATGCCCAAGCCGCTCCTGCCGGTGGCCAACCGGCCGATCATGGAGCATGTGCTGAGGCTGCTCAAGCGGCATGGGCTCAGCGAGACCGTGGTTACCGTGCAGTTCCTGGCGTCGCTGGTCAAGAACTACTTCGGTGACGGCGAAGAGCTCGGGATGGAGCTCACCTATGCCAACGAGGAGAAGCCACTCGGGACCGCCGGCAGCGTGAAGAACGCCGAGGAGGCCTTGAAGGACGACACGTTCCTCGTGATCTCCGGCGATGCGCTCACCGACTTCGACCTCACCGACCTCATCCGGTTCCACAAGGAGAAGGGCGGACTCGTCACGGTCTGCCTGACCCGGGTCCCCAACCCGCTGGAATTCGGCATCACCATCGTGGACGAGGAGGGCAAGGTCGAGCGCTTCCTCGAGAAGCCGACCTGGGGACAGGTGTTCTCGGACACCATCAACACCGGCATCTACGTGATGGAGCCGGAGATCTTCGACTACGTCGAGGCGGACACCTCGGTCGACTGGTCCGGTGACGTCTTCCCGCAGCTCATGAAGGAAGGCCGGCCGATCTACGGCTACGTGGCCGAGGGCTACTGGGAGGACGTCGGCACCCACGAGAGCTACGTCAAGGCCCAGGCCGACGTGCTCGAAGGCAAGGTCCAGGTCGACATGGACGGCTTCGAGATCTCGCCCGGCGTGTGGATCGCCGAAGGCGCCGAGGTCAGCCCCGACGCGGTGCTCCGCGGCCCCCTGTACATCGGGGACTACGCCAAGGTCGAGGCCGGCGTCGAGATCCGCGAGCACACCGTCGTCGGCTCGAACGTCGTCGTCAAGAGCGGCGCCTTCCTGCACAAGGCGGTCGTCCACGACAACGTCTACCTCGGGCCCCACAGCAACCTCCGCGGCTGCGTCATCGGCAAGAACACCGACATCATGCGGGCCGCGCGGATCGAGGACGGCGCCGTCATCGGCGACGAGTGCCTGGTCGGCGAGGAGTCGATCGTCCAGGGGAACGTACGCGTCTACCCCTTCAAGACGATCGAGGCCGGCGCCTTCGTCAACACCTCGGTCATCTGGGAGTCCCGCGGACAGGCCCACCTCTTCGGAGCGCGCGGCGTCTCCGGGATCCTGAACGTGGAGATCACCCCCGAGCTGGTCGTCCGGCTCGCCGGGGCCTACGCGACGACCCTGAAGAAGGGTGCGATCGTCACCACCGCCCGAGACCACTCCCGAGGCGCGAGAGCGCTCAAGCGGGCCGTGATCTCGGCGCTCCAGGCCAGCGCCATCAACGTGCGCGACCTGGAGAACGTACCGTTGCCCGTCGCACGGCAGCAGACCGCACGCGGCAGCGCGGGCGGGATCGTGCTGCGGACCTCGCCCGGTGTGCCGGACTCGGTCGACATCATGTTCCTGGACGAGCGGGGAGCGGACCTCTCGCTCCAGCAGCAGCGCAAGCTGGACCGGGTCTACGCCCGCCAGGAGTACCGGCGCGCCTTCCCCGGCGAGATCGGCGACCTCCAGTTCCCCGGCAGCGTCTTCGACGCCTACACCGGCTCGCTCCTGCGGCGGGTGGACACCACCGGGATCGGCGACGCCGGGCTCAAGGTGGTCGTGGACGCCTCCAACGGCAGCGCCGGCCTCGTACTGCCCAGCCTCCTCGGCCGTCTCGGCGTGGACGCCCTGACGATCAACCCCGGGCTCGACGAGTCCAGGCCGACCGAGACCACCGAGTCCCGGCGGGCCGGGCTGGTGCGGCTCGGCGAGATCGTCGCCTCCGCGCGAGCCGCCTTCGGGGTGCGCTTCGACCCGGTGGGCGAGCGGATCTCCCTGGTCGACGAGCGCGGGCGGATCATCGAGGACGACCGCGCCCTGCTGGTCCTGCTCGACCTGGTCGCCGCGGAGAAGCGCAGCGGCAAGGTGGCGCTCCCGGTGACCACGACGCGGGTCGCCGAGCAGGTGGCCGCGTACCACGGCACCCAGGTGGAGTGGACCACGACCTCTCCGGACGACCTCACGCGGGTCGGCCGGGCGGAGAACACCATCTTCGGGGGCGACGGCCGGGGCGGCTTCATCGTCCCCGAGTTCGGCAGCGTCTTCGACGGGTCGGCCGCCTTCGTCCAGCTGCTCGGCCTCGTCGCGCGGACGCAGCTCACGCTGAGCCAGATCGATGCCCGGATCCCCAGGGCCCACGTCCTCAAGCGGGACGTGCCGACCCCGTGGGCCGTCAAGGGGCTCGTCATGCGACGGGTCGTTGAGGCGGCCGGAGACCGGCAGGTGGACACCACCGACGGGGTGCGGGTCGTCGAGGCGGACGGGCGCTGGGCGCTGGTCCTCCCGGACCCGGCGGAGGCCGTCACCCACCTGTGGGCCGAGGGCCCCGACGACGCTTCGGCGCAGGCCCTGCTCGACGAGTGGGCGGCCGTGGTGGACGGCGGCAGGTGACCGCCGCGGGGTGACCGCGTACGAACGAAGTCCGGCGGGCCGGGTACGGGAACAGCTCCGTACCCGGCCCGCCGTACGCATTGGGTGTGTACGGCGCCGACATGCGACGATGTGCGGCATGTCGCAGCCGCCCCACCACCGGACTCCGGCGTCCCCGCCCGCGCGCCCGGACGCCTCCATGTCGCTGCTGACCCACGTGATGGACCACAGCCTCGACGAGGGGTACGCGGAGGCATCGGCCCGGCGCGAGGCGGACGGCACGGCAGGACTGCCGCGCACGCTCAAGGCCAAGCTGGGGCTCGCGGCCGGGCTCGTCCTCGCCGCCCTCGTCGTCACGCTCGGGGCCGCGCAGGCGCGGGTGGCCGCGCCGGTACTGGCCAAGGAACGTCACGAGCTGATCGACCGGGTGGAGCGGGCCGACGAGCGCGCGGACGGCCTGGAGCGGGACATCGAGCGGCTGCGGACGAACGTCGCGGACCGCCAGCGCGCCGCGTTGAAGCAGCCCGGTGGCGGACAGGGAGAGCTCGTCGCACTGCTGTCCGGTGCCACCGAGGTGCGCGGGCCCGGGGTCAAACTGGTCGTGGACGACGCGAAGGGTTCCTCGTCGGGCGGCGGTGGACCGCGTGAGAGCGCGGGCTTCTCCGATACCGGCCGGCTCCGGGACCGCGACATGCAGAAGATCGTCAACGGCCTGTGGCAGTCCGGGGCGGAGGCCGTCTCGATCAACGGGCAACGGCTGACGCAACTGTCGGCGATCAGAGCCGCGGGCGACGCGATACTGGTCGACAACAAGCCTCTGGTACCGCCGTACGAGGTCCTGGCGGTGGGGGACAAGAAGCGCCTCGGCACCGCCTTCCAGGACTCGGCGGACGGACAGTACCTGCACGTGCTGCAGGAGAACTACGGAATCCGCTCCACCCTGTCCGCCCAGGACGAGGTGCGGCTGCCGGCCGCGTCGAGCCTGACCGTGCGGACAGCCACAGCAGCAGAGCAGCAGAAGGGTGCATCGTGATCGCGGTACTGGGCCTCGTGGTCGGAGTGGTGGTCGGACTTCTGGTCCGGCCCGAAGTGCCGGCCGTGGTGGAGCCTTATCTGCCGATCGCCGTCGTGGCGGCGCTGGACGCCGTGTTCGGCGGGCTGCGCGCGATGCTGGACGGCATCTTCGTGGACAAGGTCTTCGTCGTGTCGTTCCTGTCGAACGTGGTCGTGGCCGCGCTGATCGTCTTCCTGGGAGACAAGCTGGGCGTCGGCTCGCAGCTGTCCACCGGTGTGGTCGTGGTCCTCGGCATCCGCATCTTCTCCAACGCCGCGGCCATCCGCCGGCACGTGTTCCGGGCGTGAGGCCGATGAGTACGAACGACACCCCTCCCGAGCGTCCCGAGGGACCCGGCGGACCGGTACCGCCCGTACCGCCTCCCATGCCCGTACCGCCCGTACCGCCTCCAACGCCCGTGCAGCCTGCACCGCCCGTGCAGCCGGCCCAGCCCGCGCCGCCTGCCGGGTCGGGGCCGCAGGCGGCGGCCCCGACCCCCGCGGCCTCCGGGCCGCCGCAGCCGCCGGAGGCTCCCGAACGGACCGGACGGCAGCGGCTCGCGGCCGGGCTGTGGCCGCCGCGGGCGAGCCGGGCCCAACTGATCGTCGCGCTGCTGCTGTTCGTCCTCGGGCTGGGCCTGGCCATTCAGGTGCGGTCCAACAGCGACGAGAGCGCCCTGCGCGGGGCCCGACAGGAGGACCTCGTACGCATCCTCGACGAGCTCGACGGGCGGACCAAGCGCCTGGAGGACGAGAAGCAGCGGCTGGAGGACCAGCGCAAGGAACTGGAGAGCAGCTCCAACCAGGCCGAGGAGGCCCGCAGGCAGACCGTGGAGAAGGAGCGCCAACTCGGCATCCTGGCCGGTACGGTGGCTGCGCAGGGGCCGGGGATCACCCTGAAGATCACCGACCCCACCGGTCAGGTGCAGTCCGACCAGCTGCTGGACACCCTCCAGGAGCTGCGGGCGGCCGGCGCCGAGGCGATCCAGATCAACGGGACGCGCATCGTGGCGGGCACGTACTTCTCGGAGGAGGACGGCGGGGTCGCGATCGACGGCAAGAAGATCACACAACCCTACGAGTTCAAGGTGATCGGCAAGCCCCAGGATCTGGAGCCCGCGCTCAACATCCCCGGCGGCGTCGTCCAGACGCTGGAGAAGGAGCAGGCCGCGGTCACCGTCACGCGGTCGGCGAAGATCGTTGTGGACGCCTTGCGGGCGGCGAAGCAGCCTGACTACGCTCGGTCGTCATCACCATGAGATGCGGTGAGGAGCGGACCGGCTCACGCGGGCGGAAGCCTGCGGGGGGTCGGCGCACCGAAGTCGCGGTGCGTGGTGGAAACTGTCTGGTGGTTACGGACGTTGTGAGTATGTCCGGGTCGGCAGGTTGTGCATTCGGAGTTCGTCCTGCCCCACGGGCGGGTCTGTTTCGGTCAAGGGGAATCGCCCGTGAAGTTGTTTGAGAAGTTGTTCGGCAAGAAGAACCGTGAGGAAGGTGGCTCGGCACGCCATCGCGCCGGGCACGGTGACGCGGAGGGGCAGGGCGACCGCCCGCTCTTCCGTGACGAGGTCGGCGGCGCGGGGGACAATGCGGGCGCGTACGGCGCGTCGGCTGTTGACCCCGCTGGTACCGGACGCATAGGTTTCGGTGAACCATCAACCTCAAGTGCGGGTGGAGGGTTTGCCTCCGACCCGTATGCCACCAGTGCCTCCGCGGGGCAGCCGCGGCGCGAGGAGCCGTCCATGTCGGCCGAGCAGGTTTGCAGCAGGTGCGGACACCGCAGCGATGCGGCCAGCCGGTTCTGCTCCAACTGCGGTGCGCCGCTGCGGGCGGGTCTGACGCCGGAGCGCGCCTCGGAGACCACGTCCACCATCTCGATCTCGGGCCTGGAGGCCTACGAGGCCGAGGTGTCGGGCCAAACGCACGTGTCGTCCTCGCTGTCCCCCGAGGCCCAGGCCGCGGTGGAGGCCCTGCCGCCCGGTTCCGCCCTGCTCATCGTGCGGCGCGGTCCCAACTCCGGCAGCCGTTTCCTGCTGGACGGCGAGCTGACCACAGCCGGGCGGCACCCGCAGAGCGACATCTTCCTGGACGACGTCACCGTCTCCCGGCGCCATGTCGAGTTCCGCAGGAGCCAGGACGGCGGATTCACCGTGGCCGACGTCGGCAGCCTCAACGGCACGTACGTGAACCGGGAACCGATCGAGTCCGTCGCCCTGAACAACGGCGACGAGGTGCAGATCGGCAAGTACCGGGTGGTCTTCTACGCAAGCCTGCGGGGCATCTGACCCGCCCCCGGACCGCGTCCGGGGGCCCAGGAAAGGTCCCATGTTGCGCACCCCGACAGGCGGTGCCGGAAACGGCACCGCCGGCTCGGCCGGGCGGCTGGTGAGCATCGGAACGGTGCTCACCACGCTGCGTGACGAGTTCCCCGAAGTCACGATCTCGAAGATCCGCTTCCTGGAGGCGGAGGGGCTGGTCGAGCCCACGCGCACTCCGTCCGGGTACCGCAAGTTCAGTGCCGGGGACGTGGAGCGGCTCGCCCACATCCTGCGGCTGCAGCGCGACCACTACCTGCCCCTGAAGGTCATCCGCGACCAGCTCGACGCCCTTGCACGCGGGGAGCAGATCCGCATCCCGGCGCCGACGGCGCACCGCGACCCCGGCGACGCGGCCGACCCCGGCAGTCCGGCGGTCGTCTACGGAGAAGTCGGCCGCGAACGGCCCACGGCGGCGCGCATCGGCCGGGCCGAACTGCTGGCGGCCGCCGACGTGGACGAGGTGCAGCTCCTCGAGTGGGAGTCGTACGGGCTGCTGGCCGAGGCCCCGGGCGGCGGATTCGACGCCGAGGCCGTCACCGTGGCGCGTCTGGTGGCCGATCTGGGCCGGTTCGGGCTGGAGCCGCGTCACCTGCGTGCCATGAAGGCCGCCGCGGACCGCGAGGCGGGGCTCGTCGAACAGGTCGTGGCACCGTTGCGCCGGCACCGCAACCCGCAGACCCGGGCGCACGCCGAGGCGACGCTGAAGGAGCTCGCGGGGCTGTCCGTACGGCTGCACGAGGCGCTCGTACAGACCGCTCTCGGGGTCCGCCTGTAGGGACCGAGGGGGGCCCGACTACCCAAATCGGCTGGGCAGGTCCTAGGGTTACTGTGTGAACGAGCTCGACGTTGTGGGTGTCCGGGTGGAAATGCCCTCCAACCAACCGATCGTGCTCCTGCGTGAAGTGGGAGGCGATCGGTACCTCCCCATCTGGATCGGTCCAGGGGAGGCGACCGCCATTGCCTTCGCGCAGCAGGGCATGGCCCCTGCCAGGCCGCTGACGCACGACCTGTTCAAGGACGTGCTGGAAGCGGTCGGGGAGGAGCTCACCGAGGTCCGCATCACGGATCTGCGGGAGGGCGTCTTCTACGCGGAGCTCGTCTTCGCCAGCGGGGTCGAGGTGAGCGCGAGGCCGTCCGACGCCATAGCGCTGGCCCTGCGGACGGGGACGCCGATCTACGGCAGTGACGGCGTGCTCGACGACGCCGGAATCGCCATTCCCGACGAGCAGGAGGACGAAGTGGAGAAGTTCCGCGAGTTCCTCGACCAGATCTCGCCCGAGGACTTCGGCACCGGCCCGCAGTAGGCGCCGGCCGCGCCGTCCAGGGGGCTGTCCACGGGAAAGCGTCGGCCCATTCGAGTAGCCCTTCCCGGCAATCGGATACGGGAAACCACTCTCAGGGTGATTATCACTCGGCGTGCCGAGTGTGGCGATCGTTGACGCACCCCTGGTGACTGCCTACCTTCAAGGTGGGCAGGTCAAGGACGGAGGGTCGGCGTGAGGATCACGGGCGACGGTACGACCGGGGGCATCCCCGTACGGAGTGACGGGGGACCGTACCCGCTTTACGGCAGCACGGTGGGGTCCGCGCGCCGTCAGCCGGAGTCGACGCCGGTCGGTCCGGTGAGCGACGACCCGGCGCCCGCGGAGGTCGGCTACCGCGGGCCCACGGCGTGCGCCGCGGCCGGGATCACCTACCGGCAGCTCGACTACTGGGCACGCACCGGGCTGGTGGAGCCCAGCGTGCGCGCCGCGTACGGGTCGGGCACACAGCGGCTGTACAGCTTCCGGGACGTGGTGGTCCTCAAGATCGTGAAGCGTTTCCTGGACACCGGTGTGGCGCTCCAGAACATCCGCACGGCCGTACAGCACCTGCGGGACCCCGCATTCGCGGACCTGGAGCGGATGACGCTCATGAGCGACGGCGCCTCCGTGTACGAGTGCACTTCGCCGGACCAGGTCGTGAGCCTGCTCCAGGGTGGTCAGGGCGTCTTCGGCATCGCCGTGGGCGTCGTGTGGCGGGACGTGGAGAACGCGCTGGCGCAGCTGCACGGGGAGCGGGTGGACACGGGCGAGACCGTCGTCCGCCACCACCCGGCGGACGAGCTGGCGGCCCGTCGCAACCGGGCCGTCTGAACCCGGCCTGAGCACGGACGGCCGTGTCGGCGGGCGCGGGGCCCCTGAGGGGGGCTCCGCGCCCGCCGTCGTTCCTCCCGGGCCGCAGGCGCCCCGGGAGCGGTCCCCGGGATTGTCAGAGGCATAGGGCAGCATCGGGGGCGTGAGAGCCGCGCCGACCATCCTGCACCTCGACATGGACGCCTTCTACGCCTCCGTGGAGCAGGCGTCGAAGCCGAGCCTGCGGGGGAAGGCCGTGATCGTCGGGGGGCTCGGTCCGCGCGGGGTCGTCGCCACCGCCTCGTACGAGGCACGGCGCTTCGGGGTGCACTCGGCCATGCCGATGGCCCAGGCCCGGCGGCTGTGCCCCAACGGCGCCTGCCTGGTGCCGCGCTTCAGCCTCTACCGCGAGGTCAGCGACGTGGTCATGGGCCTGCTCCGGGAGCTGTCGCCGCTGGTGGAGCCGCTCAGCCTGGACGAGGCGTTCGTGGACCTGGAGGCGGGCGGCGTCGCCTTCGACTCGCGCACCGCCCGGGCGACGGGCGAGCGGCTGCGCGCGGACATCCGGGCGGCGACGAGTCTGAGCGGGTCGGTGGGACTGGCCGGGTCGAAGATGCTGGCCAAGGTGGCGTCCGAGGAGGCCAAGCCGGCCGGGCTGCTGCTGATCGAGCCGGGCACCGAGTGCGAGCTGCTCGCGCCCATGTCCGTGAGGACCCTGCCCGGGGTGGGGCCGGCCACCGGGGAACACCTGCGCCGGGCCGGGATCACCACCGTGGGGGAGCTGGCACAGGCCGGGGAGGACGAGCTGGTCCGGATGGTCGGGCGCGCGCACGGCGTGGGGCTGCACCGGATGGCCCTGGGACTGGACGACCGGCCGGTGGTCGCCGAGCGGGACGCGAAGTCGGTGTCGGTCGAGGACACCTTCGACGTGGACCTGCACGACCGGGTCCGGATCCGCAACGAGGTGCAGCGGCTGGCGGACCGCTGCGTGCGCAGGCTCCGCGAGTCCGGGCACTCGGGCCGCACGATCGTGCTGAAGGTGCGCCGGTTCGACTTCTCGACGCTCACCCGCTCGGAGACGCTGCGCGGGCCCACCGACGACCCCGGGGTGGTGCGGGAGGCCGCGGCCCGGCTGCTGGAGGGCGTGGACACCACGGGCGGGGTGCGGCTGCTCGGGGTGGGGGTCACGGGCCTGGCGGACTACACGCAGGAGGACCTGTTCGCCCAGGCCGCCGCGACGCTCGCCGCCGGGGGGGACCCGGCCGGGGACGTGCCCGCCGGGGCCGATGGGGCGGAGGGGGCCGATGGGGTGACGACGGCGGCGGGGCCGTCGGACGCCGGCGCCGCCGCGCGGCACGCAACGGCCGCCGGGAGTCCGGCGGCGGCCGGTGAGCACGGGACGCCGGGGGAGCCGGAGGCCGCCGCCGAGCGGCGCTGGGCGCCCGGGAACGACGTACGGCACGCCGTGCACGGGCCGGGTTGGGTGCAGGGCAGCGGGGTCGGGCGGGTGACCGTACGGTTCGAGCGGCCCGGGTCGGCGCCCGGCCGGGTGCGCACCTTCCGGGTGGACGATCCGGAGCTGGAGGCGGCCGATCCGCTGCCCCTGGTGGGGGAGCCGGTGGGTGAGGAGGAGCCGGGTACGGCCTGAAGGGGCGCCCGGGCCGGCCGCGGAGGGGCGGCCGGTCAGCCGTCGTCGCCCGCCAGCCGGCCGAAGTCGCGCGGCTGCTCGGGGGGCGGGGGCGAAGGGTGGAACTCGGAGGGGAGGGTCACGTCCAGGCCGTAGTGGTGGTAGAGCTGCAGCTCCTGCTCGGGGGAGAGGTGGCGGCCGACGCCGAAGTCGGGGGCGTCCTTGATCAGGGAGCGGTCGAACGGGACGCGCAGGGCGTCCCCGACCAGCTCGCTCGGCTCCAGCGGGACGAAGGCGTCCCGGCTGAACAGGCCCGTCCGTACGGCGGCCCACTCCGGGACGCCGGTGGCGTCGTCGAGGTAGACCTCGTCGATGGTGCCGATCTTGCTGCCGTTGCGGTCGAACGCCTTGCGGCCGATCAGACTGCGCGGATCGATGTCGGTCTGCACGGTCCCTCCCTTGGGTCGCAACTCCTCCGTAATGACTACAGAAGGGCATATCGGGAGCCGAGGCCACTCGGGGAGGCCCCGGAACGGCGCTGGTAGGCTGGGTGGTGGCTGTCGACCCTGTGCGGGAGAGTCCTCCGAATGAGCTCGCCGGAGGCGCCGAAGGAGCAAATCCTCCCCGGAATCTCTCAGGCATACGTACCGCACGGACGAGGCCACTCTGGAAAGCAGGAGCGGGAACCGGGCGCGCAGTGCCGGTCCCCCTCCTCACCGACGGTGAAAGCCGGAGCTCGAGGGCGATCCCCGCGACTCCGGTGAAACTCTCAGGTTGAGATGACAGAGGGGGAGGCCGTCCGGGTGCCCGCGCCGTGGTGCCCCTCGCAGGTCATACGACCAGGAGGCCTCCGTACATGACCGCCAACCGCATTCCGCTCTCCCAGCTGGAGCGAGGCATCCCCTTCGAGCAGCGCCACATCGGCCCGGACGCCGGGGCACAGGCGAAGATGCTCGCTCAGGTGGGCTACGGCTCCCTGGACGAACTCACCGCCGCCGCGGTACCGGATGTGATCAAGACCGCCGAAGCGCTGAACCTGCCCGAGGCGCGGACCGAGGCCGAGGTGCTGGCCGAGCTGCGGTCGCTCGCCGACCGCAACCAGGTCCTCACCTCCATGATCGGTCTCGGCTACTACGGGACCTTCACGCCGCCGGTGATCCTGCGCAACGTCATGGAGAACCCGGCCTGGTACACGGCGTATACGCCCTACCAGCCGGAGATCTCGCAGGGCCGCCTGGAGGCGCTGCTGAACTTCCAGACCGTCGTCGCCGACCTGACCGGGCTGCCGACCTCGGGCGCCTCGCTGCTCGACGAGGGCACGGCGGCCGCCGAGGCCATGTCCCTGGCCCGCCGCGTGGGCAAGGTCAAGGGCGGTGTCTTCCTGATCGACGCCGACGCGCTGCCGCAGACCATCGCCGTGATCGAGACCCGTGCCGAGCCCACGGGTGTGGAGATCGTCGTCGCGGACCTCTCCGACGGCATTCCCGCGGAGATCGCCGAGCGCGGCGTCTTCGGCGTGCTGCTCCAGTACCCGGGCGCCTCCGGCGCCGTGCGGGACATCAAGCCGGTCATCGACCAGGCGCACGGGCTCGGTGCCATCGTCACCGTGTCGGCCGACCTGCTCGCCCTGACCCTGCTGACCTCGCCGGGCGAGCTGGGCGCGGACATCGCGGTCGGCACCACCCAGCGCTTCGGCGTCCCGATGGGCTTCGGCGGACCGCACGCCGGCTACATGGCCGTCCAGGCCAAGCACGCCCGCTCGCTTCCGGGCCGCCTCGTCGGCGTCTCCGTGGACGCGGACGGCAACAAGGCGTACCGCCTGGCCCTGCAGACCCGCGAGCAGCACATCCGCCGCGAGAAGGCCACCAGCAACATCTGTACCGCGCAGGTGCTGCTCGCCGTCATGGCGGCCATGTACGCCGTGTACCACGGCCCGGACGGCCTGCGGACGATCGCCCGCAGGACGCACCGCTACGCCGCCCTCCTCGCCGCGGGCCTGCGGGCCGGCGGGGTCGAGATCGTCCACGGCTCGTACTTCGACACGCTCACCGCGCGGGTTCCCGGCCGGGCCGACGAGGTCGTCGCCGCCGCCCGCGAGGGCGGGGTCAACCTGTACCGGGTCGACGCCGACCTCGTCTCGCTCTCCTGCGACGAGACCACCCTGCGCGCCGACATCGAGGCCGTCTGGGCCGCCTTCGGCGTCAGTGCCGACATCGAGGCCCTCGACGCGACCACGGCCGACACGCTGCCCGAGGCCCTGCTGCGCTCGGACGAGGTCCTCACGCACCCGGTGTTCCACCAACACCGATCCGAGACCGCGATGCTGCGCTACCTGCGCAGGCTCTCGGACAAGGACTACGCGCTGGACCGCGGCATGATCCCGCTGGGCTCCTGCACGATGAAGCTCAACGCCACCACCGAGATGGAGGCCGTCACCTGGCCCGAGTTCGGCCAGGTGCACCCGTTCGCCCCGGTGGAGCAGGCCGAGGGGTACCTCACGCTCATCACCGAGCTGGAGGAACGTCTCTGCGAGGTCACCGGCTACGACAAGGTCTCCATTCAGCCCAACGCCGGCTCGCAGGGTGAGCTGGCCGGTCTGCTGGCCGTACGCGCCTACCACCGCGCCAACGGCGACGAGCAGCGCACCATCTGCCTCATCCCGTCCTCCGCGCACGGCACGAACGCCGCCAGCGCCGTGATGGCCGGCATGAAGGTCGTCGTCGTCAAGACGGCCGACGACGGTGAGGTGGACGCGGCGGACCTGCGGGCGAAGATCGAGCAGTACCGCGACGAGCTCGCCGTGCTGATGATCACCTACCCCTCCACGCACGGTGTGTTCGAGGAGCACGTCGCCGACATCTGCGCCCAGGTGCACGACGCCGGCGGCCAGGTCTACGTGGACGGTGCGAACCTCAACGCCCTGGTGGGCCTGGCCAAGCCGGGTCACTTCGGTGGCGACGTCTCGCACCTGAACCTGCACAAGACCTTCTGCATCCCGCACGGCGGCGGCGGTCCGGGCGTCGGCCCGGTCGGTGTCCGGGCGCACCTGGCCCCGTACCTGCCGAACCACCCGCTGCAGCCGACCGCCGGCCCCGAGACGGGCGTCGGCCCGATCTCCGCCGCGCCGTGGGGCTCCGCGGGCATCCTGCCGATCTCGTGGTCGTACGTGCGCCTGATGGGCGGCGAGGGCCTCAAGCGCGCCACCCAGGTGGCCGTGCTCGGTGCCAACTACATCGCCAAGCGCCTGGAGCCGCACTACCCGGTGCTGTACACCGGCCCCGGCAACCTGGTCGCGCACGAGTGCATCATCGACCTGCGCCCGCTGACCAAGGCCACCGGCGTCAGCGTGGACGACATCGCCAAGCGTCTGATCGACTACGGCTTCCACGCGCCGACCATGTCGTTCCCGGTCGCCGGTACGCTGATGATCGAGCCGACGGAGTCCGAGGACCTCGCCGAGATCGACCGCTTCTGCGACGCGATGATCGCCATCCGCGCCGAGATCGAGCGGGTCGCGGGCGGCGAATGGCCGCTGGAGGACAACCCGCTGGCCAACTCCCCGCACACGGCGGCGGCGCTGGGCGGCGAGTGGAACCACCCGTACACCCGTGACGAGGCGGTCTTCCCGGCCGGCGTCACGGCGGCGGAGAAGTACTGGCCGCCGGTCCGCCGCATCGACGGTGCGTTCGGCGACCGGAACCTGGTCTGCTCCTGCCCGCCGCTGGACGAGTACGACAACTGACGTCAGGGTGCCGACAAGGGGCCGGCCCGGGATCTCCTCCCGGGCCGGCCCCTTCGTCGTTGCCGCGGCGGGTCAGGCCGCTTTCATCACCTGGGCGGCCGCCAGCGGGCGGTGCGGGGCGATGATCCTGCCGTCGGGCAGCAGCTCCCCGGTGTCCTCGAAGAGCAGGACTCCGTTGCACAGCAGGCTCCAGCCCTGTTCCGGGTGGTTCGCCACGGGGTGCGCGGCCTCCCGGTCGGCGGAGTCGGCTGACGGGCAGGCTGGCTGGTGCTGGCACATGGATGCGTTCTTTCGCTGCGGTGTGGTCTGCGTGCTACGGCTCGATGCGTGGTTCATGGCCGTCCCCCTGGGTCATCCCCGCACCCGCGGGGAGCTTGTCATCAGTCTTCCCCCACGACAGCCGCTTCGCAGGTATTTCCCGGCAGCTGTCCTCACAGAATGATGACGCATCACCCGTGCGGGCGGTTCAGTCCAACTCCCCTGTCATTTCGGATGGTTCGGGAGTAGCCCGTGCGGGCTAGGCCGAATGGGCCACTCGGGTCAGGCGGCCGGCGCGGCCAGGGTGGGCGGGAGCGGTGCGGGGGTCAGCCGGCGGATGAGCGCGGGCAGCAGTTCGGACACCGGGTGCGGACGGAACGCTGCGATGCCGGGCGGGGCGGGCGCAAGCGGCACGAGCAGGTCCTCGCCGGCGGGCAGGCCCGCGGAGGCGTCGGCGCCCACCGCGCCGTGCAGCCACAGGGTCAGCATGTACAGCTCCGGCACGGACAGCAGCCGCGGCTGGTAGTCCGTGGGGAGCGACTCCGCCTGGCGCAGGGCGCGTTCGGTGGCGGCGACGTACGGACCCTCGAAGAAGTGGGAGAAGGCCCAGCCGTCCGGGGTCAGCCGGGTGTCGGCCGCCGCGACGTGGCGGTCGCCGCTGCGGATCAGGAACCGCCAGCCGGTGAGCCGGGTGCGGGGCGGCCTGCCCCCGGCCGCCAGGGTGGACGTGTGCAGCCGGTCCATGACGTGGACCGGGAGGGGGAGTTCGGCGGTCAGCGGTCCCTGGACCGCGCGCAGGGCCGGAGTGTGTGCCTCGTGGACGGCGGTGGGGGAACCGAGTGCCGCGAGGACGCTGCGCAGGGCGGGCGCGGGAGCCGGAGGGACATGCAGCGGCATGGTGGGTCGCCTCTCACTTGGGAGACCGGTGGAACGGGGGCAGGTGCGGACGGCGCTGTCGCATTCTGGGGCCAGAGGGGGGCTGAGGGGCAATGGCCGCGCGCCAACTCTCTGCCTCGTTTGCGGAGTTTATACGACATGTGTTCACGCGGTGTTTCAGCTAGCTGTCCCGGCTATTGCGGGCAAGTCGCTTACCGGTCCCGCTGGCATGGCATTCGTGCCGGATGCGCGCGACCAAGTAGCGCTGACCTCGGAGGTTACCGGAAGAGGGCTCGGCTGAAAAGCGCCGGTAATCCGGAGGCGGCAAAGTCGATGCGGAATTTGCATACGACGACTTGCCAGGCGAATGTGCCGAAGCGCCCGTCGGCCAAACCGGCGCGCGCTCCTCGCCACTCGCGCCCCCTCCGCGTTATGGATCACGCTGTCGGGGCATCATCGACCGTAACGCGGGCCGGGTGTGCCGGGCCAGGCCCACTCGAGGAGGGACGCTTCGATGGGGGAGAAGGTCGTGGCAGGCGGATTCGACCTGTCCGATCGGCAGCGGTATCGAAGGAAGCTTCACGAGTGCCTGGAGGGGCTGGAGCGGCTTCTGGCGGAGAAGAGGTTCGATCGTCCGAAGAACATGATGGGGCTGGAGATCGAACTGAATCTCGCGGGTGCCGACGGGTTGCCGAGAATGGTGAATGCGCAGGTGCTGGAGCGGATTGCGAGTCCGGATTTCCAGACCGAACTCGGAATGTTCAACCTGGAGGTGAACGTCCTTCCCCACCGTCTCGGCGGCCGGGTATTCGACCAGCTCGCGGAGGAACTCAGTGCGGGGCTGGGCTATGCCCACCGGCAGGCAGTCGAGATCGACGCGGGCGTCGTGATGATCGGGATCCTGCCGACGATCACGCGGGCCGACCTGGTCACCGCCAACCTGTCGGCGGTGGACCGCTACTCGCTCCTGAACGAGCAGATCCTGATGATGCGCGGCGAGGACTTCGCGCTCGACATCGACGGCGTCGAGCGGCTGACCTGGCGGTCCGGGTCGATCGTGGCGGAAGCCGCCTGTACGTCGGTGCAGCTGCACCTCCAGGTGACCCCGGGCCGGTTCGCGGACGTGTGGAACGCCGCCCAGGCGGTGGCCGCCGTACAGATAGCCGTCGGTGCGAACTCCCCGTTCCTGTTCGGGCGGGAACTGTGGCGCGAATCGAGGCCGCCGCTCTTCCAGCAGGCGACCGACACCCGGCCGCCCGAGCTGCAGGCGCAGGGGGTGCGGCCCCGGACCTGGTTCGGGGAGCGGTGGGTGGACTCCGCGTACGAGCTCTTCGCCGAGAACGTCCGCTACTTCCCCGCCCTGCTGCCGATCTGCGACGAGGAGGAGCCGCTGCGGGTGCTCGCCGACGGCGGGGTGCCGCGGCTCCAGGAGCTGGTCCTGCACAACGGGACCGTCTACCGCTGGAACCGTCCCGTGTACGGGGTTGCCGACGGCGTACCGCACCTGCGGGTGGAGAACCGGGTCCTGCCGGCCGGGCCCACCGTCGCCGACGTCGTCGCGAACGCCGCGTTCTACTACGGGCTCGTCCGCACCCTGGCCGACGAGCAGCGCCCCGTGTGGAGCCGACTGCCGTTCGCCGAGGCGGAGGCCAACTTCGACGCGGCCTGCCGGTACGGCATCGACGCGCGGCTGCGCTGGCCGCGCCGGGGCCGGGGCGGGGGCCTGGCGAGCGTTCCGGCCGTACGGCTGGTCCTGGACGAGCTGCTGCCCATGGCGGCGGCCGGGCTGGACGCCTGGGGGATCGAGCCCGCCGACCGGGACCACTACCTCGGCATCATCGAGGAACGCTGCCGGCGCCGGGTCAACGGGGCGACCTGGCAGGTGGACACCTACCACCGGGCCCTCGCCGCCGGCCTGGAACGGGACGAGGCGCTCGCCGCGACGACCCGCCGCTACAGCGAGCTGATGCACCGGGGCGAACCCGTGCACACCTGGCCCGTGGGGCTCGCCGAAGAGGAGGTGATGACCCCGCTGCCCGTCGGGCGGTGAGGCCCGCCCGCCCGGGCGGCTCCCGGTGATCCCGTCACGATGATCCGCCCGGCCCGCCGAGGAGGCAGTATGGGGTGGTCGGAACGGGATGGCGGGACGGGAGTCGGGCGTGCGGGCGGAGCCGGAGCCGGTGGTCGTGGAGCTGCGCGAGGACGGGCGGCGGGGCGTGCTGCGCACCGAGACGCTGCTCGTCCTGGCGCTGTCGCTGGGAGCGAGCGGGGTGTCCGCCCTGATCAGCTTCCTCGGCTCGCTCACCAAGCCCGGCGGGCTCAAGGACCAGGCCGCCACCCTCAACGGCTCGTACGCCCCCGGGCGGCCCTGGCTGGACCTGGCCTGGCAGCTGTTCGGGATCGCGAGCGCGCTCGTACCCGTACTGCTGGTGGCGCACCTGCTGACCCGCGAAGGCGCGCCGGGGCTGCGCGTCCTCGGCTTCGACCTCACCCGGCCCTGGCGTGACCTGGGCCGGGGCGCGCTCGTCGCGGCCGGGATCGGCAGCGCCGGGCTGGCGTTCTACCTGGGGGCGCAGGCGGCCGGCTTCAACCTCACGGTGGTGCCGGAGGCGCTGCCCGACGTGTGGTGGAAGTTCCCCGTCCTGATCCTCTCCGCGGTGCAGAACTCCGTGGTGGAGGAGGTCATCGTGCTGGCCTACCTGCTGCGCCGGCTGGACCAGCTGGGCTGGTCGCCGACGGGCGCGCTGGTGGCCAGCTCGGTGCTGCGCGGCTCCTACCACCTCTACCAGGGCATCGGCGGGTTCATCGGCAACATGGTGATGGGCGCCGTCTTCGTGGTCGCCTACCGCCGCTGGGGCCGGGTGGGGCCGCTGGTCGTCGCGCACGCGCTGCTCGACATCGTGGCCTTCGGCGGGTACGCGCTGCTCGCGGGCAAGGTGGGGTGGCTGCCGACGCCGTGACCGGCGGACCGGCACGGCGTGCGCGGCGGCCGGATCAGGGCGCGGTGAGGAGTTCGCCGTCGAGGACGGTCACCGCGTGACCGCCCAGCAGGGTGCGCTCGCCCGCCAGGGTGACCCGTACGCGCCCTTGGCGGGCCCCGCCCTGGAGGCCGGTCAGCTCGGTGCGGCCCAGGCGCCGCGCCCAGAACGGGGCGAGCGCGGTGTGCGCGCTGCCGGTGACCGGGTCCTCGTCGATCCCGAACGCGGGGAAGAAGCCGCGGGAGACGAAGTCGTACCCGAGGGAGGGGTCCTCGGCCGCCGCGGTGACGATCACCCCGCGCTTGGCGAAGGCGCGCAGCGCGGCGTGATCCGGCTCCAGCTCCCGGACGGTCCTCTCGTCGGCGAGCTCGATGAGCAGGTCGCCGATGTGGGCGGCGGTGTCGTGGACGGAGAGGATCGGTGCGCCGCCGAGCGCGTGGCCCACGGAGGCCGGTGCCTCCACGGGGGTCAGGGAGGACGTCGGGAAGTCCATCGTGATCGAGCCGTCGGCGCCGGTCCCGGCCGTCAGGACGCCGCAGCGGGCGGCGAACCGGATCAGGCCGGTGGCCAGGCCGTTCGACGCGAGGACGTGGGCGGTGGCGAGGGTTGCGTGGCCGCACATGTCGACCTCGGCCGCGGGGGTGAACCAGCGCAGGGCCCAGTCGGCGTCCCCGCCGGGCGGCAGGGGGTGGGCGAAGGCGGTCTCGGAGAGGTTCATCTCGGAGGCGACCTGCTGGAGCCAGGTGTCCGGGGGGAAGCCCGCTTCGAGGAGCAGGACGGCCGCGGGGTTCCCGCGGAAGGGGCGGTCGGTGAAGGCGTCGACGATTCGGATGCGCATGTTCCGACGGTAGGGCCCCTGCGCGGCGGCGGACAAAGGCCAATCCGGCGTGCCTGGCTGTCCGGTATGCGGGGGTTCGGTGCCGGTGCCGGTGCCGGTGCCGGTGCTGGTGCTTCGGACGGGCGTGCCGCGGGGACGGTCCCCCGTAGGCGCGGCCGGGGCCCGGCCCTCGCCCGGCCCGGCGCGACCGGCCGGCTCCCGCACGCCGAGCCCTCTGTGGTGCGGGAGTCGCCGCGCCGGCTCCCGCCCGCACCGGGTTTCCGCGCCGTCGACCCGTTCGTCCTGGCGGGGCTGGAGGTCCCGAGGGCCCTGCGCCGCTGGACGCCGGGGCTGCCGCGCACGTGGCGCACATCGTGACGGACGCGACGGTCCTGCCCGCGGCGGGACGCCGGGGGCTCCTCCGGCTGGTCCGCGCGCTGCCGCGGGAGGGGCGGCGTCCGTGACGCCCTCCTGCCCGTCGGCGTCCACCTGCGGCTAATCGGCGCCGCCC
Organism: Streptomyces sp. NPDC058701; assembly: GCF_042715295.1. NCBI lineage: Bacteria > Bacillati > Actinomycetota > Actinomycetes > Kitasatosporales > Streptomycetaceae > Streptomyces > Streptomyces sp. NPDC058701. The sequence goes on along the minus strand of NZ_JBHXSY010000044.1, from coordinate 36,832 downwards.
GTACGGAGCTGACGCCCCGGGCGGTCGTCGCCTCGGCCTCCCCCCGCAGGGCAGAACTGTTCGGTGAGATGGTTTCCGATATATCGTTGACGCATCGCGATCGGTCAGTGATAGTGGAGGTATCGGACAACCGATGACGACGGAACACAGTGACGAAAGGAGCGCGGTCATGCGTTCACACGGACAGCACGGACACGACCACGGACGGGGCCACGGCCACTGCGGGCCCGATCGTCGGGAGGAGTTCCAGGGGCGCCGCGCCGCCTTCGGGCCGTTCGGGCCGCCCTTCGCAGGCGGGCCCTTCGGCGGGCGGGGTGGTGGACGCGGCGGACCGCGGGGCCGGGCGCGGCGCGGTGACGTGCGCGCCTCGATCCTGGCGCTGCTCGCCGACCGGTCGATGCACGGCTACGAGATGATCCAGGAGATCGGCGAGCGCAGTGGCGGGGCCTGGAAACCCAGCCCGGGGTCGGTCTACCCGACCCTGCAACTGCTGGAGGACGAGGGTCTCATCACGGCGGAGAGCGAGGGCGGCAAGAAGCTGTTCACGCTCACCGACGCGGGCCGCGCCGAGGCCGAGTCGGGGCCGGACGCCCCGTGGGCGGACGCCGGGCGCGGCTTCGACTTCGAGGCGATGCAGGAGGTCCGGACGGCCGGTATCGGTCTGATGGAGGCTTTCGGGCAGGTCTTCAAGACCGGCTCGCCCGAGCAGCGCGAGAAGGCGGTCGCGGTCGTCAACGACGCCCGCAAGAAGCTCTACCTGATCCTGGCCGACGAACACTGACCGGCCGGCTCCGCACGGGGTCCGAGCCGTACGGGCCGTACGCACGGAGCGGCGCCCCGCGAGTCCTCTCGCGGGGCGCTGAGGCGTACCCGCGAACGGGGCCGGAGGGAGTCAGGCGACCAGGCCGGCGAGCCGGCGCAGCGATTCGTTCAGCGCGGCGGTGGCCGAGTCCTTGAGTTTGCCGGCCATCAGGGACACGGCGGCCCCCGTGAACTCGCCGTCGATGCGGACCGTGGTGGCCCCGCCGTCCGGGACCAGGGTGTAGCGGGTCAGGACGGCCACGCCCATCGGCCCCTTGCCGGTGATGGCGAAGAGGCGTTCGTCCTCCAGTTCCGAGACCGTCCAGACGACCTCGGCCGGGAACCCCATCATCTTCATGTTCTCGGCGAAGGTGGAGCCGAGTGCGAGGGTCTCCGGGCCGCCCTTCGGAAAATTGGTGTGGGTCATGCTCCACTGGCCGTACGCGTCCCAGTCCGTCAGCTGGGACCAGAGCTTCGCGGCGGGCGCCTCGATGCGTGACTCCGCGGTGACTTCGGCCATGCGACCACCCCTTCTCGTCGGGTACGTGCGGCGGAAGGTAGCCCCGGTGGGCGGAACATTCAATACTGACGACCTGTCAGATATCGTCGGTCTCCTCCGGTCGGCCGGCCGCCGCGTCTCAACAGGCGTCACCTCGGTGACGCTCCTGACGAGCCCTGCCATGATGGCCCGATGCAAGCGTCAGGGAGACACGCCGGACTGGGCCTCGCCCTCGTCTCGGCGTTCGCGTTCGGTGGTTCCGGAGTGGCGGCGAAGCCGCTGATCGAGGCGGGTCTGGACCCCCTCCACACAGTCTGGCTCAGGGTGGCCGGGGCAGCGCTCGTGCTGTCGCCGCTCGCCTGGCGCCACCGCGATCTGCTGCGCCGCAAACCCGCGCTGCTCGCGGGCTTCGGGCTGATCGGCGTCGCGGGCGTACAGGCCTTCTATTTCGCCTCCCTGTCGCGCATCCCGGTGGGCGTGGCCCTGCTGCTGGAGTACCTGGGCCCGGCGCTGCTGCTCGGCTGGATCCGGTTCGTACAGCGCAAGCCCGTCACGAGGGCGGCCGCCGTCGGCGCGGCCGTGGCCGTCGTGGGCCTCGCCTGCGTCGTCGAGATCTGGGCCGGGCTGAGCCTGGACCCGCTCGGGGTCCTGCTCGGCCTCGCCGCGGCCTGCTGCCAGGCCTTCTACTTCGTCTTCGCCGACCAGGGCGCCGACGGGGACGACGTCCCCGACCCGCTGGGCGTGATCGCGTACGGGATGCTCATCGGCACCCTGGTGATGACGGTGATCTCCCGGCCCTGGGAGATGGACTGGGGGGTGCTGGCCGCGGAGGCCTCGCTGAACGGGACCATGCTCCCGGCCGGGATCCTGCTGGGCTGGGTGGTCCTCGTCGCGACCGTACTGGCCTACCTGACCGGCGTGGTGTCGGTGCGCAGGCTCTCCCCGCAGGTCGCGGGGGTCGTGGCCTGCCTGGAGGCGGTCATCGCGACGGTGCTGGCCTGGATCCTGCTCGGCGAGTACCTCTCGACCTGGCAGATCGCCGGCGGGGCGCTGGTGCTCGGCGGTGCCTTCATCGCTCAGTCCTCCCGGCCCACCCCGCCCGCGGCGGTCGACCCGGCCGTGCTGGACCGCGAGACGACCACGGCATAGGGTGCGGACCATGCCGATGACCGTGCTTCCGCCTCCCGCCGCCTAGGCGCGGGCGGCACTTCCACGTACGACAGCCCCGGCCCGGGTGTTCCCGGGCGGGTGCGCGCTGCCCGCGAAGCGATGACCCTTCCCTTCATCCTTCACGCACGCGCGGAGACCACACGTGTCGAACCATTCGCCCGCCGCCGGGCGCAGTCTGCTCTACCTCGTTCTCGCCGGAGCCGCCTGGGGCACCGCCGGAGCGGCCGCCTCGCTCCTCTTCCTGGCCAGTGATCTCGGCCCGCTCTCGCTGTCCTTCTGGCGCTGCGCGGGCGGGCTCGCCGTGCTGCTGGCCGTGCTCGCCGTACGGCGCCGGCCCCGATCCGGTGCCCGGCGGTCGCGGCCCTCGGTGCCCTCGCTGATCTCGACCGGGCTGTTGTTCACCCTCTTCCAGGCCGCCTACTTCGCCGCCGTCCGCGAGACCGGTCTCGCCGTCGGGACCGTGGTCACCCTCGGGGCCGGGCCGGTGCTCATCGCGCTCGGCGCCCGGTACTGGATGGCCGAGCGGCTCGGCCGCGGCGGGACCGCCGCCGTGGTCGGGGCGCTGGCCGGGCTGGCCGTGCTGGTTATGGGCAGCGGGGGCGGGGAGGTGCGGCCGCTCGGCGTCGGCTGGGCGCTGCTGTCCGCCGCCGGATACGCGGCCATGACCCTGCGGGCCCGGTGGCTCGGGCAGCGCGGGGCGGGCGGTGACCCGCTGATCACCACTGCCTGGTCGGTCGGGGTGGGCACGGTGTGCCTGTTGCCGCTCGCCGCACTGGAGGGGCTGCTGCCGCACACCGCCGAACTCGGGCGCGTGCTGTGGCTGCTGGTGTACGTGGCCGTCGTCCCGACGGCGCTGGCGTACGCCCTCTACTTCACCGGGGCGGCCGCCGTGCGGGCGGCGACCGTCTCCGTGATCATGCTGATCGAGCCGGTCAGCGCGGCGGTGATCGCCGTCCTGGTACTCGGCGAGCGGCTGACCGGCGCCGTGGTGCTGGGAACCGTACTGCTCCTCACGGCCGTCGGGGCGCTGATCGGGGCGGAGTCCCGCCGCCCGGCGGGCGGGCCGGCCGGACCGGGCGGTGACCCGGAACGCGGGCCCGCCGCGCCGCGGAGCGGCCCTCAGCGCGCGGCGAGGTAGCCCGGCAGGACGGTGCCGGGGGCCAGGTCGGCCGCGGGTTCCGGCGTCCCGTACGCCGGAGCGACGGGGACCACGCCCGCCCAGTACGGGAGGGCGAGGTCCTCGGCGTCGTCGTTCGGGCCGCCGGTGCGGATCTTCGCGGACACCTCGGTCAGGTCCAGGCGGATCACGGCGGTGGCCGCGAGCTCCCTGGCGTTCGCCGGCCGGGAGTCGGCGGAGCGGCCCGGGACGACGTGGTCGACGAGGGCGTCCAGGGCCAGCCGGCACTCCGCCTCGTCCGTGACCTGGTGAGCGGTGCCGTGGACCAGCACCGAGCGGTAGTTGAGCGAGTGGTGGAACGCAGACCGGGCCAGCACCAGGCCGTCGAGGTGGGTCACGGTGACGCAGACGGGCAGGCCGGGGTCGCGGCGCCCGGCGGCGAGCAGCGGGCGCGAGCCGGTCGAACCATGGATGTACAGGGACTCGCCGACGCGGGCGAAGAGCGTGGGCAGCACCACGGGCGCGCCGTCGCGGACGAACCCGAGGTGGCACACGTAGGCCTGGTCGAGGATCGAGTGGACCGTCTCGCGGTCGTAGTGCGCGCGTTCGCGGGACCGGGAGGGGACCGTGCGGTCAGTGGGCTCGTAGGCCCCGGCGGGCGCCGATCCGGTCGCCTCCGTCGCCCCTGCGGTCGATGTGGTGGTCATCCTGGCCGTCTCCATTGTATTAGTGCATAATGTGCTTTGTGCTAGGAGAGTATCGAATCACAGGACGCGGCGCATCGGATATCGCGGCCAGCGTGGAGGCGGGCGTCGGCTCGGGCGCCCTCGCGCCCGGAACGCTGCTGCCGCCCATGCGGGAACTGGCCGCCCGGCTCGGGGTCAACCCGAACACCGTGGCCGCCGCCTACCGGACGCTGCGCGAACGCGGGGTCATCGAGACCGACGGGCGGCGCGGCAGCCGGGTGCGGCCGCGGCCGTCGAGCGCGCCGCGGGACGCGCTGCGGACGGAGGTGCCCGCGGGCGTACGGGACCTCACCGACGGAAATCCGGACGTGGCACTGCTGCCCCCGCTCGACGGAGCGCTCGCCGCTGCCGCCCGGACGTCCGCGCGCCGGCCGACCCTCTACGGCCAGGACCCGGTCGCCCCCGAACTGGCCCGCCTGGCCCGGGCCGGCCTCGACGCGGACGGCGTACCGGACGGGCCGGTCGCGCTCGCCTCGGGCGCCCTGGACGCCATCGAGCGGGTACTGGCCGCGCACCTGCGACCGGGCGACGCCGTGGCCGTCGAGGACCCGGGCTGGGGGAGCGTGCTGGACCTCGCCCCGGCGCTGGGACTGCGCGTGCTGCCGGTGGCGGTGGACGACGACGGGCCCCGCACGGACGCCCTGGCGCGGGCCCTGGCGGCCGGGGCCAGGGCGCTGGTGGTGACCGCGCGGGCGCAGAACCCGACCGGGGCCGCGGTGAGCGCGGAGCGGGCGGCTGAGCTGCGGGGACTCCTGGCGGACCGCCCCGAGGTGCTGGTGATCGAGGACGACCACGGGCACGGCTTCGTCGACCTGCCGCTGCACCCCCTGGGCGGGGTGACCCGGCACTGGGCGCTGGTCCGCTCCACGGCCAAGGCGTACGGGCCCGACCTGCGGCTCGCGGTGCTCACGGGGGACGCGGTGACCCTGGACCGGGTGCGCGGGCGGCAGCGGCTGGGCCCCGGGTGGGTGAGCCGGCTGCTCCAGTACGCGGTCGTCGAGCTGTGGTCCTCCGGCGCCGTGGACCGGGAGGCCGTGGCGCGCTCGTACGGTGAACGGCGGGGCGCGCTGGTCGCCGCATTGCGGGAGCGGGGCGTGGCGGCGCACGGGCGGAGCGGCATGAACGTGTGGGTGCCGGTCGCCGACGAGACGGGCGCCGTGACCCGGCTGCTCGGCGCGGGCTGGGCGGTGGCCGCGGGGGCCCGGTTCCGCGTCGAGTCCGGACCGGGGGTGCGGCTGACGGTGTCGCAGCTGCGGCCCGCGGACGTCGCGGAGCTGGCCGACGCGGTGGCGGCGGCGGTCCGCCCGGGGGCGTCGGGCGTCCGCTACGACTGACCGACCGGCGCGGGGCCGGTGCGCGCCGACCGCGTCGGCGGCCCGCATGGCCCCGGGGGACCGTCCGGCGGAGCCGTACCGCCGGGTGGCGGCGTTCGCCCCGGGTCGCGGGCCGGGTCGCAGGCCGGGTGGGAGGCCGGGTAGGGAGACCGGGTCAGACGGGCTTGCGGGCCGCGGGACGGGTCTGGGTGAGGGCGGCGCCGGCCAGGACGACGAGGGCACCGACCGGGGTGTTCCAGTGCAGTTGTTCGCCCAGGACCAGGACGCCCGCCGCCGTGGCGATCACCGGGATGAAGTAGGTGACCATCTGGGCCGTCGTCGGGCCGACCTCCGTCACCAGCCCGTACTGCATCTGGAGGGCCAGTCCGGTGCCCAGGGCGCCCAGCGCGATCACCGAGAGGGTCGGCCAGAGCGGGAACGACGAGGGGGCCGAGGTGAACAGGGCGCTGACCAGGGTCAGCTGGAGCGTGGAGACCAGCAGCTGGGCTCCGGTCATGGCCACCGGGGAGCCCGGGGTGCCGGCCAGCGTACGGCGGACGTAGATCCAGCCGATGGGGTAGCAGAGCGAGGCCAGCAGGGCGAGCGCGGTGCCCTTGCCGTCGACCCCCGAGAAGCCCTGCCAGGCGCCGAGGACGGTGAGGACGCCGAGGAAGCCCAGGCCCAGGCCGGCGAAGCGGCGCCGGGTGGGGCGGTCCTCCGACAGCGCCACCAGCGAGAGCGCCATGCCCCACAGCGGGGACGTCGCGTTGCAGATCCCGGCCAGGCTGGAGGGGATGCTCAGCTCCGCGAACGCGAAGAGCGAGAACGGCAGCGTGTTGAGCAGCAGCGCCGCCACCGTCAGGTGCCCCCAGGTGCGCAGGCCCCGGGGAAGCGGCTCCCGGCGCACCAGCAGGACGGCGAGCAGCGCGAGCGCGCCGAACAGCACTCGGCCCAGGGCCACGTGGAACGGGGCGTACGCCTCGGTGCCGACTTTGATCAGCAGGAAGCTGAAGCCCCAGACCACCGAGAGGACCGCGAAGCGCACGCGCCAGTCGAGGAGTCGGGCGCGACGGCCGGACGGCAGACCGGCCGGGGCGGCGCCGGCCGGGTCGGTGGAGGGTGCCGTGGAGGTGGGGCGGGGGGCCGCGGGTGCGCTCATGGCCCTACTGTGCGCGTATCAACTTCGTAGGACAAGCGAGAGTTCGTCGGGGCAACGTCGTAGCATTGCTTACATGTTGAACCTGGAGCGCCTGCGCACCCTCGATGCCCTCGCCCGCCACGGCTCCGTCGGCGGAGCGGCGGACGGCCTGCACGTCACCACCTCGGCCGTATCGCAGCAGATGGCCAAGCTGGAACGCGAAGTCGGTCAGCCCCTGGTGGCGAGGAACGGGCGCGGCATCCGGCTCACCGACGCCGGGCGGCTCCTCGCCGGCCACGCGGCCCGGATCATCTCCCAGGTCGAGCTCGCCCAGGCCGATGTCGAGGCCCAGCGCGGCTGCGCGGTCGGCGAGCTGCGGATCGGCGCCTTTCCGACCGCCATGCGCGGCCTGCTGCCCGGCGCCCTGTCCGTCCTGCGCGCGGACCACCCCGAGCTCCGCGCCCTGGCGCGCGAGCGGGAGCCGGAGGAGAGCATGGCCGCGGTGGTCCGCGGGGACCTCGACATGGCGCTGGCCATCGACTGGTACAACAAACGGATGCCGGTGCCCGCGGAACTCATCCGGACCCACCTGCTCGACGACTCCGTGGACATCGCCGTACCGGCCGGCCACCGGCTGGCCGGGCGGACCGAGATCTCGCTGGCGGACTTCGCCGACGACGACTGGATCTCCTGGAACGAGGGTCAGTTCTGTCACGAGTGGCTGGTCTTCACCCTGCGCGGCACGGGCACCGAACCCCGCATCGCGCACATCGCCGAGGAGCACCACACCCAGCTGGCCTTCGTCGAGGCCGGGCTCGGGGTGTGTGTGGCGCCCCGGCTGGGCCGCGGCCCGGTGCCGGAAGGGGTCCGGCTGCTGCCCGTCAGCGACAGCGTCCGCCGTCACGTGTACGCCGTCTGGCGCGCGGACGCCGACCGGCGCCCCTCCATCCGGGCCGCGGCCGACGCGCTGCGACGGGCGGCGGCCGCCCGGGTGTAGACCCGCCCGCGCGGTTCTGCCCCGGCGCGCCCCTTCCGGCGAACCCCTAGATCTTGCGGAAGTCCCAGGAGACGACCGACTCGGGGGTGAGGCGGATCCAGGCGTGACGGCCGTCGTGCGGCATCTCCTCGATCCCGAAGTTCTTGACCGGGAAGATCCGCTCGGCCTCGGCCAGTTCCGGGCACGGCTCACCTGTGCGCGGGGCCTCGCCCACGAAGACGGCGCTGCCCGACAGCTCCACGCCGCGCAGCTCGTCGTACGACTCCCCGGAGTCCACGACCACCGAGATCCGGGGGTCCTTGCGCAGGTCGGCCCAGCGCCGGCTGCGGGTGATCGAGTACAGCCACAGCGAACTGCCGTCCCAGGCGAACCACAGGGCGCCCACGTGCGGGCGCCCGTCCGGGGAGACCGTGGCCACCCGGCAGGTGCGCTGCTCGCGCAGGAAGGCGTCCACCTCCTCCCCGGTCATCATGATGCGGCGGCCCCGCCGCTGCGCCCCGTCCGGGAGGGCTCCGTCCGGAGGTGTGCCGTCCGTGGGTGTGCCGTCCGAGAGTGCTCCGTCCGTGGGTGTGTCGTTCAAGCGTGCGTCGTCGTCCATCCGGCCCGCGCCCCTTCACATCTGACTGTCTGTCAGGAATCATGCGGGCTCTTCCGTCGCCGCGCCAGGGGGAGCCATGCCGGATCTCGATCCCGCCACCACCGCACTGCTCACCGTCGAGTGCCAGAACGGCGTCGTCGGCGAGGAGAGCGCGCTGCCCGATCTGGCCAAGGAAGCCCGGGACTCGGGCGTCCTGGCGCGGGTGGCCGCGCTGGCCGACGCCGCGCGCGGGGCCGGCGTACAGGTGCTGCACGCGGTCGCCGAGCGGCGTCCGGACGGGCTCGGGTCCAACACCAACGCGCGGCTGTTCCGGGCCGCGGGGAAGCTGCCCGTCCGCCAGCTGACCGGCAGCCGGGCGGTGGAGGTCGCGGCCCCGATCGTGGTGGCCGAACAGGACCTGGTGGTGCGGCGGCTGCACGGGCTGTCGCCGATGTCCGGCACCGACCTGGACGCGCTCCTGCGCAACCTGGGCGTCCGTACGCTCGTCGTCACCGGGGTCTCCTCCAACATCGCGATCCCGAACACCGTCTTCGACGCCGTCAACCTCGGCTACCGGGTCGTGGTCCCGGCCGACGCCATCGCCGGGGTGCCCGCCTCCGTCACCGCCGAGGTGGTCCGCAACTCGCTCGGGCTGGTCGCGACCATCACCACGGCAGAGGAACTCCTCGAGCTGTGGGCCCGACCGGCCTGACCCCCGTAACCTGGGCGGATGCTGTCCGAAGTGATCGCGACCCGTTACGTCACGCCCCTGCGTGAGGGCGGCTCGCTCCCGGGAATCGTCGAGGCCGACGACCTCGGTACCTACGTCATGAAGTTCACCGGAGCCGGCCAGGGCCGCAAGACCCTGGTCGCCGAAGTCATCTGCGGGCGCCTCGCCCAGCGGCTGGGGCTGAGGGTCCCGCGGCTGGTCCAGATGCAGCTCGACCCCGTGATCGGGCTCGGCGAGCCCGACCAGGAGGTCCAGGAGCTGCTGAAGGCCAGCGGCGGGCTCAACCTCGGCATGGACTACCTGCCCGGGTCGATCGGCTTCGATCCGCTCGCGTACCAGGTGGACCCGGTCGAGGCCGGGCGCGTGGTCTGGTTCGACGCCCTGATCAACAACGTCGACCGGTCCTGGCGCAACCCCAACATGCTGGTCTGGCACGGCGACCTCTGGCTCATCGACCACGGCGCCACCATGATCTGGCACCACAACTGGCCCACGGCCGGAGCCGCCGCCGCCAAGCCCTACAACGCCTCCGACCACGTACTGGCCCCCGTCGGACCGGACGTCGCGGCGGCGGCCGCCGCCCTCGCCCCGCTCGTCACCGAGGAACTGCTCACCGAGGTGGCGGCCGACGTTCCCGACGAATGGCTGGTCGACGAGCCCGGTTTCGACACCACCGACGCCCTGCGCCGCGCCTACGTGGAGGTGTTGCTGCCGCGCGCGGCCACCATCCACGAGAGGATCACCATGGAGGCCGAGGCGAGGCCGCGGTCCGGCCCTCCCGGATGGCTCGCCGAGCGTCTTGCCCCCCAGCCCCACCGGAAGAAGAGCGACAGCGAGTGATCAAGCGGGACGTGTTCGAGTACGCGCTGGTGCGGGTGGTGCCCCGGATGGAACGGGGCGAGTGCTTCAACGCCGGAGTGATCGTCTACAGCCGGGCCCACGCGTACGTGGCCGCCCGCACCCACCTCGACGAGGCCAAGCTCCTCGCCCTGGACCCGGAGGCCGACGTGGCCGGGGTACGGGCCGCACTGCGCGGGGTCGAGGGCGTGTGCGTCGGCGGGGAGGGCGCCGGGCAGGCGGCCGGCGACGACGCGGGCCGCCGGTTCCGCTGGCTGATCGCGCCGCGGAGCACCGTGGTCCAGCCGGGCCCAGTGCACACCGGCCTGACGGCCGACCCCGCCGCGGAGGTGGACCGGCTCCTGGGCCTGCTGGTCCTCTGAGCCGTCTCCTTCGATCCCGTCGGGACCGCTCCGCCGTTCCGGCGCAGGTCCCCGCGCCTCCGTCCGGGGGGCCTCCGCCCCGACCGTGCCGCCTCCGCCGGCCCGGGCGGGGCGGACCCCCGTTGACACCGGGTGCCAGGGCTCCTAGCGTCTCCTCAGCTGAAGCTACTAAGCGGTTGCTCACCTTTGGGCGGCCGCCTCTCAAGGGCGAGGAGATCCAGCATGTCCACCACCGAGCAGCGCGTCGCGATCGTGACCGGGGCGGCCCGGGGCATCGGCGCGGCCACCGCCGTACGCCTGGCCGCCGAAGGCCGGGCCGTCGCCGTACTCGACCTCGACGAAGCGGCCTGCAAGGACACCCTGGAGGCGATCACGGCGGCCGGCGGCACGGCCCTGGCGGTCGGCTGCGACGTCTCCGACGCCGCGCAGGTGGAGGCGGCCGTCGAGCGCGTCGCGAGCACCCTCGGCGCCCCGACCGTCCTCGTCAACAACGCGGGCGTGCTGCGCGACAACCTCCTCTTCAAGATGACCGAGACCGACTGGGACACGGTCATGAACGTGCACCTGCGCGGGGCGTTCCTGATGTCGAAGGCCTGTCAGAAGTACATGGTCGAGGCCAAGTTCGGCCGGATCGTGAACCTCTCCAGCAGCTCGGCGCTCGGCAATCGCGGGCAGGCCAACTACGCCGCCGCCAAGGCCGGTCTGCAGGGCTTCACCAAGACCCTGGCCATCGAGCTCGGCAAGTTCGGCGTCACCGCCAACGCCGTCGCCCCCGGCTTCATCGTCACCGAGATGACCGCCCAGACGGCCGCCCGCGTGGGCATGGGCTTCGAGGACTTCCAGGCGGCCGCCGCCACCCAGATCCCCGTCCAGCGGGTCGGCCGTCCGGACGACATCGCCAACGCGATCGCGTTCTTCACGGGCGAGGCCGCCGGCTTCGTCTCCGGCCAGGTCATGTACGTGGCCGGCGGCCCGCTCAACTGACGAGAGGCAGGGCGCACGTCATGACGTACGAAGGCATCGACAGCGGCAGGGTCGCGCTGATCACCGGCGCGAGCCGGGGCATCGGCTTCGGCGTCGCCGAGGCGCTGGTCGCCCGCGGCGACCGGCTCTGCATCACCGGGCGCAACGAAGAGGCCCTCAAGGAGGCCGTGGAGCGGCTCGGCGCGGACCGGGTCATCGGGGTCGCCGGGAAGGCGCACGACGAGGCCCACCAGGCCGTCGCCGTGGAGCGGACCATGGAGGCCTTCGGGCGGGTCGACTTCCTGGTGAACAACGCCGGCACGAACCCGGTCTTCGGTCCGATCGCGGACCTCGACCTGGGGGTGGCGCGCAAGGTCTTCGAGACCAACGTGATCTCCGCGCTGGGCTTCGCGCAGCGGACCTGGCACGCGTGGCAGAAGGACCACGGCGGGGCGATCGTGAACATCGCCTCGATCGCCGGCGTCTCGGCCTCGCCCTTCATCGGGGCGTACGGGATGAGCAAGGCCGCCATGGTCAACCTCACCCTCCAGCTCGCCCACGAGATGGCACCCGGTGTCCGGGTGAACGCGATCGCCCCCGCGGTGGTCAAGACGAAGTTCGCCCAGGCGCTCTACGAGGGGCGCGAGCAGGAGGCCGCGGCGGCCTATCCGCTCGGCCGGCTCGGGGTCCCGGAGGACATCGGGGGGGCCGCGGCGTTCCTGACATCTGCACAAGCGGAATGGATCACTGGGCAAACTCTCGTCATTGACGGAGGAATGTTCCTCAATGCCGGAGTGCACTGACCGATAATCGGACGCTTTGACCTCCTGGGGAGAGTCAAATGCATACCGAATATGCACGGAACCGGTCAAGTGCCCCACGAAACCTATCCATTGGATTCGTGGGGCACTGCGGTAGGGTCTGCCGCACCCCTGGCTGATCGAGGAGCGTGCACGTGTTCAACCGGACCAGATGCCTGCAGATCACTGCGGCCCTTGCGTCCATATCCCTGCTCGCCGGATGCGGCCTGCTCTCGGACGACAGCGGTGGCGATCAGAAACGAATCGTCGTCGGCACGACCAGCGCCCCGAGCACCCTCGATCCGGCGGCCGCATGGGACGGCTCCTGGGAGCTGTACCGGAACGTCTACCAGACCCTGCTGGCCTTCCCGACGGGCTCCACCAAGCCCCAGCCGGACGCCGCCCAGGGCTGCGAGTTCACGGACACGGCGAACGAGTCGTACCGGTGCACCCTGCGCAAGGGACTGAAGTTCTCCAACGGCGAGGCCCTGGACGCCAAGGCCGTCAAGCACTCTCTCGACCGGATCCGGACCATCGGCCACAAGCTGGGTCCCAAGGACCTCTTCGGCACGCTGGACAAGATCGAGACCCCGGACCCGCTGACCGTCGTCTTCCACCTGAAGACCCCGGACGCGACGTTCCCCTACGTGCTGGGCTCGCCGGCCGCCTCGCTCGTCGCGCCGAAGGACTACCCGGCCGACAAGGTCCGCGAGGACGACAAGGTCACCGGCTCCGGCCCGTACGTGCTCGACTCGTACAAGGACGGCGCCGAAGCGGTCCTCAGCCGCAACGGCAGCTACGCGGGCTTCGCCAACCGCCGCAACGACGCCGTCACGATCCGTTACTTCAAGGACTCCGTGAAGATGATCGCGGACCTGAAGGCGAAGGAGATCGACGCCACCTACCGGGGCCTCTCCGCCGCGGAGGTCCGGGCGCTCCAGGCCCCCGAAGCCCACTCGCAGGGGGTCCAGGTCGTCGAGAACGTCGGCGCCGAGATCCGCTACCTGGTCTTCAACCCGAAGGACCCGCAGGTCAACAAGCTCGCCGTCCGCCAGGCGATCGCCCAGGTCATCGACCGCGGCACGCTGGTGTCCAAGGTCTACCAGGGCACCGCCGAGCCGCTGTACTCGATGGTTCCCAAGGGGGTCGTCGGCCACAAGACGCCGTTCTTCGACAAGTACGGCCACTCGGACGTCGCCAAGGCGAAGAAGATCCTCAAGGACGCGGGGATCACCCAGCCGGTGGACCTGACCTTCTGGTACACCACCGACCGCTACGGCGCCTCGACGGCCGACGAGTTCACCGAGCTCAAGCGGCAGCTCGACGAGAGCAACCTCTTCCGGATCACGCTGCGCGGCCAGCCCTGGAAGACCTTCCAGGAGGGCTACAAGGGCGGGGAGTACCCCATCTTCGGCCGCGGCTGGTTCCCCGACTTCCCGGACCCCGACAACTTCATCGCGCCGTTCGTCGGCAAGGAGAACGCGGTCGGTACACCGTACGAGCCCGCGCAGATCATCAACGAGCTGCTGCCGAAGTCCCGCCGAGAGGGCGACCGCTCGGCCGGCATCCGCGAGTTCGAGCAGGCACAGCAGATCTTCGCCGAGGACGTCCGCCTCCTGCCGCTGTGGCAGGGCAAGCTGTACGTCGCCGCGCGCGACGACATCGCGGGCGCCGAGCGGGCGCTCGACCCGCAGACGGCCATGCAGATGTGGGAGCTGTACCGCAAGACCAGCTGGTAGGCGGCGGTCGCGGGATCGGTGCGCGGCCGGGGGCGGCCGCGCACCGGAGCGGGTGGGCGAGGCGCTGTCAGTGGCCCCCGGTAGGTTCTGGAGCAGTCGCACGAACTTGTACCGGAGGTTGTCCCCGTGACCCAGATGCTGCCCGAGTCCTGGCTCCCCGTCCTCGGCGGAGAGCTGGACCAGCCCTACTTCAGGGAACTCACCGAGTTCGTCGAGAAGGAGCGGGCCAACGGGCCGGTCTACCCGCCCCGCGAGCAGGTCTTCGCGGCCCTGGAGGCCACCCCCTTCGACCAGGTGAAGGTGCTGGTCCTCGGACAGGACCCCTACCACGGCGCGGGCCAGGGCCACGGCCTGTGCTTCTCCGTGCAGCCGGGCGTCAAGACCCCGCCTTCCCTCCGCAACATCTACAAGGAGATGAAGGAGGAACTCGGCCTGCCGGTCCCCGACAACGGGTACCTGATGCCGTGGGCCCGGCAGGGTGTCCTGCTGCTCAACGCGGTGCTCACCGTCCGGGAGGCCGAGCCCAACTCGCACAAGGCCAAGGGCTGGGAGAAGTTCACCGACGCGGTGATCCGCGCGGTCTCCGACCGTCCCGACCCGGCGGTGTTCGTCCTGTGGGGCGCCTACGCCCAGAAGAAGCTCCCGCTCATCGACGAGGAGCGGCACGCGGTCGTCAAGGGTGCCCACCCGTCCCCGCTGTCGGCCAAGAAGTTCTTCGGCTCCCGCCCCTTCACGCAGATCGACGCGGCCGTCGCCGCCCAGGGCCATGAGCCGATCGACTGGCGGATTCCCGACCTCGGCTGACCTCCCCCCGCGCCTCGGCGGCATTGCCGGTGCCTCCGGCTAGCTTCGTGACGACCGGACCGGCGCAGGTCCGGCGGAGTGAGCCGGAGGCCGCGTTGACGGAGCAGCAGGAGGCGTCGGAGGACGCCGTCATGACCCGGATCGGCCAGGCCGTCATCCTGCTGCACGCGGGGGACCGCGAGGAGGCCCGCAACCGGCTCGGCGCGATCTGGTCCGAGATCGGCGTGGAAGGAGACTCCCTCCACCGCTGCACGCTCGCGCACTACCTGGCCGACGCGCAGGACGATCCCGCCGAGGAGCTGGCCTGGGACCTGCGGGCCCTGACCGCCGCCCACGGCGCCGCCGCCGGGGCCGCCCCGGGGGAGGGGATCCCGGCCGGGCGGACCGCCGAGCCGCGGCGGGCGATGCGGGTGTTCTACCCGTCCCTCCACCTCAGCATCGCCGCCGACTACGTCAAGCTGCGGCGCCCCGAGGCGGCCCGGGTCCACCTGGCCCGGGCCCGCGCCGCCACCGGCGCGCTGTCCGACGACGGGTACGGCAACGGCGTACGGGCCGCCATCACCCGGCTGGAGCGCCGCCTCGCCGCGGAACCGGGCACGGGGCCGGGGCCGTTCCCGGAACAGTCCCCGTAGCCGCCCTCCGTACGACGGCCCGGGCCCGGGGGCGGCTTCCAGGGCCTCCAGCACCGCCGAGACGGCGCAGGCGACTCCGAGCGGCGGGGGTGTCGTGGTTCGGGTGGGATGCACTCGCGCAACTCTGCTGGGCGGGGATACCGTTGCGAAAACCCGGAGGCGATATTCACCCCGCACGGGTGACGGGGTCCGGTGTCCGGCGGACGGACGGTCCTACTCGCCGGTGGAGCCGTCGATGTGCTCGCGCAGCAGGTCGGCGTGGCCGTTGTGGCGCGCGTACTCTTCGATCATGTGGGTGTAGACCCAGCGGAGGCTGAACACCTCGCCGCGGTGGTGGGCGGCCGCGTCCGACACCAGGTCCAGGGAGCGGCCCGCCGACGCCTGCCGGGCCAGCTCGACCTCGGTCTGCCAGACCCGCTCGGCGTCTGCCCAGGTGTCCCCGTCGGCGAAGTGGAAGTCGCCGTCCGGCTCCTCCTGGGAACAGTAGAGCTCCGGGAGGTCCTCGCCCAGCATGATCTCCCGGAACCAGTACCGCTCCACCTCCGCCATGTGCCGTACGAGGCTCAGCAGGCTCAGCTCGGAGGGCTTCAGGAGCGTCAGGCGCAGCTGTTCGTCACCCAGGCCCTCGCACTTCCAGGCGAGCGTGGCGCGGTGGTAGTCGAGCCAGCCGTCCAGCATCTCCCGCTCGTCGGCGGTGGTGGACGGCTCGGTGCGATGTGATCCATTGGAGTGCATGACCCTCATCCTGGGCGAACGAAGCCCCCGCCACCAGGGATTAAGCTGCGGGAATACCGCTCGCAACGAACCTGGAGGCCCCCCGGTGAAGGTCGGCTGCATCGGACTCGGCGACATCGCGCGCAAGGCGTACCTGCCCGTCCTCACCACCCGCCCGGGAGTCGAGCTGCACCTGCAGACCCGGACCCCCGCCACGCTGGACCGGGTCGGCGCCCTCCACCACGTCCCGGCCGCGCGCCGGCACACCGACCTCGACGCCCTGCTGGCGCAGGGACTCGACGCGGCCTTCGTGCACGCCCCGACCGCCGCCCATCCCGAGATCGTCACCCGCCTCCTGGAAGCGGGCGTGCCCACGTACGTGGACAAGCCGCTCTCCTACGAGCTCGCGGAGTCGCGCCGGCTGGTGGACCTGGCGGAGGAACGCGGGGTCTCCCTCGCCGTCGGCTTCAACCGCCGCCACGCACCCGGCTACACGCAGTGTGCCGAGCACCCGCGTGAGCTGATCGTCCTGCAGAAGAACCGCGTCGGCCTGCCCGAGGACCCGCGCACCCTCGTACTGGACGACTTCATCCACGTCGTCGACACCCTGCGCTTCCTGCTGCCCGCCGAGGCCGACCACATCGACGTGCGGGCCGTGGTGCGCGACGGCCTGATGCACCAGGTGGTGCTCCAGATGTCCGGCGAGGGCTTCACCGCGCTCGGCATCATGAACCGGCGTTCCGGGTCCGCCGAAGAGGTCCTGGAGGTGTCCGGACAGGACACCAAGCGGCAGGTCGTCAACCTCGCGGAGGTCATCGACCACAAGGGCCAGCCGACCGTCCGGCGCCGCGGGGACTGGGTGTCGGTCGCCCGCCAGCGCGGCATCGAGCAGGTCGTGGACGCCTTCCTGGACGCCGTAGCGGCGGGCCGGACCCTCAGCGCCCGGGACGCGCTCCTCACCCACGAACTGTGCGAGAGGGTGGTGGATTCGGCCCTCGAGCAGGCCTCCTGAGCGAGCGGGACCCCTCCGCCGCGCAGTACGCCGCCAGTACGGCGAGGGCCGCAGCCACCGGCCAGTCCCCGAAGCGGACGTAGAGCGTCGTGCCCCGGGCCGTGGGCACCTCGTACACGGCCGCCGTGCTCGCCGCGGTGGGCAACGGCCCGCCGATCCGCTCGCCGTACGGGCCGTGCACCGCGCTGATCCCGGTCAGGGTGGCGTGCACCATGGGACGGCCGGTCTCCGCGGCGCGCAGCGCGGCCAGCGAGGCGTGCTGCGCCGGGGCCCAGCTGCCCTGGAAGGTGCTCGTCGACGACTGGGCGACCAGCACGCCGGCGCCATCGCGGACCAGGTGGCGGCTCATGTCCGGGAACGCCGACTCGAAGCAGACCAGCGGGCCGATCCGGACGCCCCCGGGAAGCCCCATGACCACCGGGGCGTCGCCCGGCACCCGGTCCTCGCCGGCCGCCCTGCCGACCGAGGTGGCCCAGCCGAGGAGCGAGCGGGCCGGCACGTACTCTCCGAAGGGGACGAGCCGCATCTTGTCGTACCGGTCGCCGGTGGGGCCCCTGGCGTCGACGAGCACCGCGCTCTTGCGGATCCCGGGACGGTCCGGCTGCCGCGCGTCCACGTTCACCAGCAGCGGGGCCCCCGCCTCCGCGGAGAGCGCGGCCAGGCGCCGGGCCAGGTCCGGGCGGGCCGTCAGGTCCTCCCCGACGCTGCTCTCGCCCCACACCACCAGGTCGACCGGTCTGCCGCCCGGCGCCCGGGTCAGCCGCTCGCCGGCGGCGAACCGCCGCTCCGTGCTGTCCGGGCCGTCCGCCACCGGCCCCGGCTGGACGACGGCCACCCGCAGCCGCCCCGTCACCTCGGGGGACGGGGCCCACAGCCACGCCACGCCCGTCAGCACCGCGCACCCCGTCAGCCCGGCCACCGCCGGAACCCGCGCGCCCGGAACCGCCGCCAGCAGCACCACCGCGCAGTTCACCGCCACCACGACGAGGCCGACCAGCCACACCCCGCCCACCGAGGCCAGCCGCAGCGCGGGCGGCACCTGCCACTGGCTCGCTCCCAGGAGCCCCCAGGGCCCGCCCAGGCCCTGCCAGGACCGGACCAGCTCCGACAGCAGCCACCCCGCCGGTACGAGGACCAGCGAGGCGCCCGCCCGGCCGGCCGAGGGGGTACCGCCGAGCAGCTCCCGCACCAGCAGCGCCCAGGGGATCCACAGCAGGCCGAGCAGCGCGGCCACCGGCACCAGGAACACGTGCAGGCTGGGCAGCAGCCAGTGGTGGACGGCCACGACGAAGGCGGCGCCGCCCAGCCAGCCCTCCAGGGCGGCCCGGCGCCCGGTGGGCGCCGACCTCAGCAGCAGCATCCAGGGCACCAGGGCGACGTAGGCGAACCACCACAGCGCGGGCGCGGGGAAGGCGAGCGCGGGCAGCGCCCCGGCGAGAACCGCGGCGGCGATCCGCCGGCCCGGGATCCGGGCACCGCTCAACGGGACCATGGCATGCCTCCGCCTCCAGTGTGGATCAGCCGCCCGCCCGGGGCCCGGTCAGGCGGACAGGTGCCGCCACTTCTCGTGGACCGTGACGCCGGTCAGCCGCCAGCCGTCGCGGGTGCGGGCCAACTCGAAGGCGTAGCGCCCGGCCGCGACGAAGTTGGGCGCGGTGACGGTCCCGTCGAACTCCGGCCCGGCCAGCCGCATCGGGTTCAGGAAGTCGGCCCGCACCCGGGCGCTGTCCCCGGGCGAGCCGCCCAGGTCCTCGACCCGGATCAGCCGGTTCACGATGAGGTGCTGGCGCACCGGGAAGAGCTTCATGGCCTCGGCCAGCCAGTCCGCGACCTCCCCGGCCGGCCCCTCGACCCCGCCCGCCGAGCTGTAGTCGGCCCGCCCTCCCGCGGCGAACAGGGCGCGGTACGCGTCCCAGTCGCCGTCGTCGACGGCCACCGCGTACCCCGAGACCACCTCGTCGATCGCCAGCCGGTCCATTACCGTCGCGAGGTCCACACGCTGCGTCATCGGGACAGTGTGGGGCTGACGGGGCGCGACGCCAAGGGGCGCGTGCCCGCCGGAACCCGCCGCGGGCGGTCAGTGACCGGAACGCACCTCCCGCTGCCGCACCACGACGAGGAACGCGTCGCTGTCCAGGTCCATCACCACTTCGGCCTGTACGCCCTCGCGCAGGCGCTGCGCCGCGTACTCCTCGGCCGGCCAGCTCCCCCTCGGACTTCCGGCCGGAAATCGCTCCAACACCACTCGACCCATGGGACACCCCTGGTTGCTCGCCTTCAGGTCTCTCAGGCACAACGACGCGGAGGCCGCCCGGGAACGTTCCCGAGCGGCCTCCGGTTCACGCGGAGCGGTGAGCGGGGTCGCCGCTACGAGCCGGACTCGCCCGCGTGGGGGCTCAGCACACCCATGCCGATCAGGACGAACAGGACGATGCCCAGCAGGATCCGGTAGATCACGAACGGCATGAAGCTCTTGGTGGAGATGAACTTCATGAACCACGCGATGACGGCGTAGCCCACGAAGAACGCGATGACCGTCGCGAAGATCGTCGGCCCCCACGAGATGTGGCCCGGCTCCTCGACCACGTCCAGGATCTCGAACGCGCCCGACGCCAGCACGGCCGGGATCGCGAGGAGGAAGGAGTAGCGGGCGGCCGCCTCACGGGTGAAGCCCAGCAAGAGGCCGCCGGAGATCGTCGCGCCGGACCGCGAGACGCCCGGGATCAGGGCCATCGCCTGGCAGAATCCGAAGACGAGGCCGTCCTTGACGCTCAGCTGCCCCAGCGTCTTGCGCTCACGGATCGCGCGGTGCCTGCCGCCCTCCTCGTCGCGCGCGGCCAGCCGGTCGGCGACGCCGAGCACGACGCCCATCACGATGAGGGTGGTGGCGGTCAGGCGCAGGTCGCGCGCCGGGCCCACGATCTGGTCCTTGAACACGAGGCCGAGGACACCGATGGGAATCGATCCGACGATCACCAGCCAGCCCATCTTCGCGTCCTGTTCGGAGCGCAGGGCCTTGGTGTAGAGGGAACGGAACCAGGTGGAGACGATCCGCGCGATGTCCTTGCGGAAGTAGATCAGCACGGCCGCCTCGGTGCCGATCTGGGTGATGGCGGTGAAGGCCGCTCCCGGGTCGTGCCAGCCGGCGAACGCCGCGGTCAGCCGCAGGTGGGCACTGGAGGAGATCGGGAGGAACTCCGTAAGCCCCTGGACGAGACCGAGGATTAGGGATTCGAACCAGCTCATGTCGGGGTGCGCTCGTCCTTGTGATCGTCGGGCAGTTCGCGTCCGATGCTAGGGCCCGTGCGGGGCGGTGCTGACCACCGGGGGGTGCCGGGGCGCCCGTTCGTACGCGGTTCCCAGCGGCCGGGGCGGTGCCAGGCGGTGCCGCTTGCGCCAGGCGACCGCTCCGGCGGCCACCACGGAGACCACGATGAACCCGAACGAGACCAGGAAGGCGGGCGAACCGGGGGAGGAGGCGCTGGCCCCCGCGACGACGTACGCGGTGGTGTTGGGGACGACCCCGAGCGCGGTTGCGGACAGGAACGGCACCCAGCCGCAGCGGGAGACCGCGGCGCAGTAGTTCGCCACCACGAACGGCACGCCGGGGAAGAGCCGCACGGCGATCATGGAGCGGAACCCGTGCCGGCTGAGCTGGCCGTCGGCCGCCCGCAGCCAGCGGCCGCGCACGTACGGGCGCAGGGCCTCCTGGCCCATGAAACGGCCCAGGCCGAAGGCGATCGCGGCGCCGAGCACGGTGCCGCCGACCGCCGCGAGCAGTCCGAACTGCGTACCGAACACGGCTCCGGCGGCCAGGTTCAGCAGCGGACGCGGCACGAACGCCGCCGTGCACACCCCGTACACGCCTGCGAACAGCAGGACCGCCGTGCCCACGGGCAGGCCCGGGGGCCAGCCCTCCGAGAGGATCCGCTGCGGCTCGTACAGCAGCACGCACACGCCGGCCGCGGAGAGCAGCACGACGAGGAGCGACAGCCGGAACCACGGCGCGAGGAGGAGGGACATTCCGGGAGACTAACCGACCTCCGGGATGCCGCGCCGTAATCTGGGCCTCATGCAGCCGAACGACCCGCGGCCGCCGGGGGTCCCCCTCAGCGCCCTCGCGGACACCCTCGTGGACCGGCTGACCGCGCTCTACGCGGGCGCCGCCGACCCCGTACGGGCCGCGGCGATGGCCGCGTACATGAAGGACGTCTCGCCCTTCCTCGGCATCCCCACCCCGCTGCGCCGCGAGCTGTCGAAGGCCGTGACCAAGGACACCCCCGCCCCGCGGGAGGCGGACTGCGCGGCGCTCGCCCTGCGCTGCTGGCGGCTCCCCGAGCGCGAGTACCGGTACTTCGCCGTGGACTACCTGCGCCGGCATGTCGCCCGCTGCTCCTCCGCCCTGCTGCCGGTGGTGAGGCACCTCGTCGTGACCGACCCCTGGTGGGACACCGTCGACCTGCTCGCCGCGCACACGGTGGGCCCGCTGGTGGCCGCCGACCCGGCGCTGCGGGCCGACATGGACGAGTGGATCGGGGACGAGGACCTCTGGGTCGCCCGCACCGCCCTCCTGCACCAGCTGCGCCACAAGGACGCCACGGACACCGGCCGGCTCTTCGGCTACTGCCGCCACCAGGCCGGCCACCCGGACTTCTTCATCCGCAAGGCCATCGGCTGGAGCCTGCGGGAGTACGCCAGGACCGACGCGGACGCGGTCCGCGCCTTCGTGGAGGCCGAACGCCCCCGGCTGTCCCCGCTGTCCGTGCGCGAGGCGCTCAAGAACCTCTGACCGCGGTCGCGTTCGCGGCCGAAAACCATTCGACGCCGCGGGGACCGTCCGGCACGATCAGGGTCATGTCCCGGTACGCCTTCCCCGCAGCGCCGTCCGCAGTCGCGGACGCGCCGAAGGCTGCCGCGGGTGCGCAGGCACCCTCCCGCGCCGCACTCGGCGGCGCACGAAGCTGACCCTTCCCGGACAGTCCGGCGGACCCCGCAGGGGGAGGGTCGGCCCGGTTCCGGGGTCCCGTTCCAGCTTCGAGCCACGGGAAAGACCATCATGGCCAAGACGGCCTTCGTGCGGACCAAGCCGCACCTCAACATCGGCACCATGGGTCACGTCGACCACGGCAAGACCACCCTCACCGCCGCCATCACCAAGGTCCTCGCCGGGCGCGGCGGCGCGGCCTTCGTGCCTTTCGACCGGATCGACCGGACCCCGGAGGAGGCCCGGCGGGGGATCACCATCAACCTCACCCACGTCGAGTACGAGACCGACACCCGTCACTACGCCCACGTCGACATGCCCGGCCACGCCGACTTCATCAAGAACATGGTCACCGGGGCCGCGCAGCTCGACGGGGCGATCCTGGTCGTCTCCGCGCTCGACGGGGTCATGCCGCAGACCGCCGAGCACGTGCTCCTCGCCCGGCAGGTCGGCGTCGACCACGTCGTCGTCGCCCTGAACAAGGCCGACGCGGGCGACCCCGAACTCACCGACCTGGTCGAGCTGGAGGTCCGCGAGCTGCTCACCGCCCACGGCTACGGCGGGGACGCGGCGCCCGTCGTACGGGTCTCCGGACTCGGGGCGCTGGAGGGCGACCCGCGGTGGACCGCGGCGATCGAGGCGCTGCTGGACGCGGTGGACACGTACGTGCCGATGCCCGTGCGGTACACCGACGCGCCCTTCCTGATGCCCGTGGAGAACGTGCTCACCATCACCGGGCGCGGGACCGTCGTGACCGGCGCCGTCGAGCGGGGCCGCGTACGACTCGGCGACCGGGTGAGCGTGCTCGGCGGCGACGGCGAGCCGGTCGAGACCGTCGTCACCGGGCTGGAGACCTTCGGGAAGCCGATGGAGTCCGCCGAGGCCGGCGACAACGTCGCGCTGCTGCTGCGCGGGGTCCCGCGCGACGGGGTGCGCCGGGGCCACGTGGTGGCCGCGCCCGGCAGCGTCGTGCCCAGGCGGCGGTTCACGGCGCGGGTGTACGTGCTGTCGGGGCGCGAGGGCGGGCGGACGACCCCGGTCGTCAGCGGGTACCGGCCGCAGTTCTACATCCGCACCGCCGATGTGGTCGGCGACGTGGACCTGGGCGCGGCCGGCACGGCGCGGCCGGGGGAGACGGTCGAGATGACCGTCGAGCTCGGGCGGGACGTGCCGCTGGAGTCGGGCCTCGGCTTCGCGATCCGCGAGGGAGGCCGCACCGTCGGCGCCGGCACCGTGACGGCCGTCCTGAAGTGATCCGGCCGAACTGACCGGGGCCCCTCCGTGGTGGCGGCGGGCAGGCTGCGCCAGACTGCCTGTCGTCACCGCGGGCTGCCGCGGGGCGTACGGGACGCGGCGACGAGGGGGCGGACGGCGATGGGCGGCGACACGGCACTGGTGCTGGGCGGCGGGGGGCTGACCGGGGTCGGCTGGGAGTGCGGGATCCTGTACGGGCTCGCCCGGGCCGGGGTCGACCTCACCACCGCGGACCTCGTCATCGGCACCTCGGCCGGCTCGGTCGTCGGCGCGCAGCTCACCTCGGGACGGCTCACCCCGCAGGAGCTGTACGAGCGCCAGCTCGGCGACCCGCGCGGCGAGTTGCCGGCGCGGCTCGCGGCGGGCCTCATCGCCCGCTACGCCCTCGCGATGGCGCGCTCGCGCGACGTGAAGGCCTACCGGCGACGGGTCGGCGCGATCGCGCTGGCCGCGGACACCGGCACCGAGGCCGAGCGGCGCACGGTGCTGGAGGCCCGGCTGGTCTCGCACGAGTGGCCCGAACGGCGCCTGGTCGTCACCGCCGTGGACGCGCTGAGCGGAGAACTCAAGGCCTTCGACCGTGACGGCGGGGGCGGCCTCGTCGACGCCGTCTCGGCGAGTTGCGCGGTTCCCGGGGTGTGGCCGCCGGTCACGGTCGGCGGGCGCCGGTTCATCGACGGGGGCATCCGCTCCGCCACCAACGCCGACCTGGCCGCGGGCTACGCGCGGGTGGTGGTGCTCGCCCCGATGGCGATGGGCGCCGGGCTGATCCCCTCGCCCGCTGCCCAGGTGGCCCGGCTGCGCGCGGCCGGCGCACGGGTCCTGCTGGTCACCCCGTCGGCGGCGGCCCGCAAGGTGTTCGGCCGCAACGTCCTGGACCCGGCCCGGCGCGACCCGGCCGCGCGGGCGGGACTGGAGCAGGCCGCCGGGCACGTCGCCGAGGCGCGGGCGGTCTGGTCGGGCTGAGGCCCCGGGCGGCCCAGGGCACGGGCGGCCGCGGCGGGGGGACGGGCGTCCGGCGGGGCGCGGGGGGCGGTCCGGCCCGGCGGGGGACGGGCCGACAATGGTGGGGTGAGCGACGAACAGATCCCGGTCGTCCGGGACGTGGACCAGGGCACCGCCAAACTGATGCCGGACGTGGACCGGGACCGGGCTTGGCTGCTGACCGTCGACGGGGCGCCGCAGTCGTACGTGGACCTGGACGACCCGGAGCACCTGGAGTTCGAGTACGCCCGCCGCCTCGCGCACGTCCTGGACGCGGCCGCGGAGCCGGGGCGCGCGCTGGACCTGCTGCACCTGGGCGGCGGCGCGCTCACCCTGCCGCGGTACGCCGCGGCGACCCGGCCGGGATCGCGGCAGACGGTCGTCGAGTTCGACACGGGCCTGGTGGAGATGGTCGCCGAGCATCTGCCGCTGCCGGCGGACGCCGGGGTGACGGTGCACGCGGCCGACGCCCGGACCTGGCTGGAGGCGGCGCCCCAGGCGAGCGCGGACGTGGTGGTCGCCGACGTGTTCGGCGGCTCGCGGGTGCCGGCCCGGCTGACGTCCGTGGAGTACGCGCGGGAGGCGGCGCGGGTGCTGCGGCCCGGCGGGCTGTACGCGGCCAACCTGGCGGACGGGGCGCCGTTCGGCTTCCTGCGCGGGCAGCTGGCCACCTTCGGGGCGGTGTTCGGGGAGCTGGCCCTGATCGCGGAGCCCGCGGTGCTGCGGGGGCGGCGGTTCGGGAACGCGGTGCTGCTGGCGTCGGACGGCGGCCTGCCGGTGGCGGAACTGGCCCGGCGCTGCGCCTCCGACGCGTTCCCCGCCCGGGTGGAGTCCGGGGCGAAGCTCGCCCGGTTCGCACGGGGGGCCGGGACGGTCGCAGACGCGGAGGCGGTGGGCTCGCCGGAGCCGCCGGAGGGCGCGTTCAGCCTGGGGTGAGCGAGCCGGCCGGCTCGACGGCGTGCACCGGGGCCGGGCCGGCCGGCCCGGCCTTGCGGGTGATCCGGCGTACGTCCGGCACCAGCAGCACCGCCGCGGTGGGCAGCAGGACCAGGACCGCGCAGCCCCACAGCGCGGGGGAGCGGCCGAAGGCGGACTCGACGGGGCCCGCGAGGGCGGTGGCCAGCGGCGTCATCGACAGCGAGCCGAACCAGTCGTAGGCGGAGACCCGGGAGAACTTCTCCTCGGGGATCTCCTGGTGCAGGGTCGTCATCCAGTTGACGCCGAACACCTCGATCGAGATCCCGCTGACGAGCATGACCACGCACAGCGCCCAGACGGGCAGCGGGATCGCCAGCCCCGCCGAGGGCAGCGCCATCGGGAACACGCAGAGCGTGCCGACGAGGAGCAGCCGGCGCGGTTTCCACACCATCATCAGCACGGCCCCGCCGATGGTGCCGAGGCCGAAGAAGGCCAGGGCCAGGCCCCACGGCGCCGCCCCGCCCAGTTGGTCCCGCGCGACCAGCGGCCCGTACACCGCCTCCGCGGCGCTGATCACGCCGACCACGACGGCGAACTGGAGCACGATGCTCCACAGCCACGGCCGGGACCGGAACTCCACCCAGCCCTCCCGCAGGTCGGACAGCAGCCCGCCGCCCGGCTCGCGTTCGGGGATGTGGCTGACGTCGAGGAAGGCGCGCATCGCGCCCGCCACGGCGAAGGCGGCCGCGTCGACGGCGAGCACCCAGCCCGCACCGAACGCGGCGATCATGGCGCCGCCGAGCGCCGCGCCGCCGATCCCGGCGCCGTTCATGGACATCCGGAACAGGGCGAACGCGCGGTTCGCGTGCTCGCCGGAGACGGTGGACAGGAGCATGCCCTCGGCGGCCGGGTTGAAGAAGGCCGTACCGGTGCCGCACAGGGCGGTCAGCAGCATCATCTGCCACAGCTGCGGATCGCCGGCCAGGACCAGCAGCGCGAAGGCGGCCTGCGAGACGCAGTTGAGGGCGTTGGCCGCGACCATCACGCGGTGCCGGGGCAGCCGGTCGGCGATCGCCCCGCCGACGAGCAGGAACAGCACGAGCGGCAGGGTACGGGCGGCCGTGACCAGACCGACGTCCCAGCCGGAGCCCCCGGTCTCCAGGACCGCGAAGGAGGCCGCGATCAGCGCCCCGTGGCTGCCCAGGTTCGTGACGACCGCGGCGCCCGTCAGCAGGCCGTAGTTCCGGCCGGCCCACTCGGGGCGGCGGCGGCGCGCGGGCGTACGGGGCGGGGCGGCTTGGGAAGGACTCACCCCCGGACTATCCACGGGCCGGGCCGAGAATCCAAACGGATGGTCGGCCCGGTCCGAGGGCGGCGGGAGATCAGCCCGTGGAGAGGCGGACGGTGCTCAGGATCTTTTCGAGCGTCGCCTGGGGGACCTCGTCCGGAACCCCGGCGGCGCTGTAGAGGACCCAGCTGGAGAAGTCACCGTTCGTGGTCTTGAAGCTGAAGGCGATGGACTTGCCGTCGGAGGAGCACTTGTTCTCCTTGGCGATGCCCTGCGCGGTGGCGGTCGCCATGTGGCCCGTGAGCCCGGAGGAGGTGGTGTACTCCTTCGGGTCGGAGACCTTCACGGTGCCTTTCGGCGCCTTCTGCGCGTATCCGGCGAACGCCCAGGTGCCGGCCTCGTTGCGCACGGCCTCGGCGGTGTCCTTGGCGCCCTGCCCGCCCTTGGTGCCGGTGCCGGCCAGCGAAGTCGTCTCCTCACTGCCGTTCTTGTCGGAGTCGACCTTGCACCAGTCCTCCTTGAGGTAGGCGGGGCCCGACATCATCACGACCGGGCCGCCGTCGTTCTTCACCTCGTCCTCGAAGCCGATCGACGTGCCCGATCCCAGCACGTTCCACTCCGGCGGAACGTCGAAGGCGGTGCCGTACTTCGGGTTGAGGACCACCTTCCAGCCCGGGACCACCGGCTGGACGTCGCCGCCGGCCCGCGGGTTCGGGCTGGTCCCCGCCGGGGCGGGCGCGGAGGACGGCGGGGCGGAGGAGGACGCGGCGGGCTTGCCGTCCGCCTCGTTCGTCCTGTCGTCCCGGGTCAGGACGAAGGCGCCGGTGGCGGCGGCGGCCACGACGACCGCCGAGGCCGCGACGATGGCCACCGTCCTGGTGGAGTAGGGGCTGCCGCCACCGCCGGGCGGTTGCGGAGCCTGCTGGGGCTGTCCCCAGGGCTGGACCGGCGGCGGCGTCTGGTACCCCTGCTGGGGGTAGCCGTAGCCGGGCTGCTGCTCACCGTATCCGGGCTGCTGGTACGGGTTCGGCTGCCCCGGCTGTCCCGGCTGCTGCTGGTACGGGTTCTCTTGCGCGTCCTGGGGGTTCTGCTCGCCCCCGGGCGGCTGCTGCTGTCCTGGCCACATGGCCGGTAACCATAGTGGGAGTGGTCCCCGGGGGCCACGGCCGCCCCCGGCCCGACTCTGGCCAACCGTATCTACTCATGGGTAACATCCGGGTCATGAGCGCAGACCAGATGAACGTGGGCGACATGCTCGCCGCGACGGTGCCGATGGCACGGACCCTGAACCTCCAGTTCCTGGAGACCACCCCCGAGCGCGCGGTCGTCCGGCTTCCGGACCAGCCCGACTTCCACAACCACGTCGGCGGCCCGCACGCGGGCGCCATGTTCACCCTCGCCGAGTCCGCGAGCGGCGCGATCGTCCTGGCCGCCTTCGGCGACCAGCTCTCGCGCGCGGTGCCGCTGGCCGTGAAGGCCGAGATCGGCTACAAGAAGCTCGCCAAGGGCGTCGTCACCGCCACCGCCACCCTCGGCCGCCCGATCGCGGACGTCGTCGCCGAGCTCGACGCCGGCGGCCGCCCCGAGTTCCCCGTCACCATCGCCATCCAGCGCGAGGACGAGGCCGTGACGGGCGAGATGACCGTCGTGTGGACGCTGCGCCCCAACGCCTAGTCCCCCGGTCCGGCCCTGGCTCCCGGTCCGGCCCGGGCGCCGGACCGCCGCGAGGCCCCCGCCCCTGCCGGGCGGGGGCCTCGCGGCGTTGCGGGCGGTCGCGGTTCAGCCCCGGCGCCAGCGGTTGCGCCCGTCTGAGCCCGGTCCGCAGACGAGCGGGGTGCCGGCGGAGGTGACGGCGACCGCCCCGGCCGGCGCGCAGAACGAGCCCGCGCGCTTGACCGGCGTACTGCTGTCGCTGTCGCCGTCGCCCGCCCCGCCGGAGGCCGTGGATCCACCGTCGTCGGACTCGTCCTGCGGGGGCTGCGGGGGCGGCGGGGGCGTCGGGGTGGGCGTCGGTACCGGCGCCGGACTCGGGCGCAGGTCCGTGCCCTCGCGGGTCGGGCACGGGGTCCCGCGGGCGGCCAGGTGGACGGTCGGGGCGGCGAGCCGCGCCGCGATCGGGGAGCCGGGCGACAGTCCCTGGAGGCAGACGGTCCAGTCCGCGTGGGGCGTGGCGAGGGCGACGTCGCGGTAGGCGCTGAGCGCGCTCAGCCCGGTCCCGCCCCCGTCCTGCACGGCCTTCTCGGCCTCGGCGAACGACTTGCCCACCACGGACGGCATCCGCGGCTCGTCCGGCGCGGACGGGGACGGGGAAGGCGGGGACGGCGGAGCCGGGCTGGAGGAGGCCGGGGGCGTCGCCGCCGGGGCGGCCACCGGCAGCGCCTTGGCGTCGTCCGGCTTCTCCGGCGGGTCCGTGACCAGGAACAGCAGGAACCAGAGGCCGGAGAGCACGGTCGCGACGATCTTCTTGCCCCGGCTCCAACGGCTCGTCCACGCCAGCACGATGCCGGCCGGCGGCAGCAGGACCAGCGCCGTGACGATCAGTGCGGGGTGGTGCCACCAGCGCCGGACGGACGGCGCGGGCGTGAAGCCGTACGGGTGCGGGTGCGGTGGTGGGTACACGGGGCTCCAGTGCGGGCGGAGGGGGAGGGGCGCACCCGCCCCAGGGTGACAAAACGTGCCAGCGGGGGTGTGCGTAGGGAGACCGTAGTGGCAGCGACCGGTCGCCGGTGGGGGAACGGGGGAACCGGCGGCCGCGCTGCGGCTAGAGTCCCTCGCACGACGACTGCGACGAAGGGGGTACCCGTGGCCAAGGTCAACATCAGTCTCGACGCCGAACTGGTGGTGGAGGTGATGGTCCTCGCCGGGGTCGGCTCTCCGCAGGACGCGGTGGAAGCCGTCGTACGGGACTACATCGCGCGCGGTCACCGCACCGAGGCGCGGGTCCAGCGGCAGGACGAGCCCCGGCGGGTCGCCGACGCCGTGGAGCAGCCGCCGCAGGGCTGAACCTCGGTGCTCCGGTGGCGCGTCTGACCCGGCCCGGGGGTCGGGCGGCGCACAGTGGGCGGCGGGAGCGGTCCGGCGCGGGCCGCTCCCGCCGCCCGACGCCGCAGGAGAGCGCCCATGAGCGAGGCCGTTTCCAGACGTTCCGCGATCCGGCTCCTCGCGGGGGCGGGCGCCGCGCTCGGGGCGGCCGGCTGCGCGCCCACCGTGCCTCCGGGCGCGGGGCGGGGCACGGCGCCGCCCGCGCCCCCGGCGCCCGCTCCGGGAGCCCCCGGCGCCGGACCCGCCGACGCCGCCGCCCGCGTGGAGTCCCTGCTGGAGCGGCTCACCCTGGAGGAGAAGACCGCCCTGCTGCACGGCGGCCGCGACCCGGCCCCCCTGGGGCAGGCCGGCTACGTACCCGGCGTCCCCCGCCTGGGCATCCCGGCGCTGCGGCTCGCCGACGGGCCCGCCGGCGTGCGCGTCGCCCGGCCCGCCACCGCGCTGCCCGCTCCGGTCCTGCTCGCCTCCGCGTTCGACCCCGCCCTGGCCCGCGAGTACGGGAGGGTCCTCGGACGGGAGGGCCGCGCACTCGGCCTGGACGTCCTGCTCGCGCCCATGGCGAGCCTCATCCGCACCCCGTACGCCGGACGCAACTTCGAGACCTTCGCCGAGGATCCGCGCCTCACCGCCGACCTGGTGGCCGAAGTGGTCCGCGGCATCCAGGACGAGGGGCTCATCGCCGCCGTCAAGCACTTCGCCCTCGGCAACCAGGAGAAGGGCCGCGACACCGTCGACGTGATCGCCGCCGAACGGACCCTGCACGAGACCGAGCTGCGCGGCTTCGAGGCGGCCGTGGCCGCCGGCGCGGGCGCCGTGGTGGGTGCGTACAACAAGGTCAACGGCGTGTACGCCTGCGAGAGCCGACCGCTGCTCGACGAAGTGCTGCGCGGGGCTTGGGGGTTCGACGGCTGGGTGATCTCCGAGCGCGACGCCGTCCACAGCACCGTCGCCGCCATCGGCGCGGGCCTCGACATGGAGATGCCCGGCGCGACCCACTTCGGGGCGCCGTTGCGCGAGGCGGTGCGCGGCGGCTCCGTGTCCCAGGACACCGTCGACCTCGCCGTGCACCGGCTCCTGAGCACCCTGGACCGCTTCGGGCTCCTGACCGACCGCCCCGCGGCGCGGCCCGCCCGGGACGCCGCGGCCGGCGCCCGGACGGCCCGCAAGGTGGCCGCCGCCGGAGCCGTGCTGCTGCGCAACGAGCGCGGCACGCTGCCGCTGACGGGGGAGGCCGCCCGCTCCGTCGCCGTCATCGGCCCCACCGGGCAGGTGCCCTTCGTCAGCGGCGGCGGCAGCGCCCACGTCGTCCCCGACGCGGCCGCCGCCCCGCTCGCCGCGATCCGGCAGCGGGCGGGCAAGGGCGCGACCGTGCGCTACGCCCTCGGCGAGGACCTGTACGGGCGCCCCCTCCCGCCGGCGCTCCTGCGGCCCGCGGCCGACCTCGACGACCGCAGGGTGGAGGCCGGGCGGACCTGGAGCCACGAGGGCACCTTCACGCTCGCCGCCGCCGACGAGTGGACCCTGCTCGTCCACTACACCGGGCAGCGGCCGAGCGTGCGCCTCGACGGGGAGGAGCTGTTCCCCGTCCGGCAGGGCGTGGCGGAGCAGTTCGCGGGCGGGCTGCTCGCCGCCGCGCCCGACGGGCTGACCGTCCGCCGCCGCACCCTCGCCCTCAAGGCCGGCCCCCACCGGCTCGCCGTGTCCGCCCGCGGCGGCGCCGCGGGCCAGCGCTTCCGGCTGCGGCTCACGACGGGGGCGACCCGGGCGGCGGACGTCGCCGAGGCGGTGAAGGCGGCCAAGGCGGCCCGCAGCGTGGTGCTGTTCGCCTACGAGGACGCCACCGAGGGCACCGACCGGACCTCGCTGGCGCTCCCGGGCGGGCAGGAGCGGCTCATCGAGGCGGTCGCCGCCGCGAACCCGCGCACCACCGTCGTGCTGAACACCTCGTCCGGTACGACCATGCCGTGGCTCACCCGTACCGGCGCCGTCCTCCAGACGTACTACCCGGGGCAGGAGGGCGCCGGGGCCACCGCCGACATCCTCTTCGGGGACGTGGACCCGGGCGGGCGGCTGACCCAGACCTTCCCCGCCGACGAGGACGCGACCCCGGTCGCCGGGAACCCGCTGCGCTACCCCGGGGTGGGCGGTCGGCTGGAGCACACGGAGGGAGTGCACGTCGGCCACCGCTGGTACGACGCGCAGCATGCCGTCCCGCTGTTCCCGTTCGGGCACGGGCTCTCGTACACCACGTGGCAGTACGAGAAGCTCGCGGTCCGGCCGGAACACGGCGGACTGCGGGTGGAGTTCACCGTCCGCAACACCGGGCGCCGCAAGGGCACCGAGGTGGCCCAGGTGTACGTCGGCCCGTCGCCGGAGCTGAAACTCGACCAGCCGGTGCGCACACTGGCCGGATACCGGCGGCTGACCCTCGCGCCGGGCGAGGCGCAGCGGGTCACCGTCACCGTCGATCCGAGGGCCCTGTCCTCCTGGGACCCCGAACGGCACGCGTGGGTGCTGGGCGGCGGCCACCGGGAGGTGTTCGCGGGCCGCTCGTCGCGCGAACTGCCACTGAGGTCAAAGACGGTGCTGAGCAGCCGGTAGGCTGCCCGCTCGGCGTGCCACAGGGGGCGCGCCGGAGTCGACTCGGGAGGACGTACCGGTGCACATCCAGGAATGGCTGGAGACGATTCCGGCGGTCAGCGTCTATCTCCTGGTGGGTCTGGTCATCGGGCTGGAGAGCCTCGGCATCCCGCTGCCGGGAGAGATCGTCCTCGTCAGCTCGGCGCTGCTGGCCTCGCAGCACGGAGACATCGACCCGGTCGTGCTCGGCGCCTGCGCGATCACCGGGGCGATCGTCGGCGACTCGATCGGCTACGCGATCGGGCGCCGGGGCGGCAAGCCGCTGCTGGAGAAGCTCGGCCGGCGCTTCCCCAAGCACTTCGGGCCCGAGCACGTGGCGCTCGCGGAGCGCTCCTTCGAGAAGTGGGGCATGTGGGCCGTCTTCTTCGGGCGGTTCGTGGCGCTGCTGCGGATCTTCGCAGGTCCGCTGGCGGGCGTGCTGCGCATGCCCTACTGGAAGTTCCTGATCGCCAACGTCTTCGGCGGCATCCTGTGGGCCGGCGGCACCACGGCCGTCGTCTACTCCGTCGGCATCGTCGCGGAGCCCTGGCTGAAGCGGTTCTCCTGGGCGGCCCTGCTGCTGGCGGTGCTCTCGGGGCTCGCCGTGACGCTGGTGGTGCGCAGCCGCATGAAGAAGGCGGCCGCGGAGGTCCGCACCGCCGCGGAGGCTCCTGAGCCGGTCCCGGCCGGCGTCGCCGACTGATCCGGCCGGCCCGACGCGGCCCCGGTCGCGGGCGTCGGCGTCCGCGACCCGTTCCGAAGGGCGGGGGCGCGGACCCGGCACGATCCGGAAGAGAAGCCTAGACCTCCGGGGTCACCGCGGCGCGGTGCTGCTTCGCCAGCTCCAGGTACATCGCCGCGTTGAGCTTGAGGCCCTCGCGCTCCTCCCCGGTCAGCTCGCGCCGCACCTTGGCCGGGACCCCCGCGACCAGCGACCCGGGCGGCACCACCATCCCCTGCGGGACCAGCGCCTGCGCGGCCACCAGCGAACCGGCCCCGATCACCGCGCCGTTGAGCACGGTCGCGCCCATGCCGATCAGGCAGTCGTCCTCGACGGTGCAGCCGTGCACGACGGCGTTGTGGCCGATGGAGACCCGTTCGCCGATCGACACCGGGAACCCGGGGTCCACGTGCACTGTGCAGTTGTCCTGGACGTTGCTGTCCGCGCCGAGCGTGATCGGTCCGCAGTCGGCGCGCAGCACCGCGGAGTACCAGACGCTCGCCCCGGCGGCCAGCGTGACGTCGCCGATGACGACGGAGGTGGGCGCCGTGAAGGCCGTCGGGTCCACGGAGGGGCTCTTCCCGCCCACGCCCGCCACCAGTGCCCGGGCCGACTGCTGCGTCATGTGCTCTTCCTCTGCCTTCGCTTGTCTCCGCCCGTACGCCCGCGTCCGCCGTCCGGCACGGCCGGCGTCGCGCGTACGGGTACCTGCCGCGCTACCGGCACCGTAGGGCACGCGCCCGCGCGCTCCCGCGATGGGGTGAACATCACAGGTCCGCCGCCCGGATGCCCGCCGCCCCGCCCACTACCGTGGCCGGGTGCCGAAGAACCAGAACACGTTCTCATCCCTCGCGGCCCTGCGCCGCAGGCTGGCGAACCGCGCGGTCCACGCCGGCTGGCGCTGGATGCAGCGGGCCGGCGCGGTGACCGCGCAGACCCCCGGGCGGCTGCGCTTCGGCGCGATCGGACACGGCACCCGGCTCGCCTTCCCGCAGGGCACGGTCTTCGGCGAGCGCTGGATCCGGCTCGGCGACCACTGCATCATCGGCGAACAGGTCACCCTCACCGCCGGGATGATGCCGGACCTCGACCTCGGCGCCGAACCGATGCTGGTGCTCGGCGACGGCGTGGTCATCGGCCGCGACAGCCACGTCATCGCCGACACCCGGATCACCATCGGGAACGACACGTTCTGCGGCCCCGGCGTGTACATCACCTCCACCAACCACAGCTACGACGACCCGCACCAGCCGGTCGGACGGCAGTGGCCGCGCAGCGCACCGGTCGAGATCGGCCCGGGCTGCTGGCTCGGCACCGGCGCCGTGGTCCTCCCGGGCGCGCGGCTCGGCCGCAACGTCGTGGTGGCGGCGGGCGCCGTCGTACGGGGCGAGGTGCCGGACCACGCCGTCGTCGCGGGGGCGCCGGCGCGCGTCGTACGGCGCTGGGAGCCGGAGACGGGCTGGCAGCCCCCGCTGCGCACGCCGGCCCCCGTGCCGATCCCCGACGGGATGACCCCGGAACAGCTGCGCGGGCTGGCCGAGCTGGCCGAGGCGGAGGCCCGCCAGGACGCGGCCCGGACGGTCTAGGGACAGCCCTCAGCCCGCGGCCAGCAGGACCGTGCCCGCCAGGGCCAGGCCCGCGCCCGCCGCCTGGACGGTGCGCAGGCGCTCCTTGAGCACGGCGAAGGCGGCGAGCGCGGTGACCACCGGGTAGAGCGAGGACAGTACGGCGGCGACGGTGACCGGGCCGCTCTGGGCGGCGACGGAGTAGGTGCCGTTCGCCGCGACGTCCGCGAGGCCGACGAAGGCGAGGGCCGGGAGCAGGCCCCACAGGACGCGCGGTCCGGTGCCCGCCGGGAGGGCGGGGATGCCGCGCCGGGTCTGGACCCACAGGGCCGTGCCGCCCACGGCGACGTTGGTGACCCGCTGGACGAACAGCGCGAGGAACAGGCCGGTGAGGGTGGTGGAGGCGTGCGAGATCAGTGCCATCACCGCGCCGAAGCCGAACGCGGCGACCAGGGTGAGGACGACGGCCCGCCGCTGGACGGGCGCGCCGCGCAGTTCCGGTCCGCCCGCCAGGACGATGCCGACGACGGCCACCGCGATGCCGGCGAACTGGCCGGGGCCGGGCCGTTCACCCAGCGCCAGTCCGGCCGCGACGGGCACCACCACGCCCACGGAGCCCAGCGGCGAGACCACGCCCATGGGCCCGAGCGCCAGGGCCTTGTAGAAGCTGAGCATGGCGACCGGCCCGACGACGCCGGCGGCCACCGCGAACCAGAGCCCCGGTCCGGCCTCGCTCCAGGCCCCGGTGGCCAGGACGACGGAACCGAGCACCACGACGGCGACGACCTGGGAGACCACGACCACCGTGAGGGCCGGGATCCGGCGGGTGAGCAGCCCGCCGCCGAAGTCGGCGAGACCCCACAGCACGGCTGTGGCCAAGGCGAAGAGGGCGGTCATGGCGGGGACCTCGCAGTACAGTGCATTGAACGTTCGAGTACAGGGCACGGTAGTTCACTCTGCTGCACTCTGTCATTCACGATATTGGACTGAAGGGTGATGGGTCCTGTCCGACCTCGAAAAGCTCACGCAGTCGCTGGCCGCGAACCTCAAGCGCTGGCGCGGTGAGCGAGGCTTCACGCTCGACGCGCTGGCGGCCCGGGCGGGCGTCAGCCGGGGCATGATCATCCAGATCGAGCAGGCCCGGACGAACCCCAGCGTCGGCACCACCGTCCGGCTGGCCGACGCGCTCGGCGTCAGCATCTCCACGCTCCTCGACCACGACCGGGGGCCCCAGGTCCGCGTCGTCCCGCCGGAGCAGGCCGTACGGATCTGGAGCAGCGCAGCGGGCAGCTCCACGACCCTGCTGATCGGCACCGACGAGCGCGGTCCGATGGAGCTCTGGACCTGGCACCTGGTGCCCGGGGAGAGCACCGAGTCGGCCCCCCACCCGTCCGGCACCATCGAGATGCTGCACGTCACGGCGGGCGAGCTGACGCTGGTGGTCGGCGAGGAGGAGTTCCGGGTACCGGCCGGGGCCGCCGCCGCCTTCGAGGCCAACGCGGCGCACTCCTACCGCAACGACGGCCCCGTCCCCATGGAGATGACGCTCGCCGTGGCGGTCCCGCCCGTGTCGCCGCCGGTCCCCGCACCCGCCCGGAAGGCGGGCGCGGCGCACTGACGCGGCGCACGGGCCAGGTGCCGCGCACTGACGCGGCGCGGCGCACGGGCGGGGTGCCGCGCACCGCCGGCGCGGTCCGGCGGCCGCGGCGGACCTTCGCCCGGACTACAGGGCCGGGATCTCGATGGCCGGGCAGCGGTCCATGACCATCGCCAGGCCGGCCTCGCGGGTGCGCGCGAAGGCGGCCTCGTCGATCACGCCCAGCTGGAACCACACGGCCCCGGCCCCCATCGCGACCGCCTCGTCGGCGACCGCCCCGGCGAGCCGGCTGTTCACGAAGACGTCCACCACGTCGACCTTGAAGGGGATCGCCTCCAGCGAGGCGTACCCGGGCTCTCCGTGAACCGTCTCCGCCTTCGGGTGCACGGGGATCACGCGCTTGCCGAACCGCTGGAGGACGCGGGCCACCCCGTAGGCCGCGCGGTCCTGGTTGTTCGAGAGGCCCACCACGGCCCAGGTGTCGCCGACTTCGGTGAGGATCTTGCGGATGGTTGCCGGATCGCCGTACACGTGCGCCGCCTCCTGCTGCTCTGGACTGCCGTTCCTGGTCGCCTGCTCTGCGGATCAACCGAAAAGACACATGTCCGATTCCCCGTAGACACCTCAGGGTCCTAACTCGTCAAGCTGCGCCCTTCAGCCCGCTGTGTAGCCTGTCGATCTGTTCGAACGGGATGAGGGTGGGACGTGGAGAAGCTGGTGGAGGGGGCCGTCACGGAGGCACTTCATGACGGGGGGAGCGAGGCGATCCGCCTGTTTGTCGCCGCCTGCACCGAACGCATGGCGCCACTGTTCGTGAGCCTGAGGGCCGGCGCGCCGGGCCGCGAAGCCGACCTGGACTTCTATGCGGAGTCCGTTCGCGATCTTTGG
>NZ_JBHXSY010000043.1:0-56612 GCF_042715295.1 Streptomyces sp. NPDC058701 | reverse complement strand
GGCCGCTCCACCCGCCCACGCCATTCCTTAGGTGGTGCCGGACCCCAACCCCCAGTTGTTGGGGGGCGGCCGCGGGTTCGGGCCGCGGGGGGGGGGGCCCGCCCACCGGCCCCCCCCGCGCCAGGACAGTTAGGACCGTCACGGACATGACCGAGATCCCGTTGTCGTTCGCCCAGCGCCGGCTGTGGTTCCTGGGCCGGCTGCACGGCCCGTCGGCCGCGTACAACGCCCCCGTGGTCCTGCACCTGGACGGGGAGCCCGACGCCGGGGCGCTCCGCGAGGCGCTGGCCGACGTGGTGGAGCGGCACGAGGTGCTGCGCACCGTCCTGCCGGCCGGGCCCGACGCCGAGCCGTACCAGCGGGTGCTGGCCGCGGCCGCCGTTCCCGCGCTGACCAGCGCGGTGTGCGCGCCGGGCGAAGTGGACGCGGCCGTGGCCGCGTTCACCCGGCAGGCGATCGACATCACCGCCGAGCCGCCCCTGCGGGCCCGGCTGTTGCTCCCGGGTGACGGGACCTCGGTACTGGTACTGCTGATCCACCACGTCGCCACCGACGGCTGGTCCGTACGCCCCCTGCTGCGCGACCTGTCGCTGGCGTACACGGCCCGGCGGGCGGGCCGGGCCCCGGAGCAGGAGCCGCTGCCGGTCCAGTACGCGGACTACGGCGTGTGGCAGCGCGAGCTGCTGGGCGACCCCGCCGACCCGCAGAGCCTGGCGTACGAGCAGACCGAGCACTGGCGGGGCGTCCTGGCCGGGGCCCCCGCCGTGATCGCCCTGCCCGCCGACCGTGCGCGCCCGGCGGAGCCCTCCGGCCGGGGCGCCACCGTGACGGCCCGGCTGGACGCGGCTGCCCACAGGGGGCTGCTCGCCCTGGCCCGGGGACGGCGGGCCAGCCTGACGATGGCGGCGCGGGCCGCGCTGGCCGCGGCCCTGTCGGCCGCCGGAGCCGGTGAGGACGTGGTGATCGGGGCACCGGTCGCGGGCCGGCCGGACGAGGACCTGTACGACCTGGTCGGGTTCTTCGTGAACTCCCTGGCGCTGCGCACCGACCTGTCGGGCGACCCGGCGGTCGGGGAGCTTCTGGACCGGGTGCGGGAGGCCGACCTCGCGGCGTACGAGAACCAGGAGCTCCCCTTCGACCTGCTGGTGGAGCGGCTCGCGCCGGAGCGGGCGCTGGGGCACCACCCGTTCTTCCAGGTGATGCTGACCGTGGACGCGGGCGGCGGGCCGGCCGCGCCGGTGGAGCTGGGCGGCGGGATCGCCGGCCGGCTCGCGGACGTGGGCCTGGACGCCGCCAAGTTCGACCTGACCTGGTACTGCGCGGAACGGCACACCGCGCAGGGGCGCCCGGACGGGATCGACATCGCCCTCCAGTACGCGGTGGACCTCTTCGACGAGCCGACGGCGCGGCTCCTGCTGGAGGTGTACGTACGCGCCCTGACGGGCTTCGCCGGCGGTCCCGGGCGGCGGCTCGGCGAACTCGCGCTGGTGACCGCGGAGGAGGCGCGCGGGCTGGCCGGGCGCCGCACGGCCGTACCGGCCGGGGACGGGACCGCTCCGGCGGCCGCCGGGCCGGTCCGGCGGGACGTCCTGTCGCCGCGCGAGGAGATCCTGTGCGGGCTGTTCGCGGAGGTGCTGAACCGCGAGACGGTCGCCCCGGACGCCAACTTCTTCAAGTCGGGCGGGCATTCGCTGCTGGCCGGCAAGCTCGTCAACCGGATCCGGGGCGCGCTCGGGCTGGAGCTGGGCATGCGCGACCTGTTCCTGGCCCCGACGCCGACCGCCCTGCACCGGCGCCTCGCCGCCGCGCCGGGCGGGGCCGCGACGGCCCGGCCGGCGCTGGCGCCCGCGGCGGAGCGGCCCGGGCTGCTGCCGCTGTCGGCGGCGCAGCGGTCCCTGTGGCTCCTCGACCGGATCGAGGGTCCGTCGGCCGCCTACAACGCCCCGCTGGTGCTGCGGCTGGATCGGGAGCCGGACCGGGTGGCGCTCGCGGCCGCTCTGGGCGACGTGCGGGAGCGGCACGAGGTGCTGCGCACGGTGTACGGGTCCGAGGGCGGCGAGCCGTACCAGCGGGTGCTGCCCGCGGCCGGGGAACCGCTGGAGGTGGAGCCGTGCACCCCGGACACGCTGGAGGGGCTCGTCGCCGGGTTCGCCCGGGAGCCCTTCGACCTCGCCGCGCGGCCCCCGCTGCGGGCCCGGTTGTTCCTTCCGGGCGACGGCGGCTGCGTCCTGACGCTGCTGGTGCACCACATCGCGACCGACGGCTGGTCGATCGCGCCGCTGCTGCGGGACCTGGACGAGGCGTACGCGGCCCGGTGCGCGGGCGGCGCGCCGCAGTGGCGGGCGCTGCCGGTGCAGTACGCGGACTACGCCCTGTGGCAGCGCGACCTGCTGGCCGACCCGGACCGGCTCCTCGGGTTCTGGCGGACGGCGCTGGAGGGGATGCCGGCCCGGACGGCGCTGCCCGCGGACCGGCCGCGTCCGGCCGAGCCCTCGGGGCGTGCGGTGACGGTGTCGGCGGACCTCGACGCGGGCGCGCACCGGGCGCTGCTCGGACTGGCCCGCGGCCGGCGCGCCAGCCTGTTCATGGTGGCGCGGGCGGCCCTGTCCGCGGCCCTGTCGGCGACCGGCGCCGGGCATGACCTGGCCATCGGCACCCCGGTGGCGGGCCGGCCCGACCAGGACCTGCACGATCTCGTGGGCTGCTTCGTCAACTCCCTCGTGCTGCGCACCGACCTGTCCGGGGATCCGGCGGTCGGGGCGCTCGTCGAACGGGTGCGGGACGCGGACCTTGCCGCCTTCGACCACCAGGACCTGCCGTTCGACGTCCTGGTGGAGAAGCTCGCCGAACCGGGGCGGGCCCTGGGCGAGCACCCCTTCTTCCAGGTGATGCTGACCGTGCAGGAGGCGGCCGACGACCGGATGGGCCTCGGCGGCATCAAGGGGCGGGCCACCAGCACGGACCTGGGCGCCGCGAAGTTCGACCTCGCCTTCCACTGCGCCGAGCGGCGGGGCTCGGACGGCGGTCCGGACGGGCTGGACGTGCACGTGCAGTACTCCGAGGACCTGTTCGACGGGGCGACGGCGCGGCTGCTGCTGGAGGTGTACGTACGGGCGCTGCGCGCCTTCGCGGACTCCCCCGACGTCCGGCTGGGCGAACTGGCGCTGGTGACGGGGCCGGAGGGGCGGGAACTGGCCCGGCGCCGGGAGCGCCGCGAGCGCCTCGCGGCCGCGGGAGCCGCCGCGGCGGCCGAGGCGCCGTCGGGGTCCGCCACGACCGGGCTCTCCCCGCGGGAGGAGATCCTGTGCGGGCTGTTCGCGCAGGCGCTGGGGCGGGAGCGGATGGCCGCCGACGCCAACTTCTTCAAGTCCGGCGGGCATTCGCTGCTGGCCAGCAAGCTCGTCAACCGGATCCGGAGCGTGCTCGGCGTGGAGGCCGGCATCCGGGACCTGTTCCTCGCCCCGACGGCGAGGGCCCTGCACCGGCGGCTGGGGACGGCCGCCGCGGACTCCCGGCCCGCGCTGACGGCCGTGCCGCGGCGGCCCGGGCGGCTGCCGGTGTCGTACGCGCAGCGCCGGCTGTGGTTCGTCGACCAGTTGGAGGGGCCCTCCCCCGCCTACAACATCGCGCTGGTGCGGCGGCTGGACCGGCCGCTGGACCCGGCGGCGCTCACCGAGGCGCTGGCGGACGTCGTGGAGCGGCACGAGGTGCTGCGCACGGTGTACGGGACCGAGGGCGGCGAACCGTACCAGCGGGTGCTGGAGCGGGCTCGGCCGCAACTGGAGCTGGCCCGCCCGGACGACGTGGCCGCGGCGGTGGACGAGGCCGCCCGGCACGTCTTCGACCTGACGCGGGACCTCCCCCTGCGGGCCTGGCTGTTCCTGCCGGACGGCGGGGGCCCGCAGACGCTGGTCGTGCTGCTGCACCACATCGCGGCCGACGGCTGGTCCACCGGGACCCTGCTCGCCGACCTGTCCGAGGCCTATGAGGCCCGGCGGGCCGGGCGCGCCCCCGGCTGGCGGCCGCTGCCGGTGCAGTACGCCGACTACACCCTGTGGCAGCGCGAGCTGCTCGCCGGAGCCGGGCCGGAACTGGACTTCTGGCAGGGGGCGTTGGCGGGCCTGGCGCCCCTGATCGACCTGCCGACGGACCGGCACCGCCCGGCCGAGCCCTCGGGGCGGGGCGCGCTGACGGGGTTCGCGGTGTCCCCGGAAGCGCACCGGCGCCTGGTGCGGATCGCGCACGCGCAGGGGGCCACCCTGTTCATGGTGGTGCAGGCGGCCCTCGCCGCGGCCCTGACGCGGCTCGGCGCGGGCACGGACCTCGCGCTCGGCACCACGGTGGCCGGGCGGGGCGACGACGCCCTGTCGGGGCTGGTGGGCTTCTTCGTGAACACCCTGGTCCTGCGCACGGACACGGGCGGGGACCCGACGTTCGAGGAGCTGGTGGGAAGGGTCCGGGAGGCGGACCTGGCGGCGTACGCCCACCAGGACCTGCCGTTCGACCGGCTGGTGGAGCACCTCAACCCGCACCGTTCCGCGGCCCACCACCCGCTGGTGCAGGTGATGCTCCAGGTGAACCCGGCGGACGGGGCCGGCGCCTCCGGGGGACCGCTGGAGGGTACGGAGCTGCCGTACGGGTCGGACACGGCCAAGGCGGACCTGACGTTCGCCCTGACGGAGCGCCCGGACGGCGGACTGTCCGGGGTGCTGGAGTACGCCACCGACTTGTACGGGGAGGCCGGGGCGCAGCGGCTGGCCGGGCTCCTGGTCACGGCACTGGAGCTGTTCGCCACGGACCCGCGGCAGCGGATCGGCGACCTGCCGGCGCCGGCCGACCGGCGGGGCGGGCGTCCGGTCGTCGGCGGCTACCGGATCGACCTCGACCACGTCGCGGCGGTGCTGGCGGAGCACCCGGCGGTGGGGCGGGCCCGGGCCCGGGTGGTGGACGGCCGACTGGTCGCCGAGGTGCTGAACCGGCCGACGGTGGCCGGGGAGGCAGGGGTGGCGGCCCTGCAGGAGTGGGCGGCCGAGCGGCTGCCGGAGTACGCGGTCCCGTCGTCGGTGCGCCTGTTGTCGGGAGCACCGGCGGCCGCGGAGGCCGCGGCCCCGCCCGAGTCCTCCGTCGCCGGCTCCCGTGGGGACGACGTCCTGGCGGCGGCCGTGCTGCGGCTGTTCGCGGAGGTGCTGGAGCGGGGGCCGCTCGGCCCGGACGACAACTTCTTCAAGTCCGGCGGGCATTCGCTGCTGGCGGTGCGGCTGGTGAACCGGGTCAAGGCGGAGCTGGGCCGCGAGCTCACCCTGCGCGAGGTGTTCCGCCACCCGACCCCGGCCCGGCTGGCGGCGCTCCTGGCCTCGGCGGCTCCGACGCCGCCGACGCCTCCCCCGGCGCTGCGCCGCCGTACGCGCGCGGGCTCGCGGGTCCGCCAGCCGTAGGAGCCGGCCCCGCCGGGCGCCACCGGCGGCCCAGCCGGGCACCACCGGCGGCCCAGCCGGGCACCACCGGTCGCGCCGGGCCCCGCGGGCGCCACCGAGCACCACCAGTCGTGCCGGGAGCCGGCGGGCACCACCGGTCGCGCCGGGCGCCACCGGTCGTGCCGGGACCCGGCGGGTCGAAGGCCGTCCGCTCCCGCTTCACAGCGGGGCGGACGGCCTTCCCGCGTCGGCCGACCCGGCCGCGCTGGGGCGCGCCGGGTCGCGCTCGGTCGTGGCGGGTCGCGCTCGGTCGTGGCGGGTCGTGCCCGATCGCGCCCCCGGCGCCCGGCGCCTCCGGGCCCGGCTCCCCGTGGCGGCAGCCGGTGGCGGCAGCCGGTTCCGGCGGAAGCTGCCGCGGCGACTGCCGACCGGTGCCGGGCCGGATGCCTAGCGTGTGGGTCACGGAGTCCCCTCCGCACCCCACCCCTCGCCTGGAGGCCCCGCGATGCCCTCGACCGCCCCCACCGCCTCCGCCGTCCTGGACGGCGGCCCGGCGATCACCCCGGCGCCCCGCGTGCTCGACCGGATCGACGCCCGGATCGCCGCCGGTCCCGAGCGGACCGCGCTGGTCGACGGCGAGCGGAGGATGACGTACGGCCAGCTGGCCCTCGCCGTCGCGTTCCGCGCCGAGGAGCTGGCGGCCGAGGGGGCGGGCCCCGGGCGGCTGGTGGCCGTGTACCGGCCGCGCGGGATCGACGCGGTCGTGGGGCTGCTGGCCGCCCTGCGGACCGGCGCCGCCTACCTGCCGCTGGACCCAGGCGCGCCGGCCGCCCGAACGGCGGCGATCCTGGCCGACTGCGCCGGACAGGACGTACGGCCGGCGGCCGGCGAGTTCGTGCTCCCCGGTCCCGGTGTGCCGCAGGACACCGCGTACGTCATCTACACCTCCGGATCCACCGGCACCCCGAACGGCGTGGCCGTCGGGCAGGACGCCCTCGCCCACTTCACGGCCGGGGCGACCGTCCGCTACGGGATCACGGCCGAGGACCGGGTCCTGCAGTTCGCGCCCCTGCACTTCGACGCGAGCGTCGAGGAGGTCTTCCTGACGCTGGGCTCCGGCGCCGCGCTGATCCTGCGCGACGAGGAGATGCTGGACGTGCCCGGCCTGCTGGCGGGCTGCGCCGCGCACGGGGTGACCGTACTGGACCTGCCCACCGCCTACTGGCACGAGCTGGCGCACGCGCTCTCCGCCGGCGTCGCCGAACTCCCG
Organism: Streptomyces sp. NPDC058701; assembly: GCF_042715295.1. Classification (NCBI taxonomy): domain Bacteria; kingdom Bacillati; phylum Actinomycetota; class Actinomycetes; order Kitasatosporales; family Streptomycetaceae; genus Streptomyces; species Streptomyces sp. NPDC058701. The sequence continues at coordinate 49,928 of NZ_JBHXSY010000043.1, read as the reverse complement.
GACGCCGTCCGCACGGTGGTCATCGGCGGCGAGGCCGCGCTGCCGGAGCGGGTGGCGCAGTGGTGCCGGGCCGTCGACCCCGACCGGGTGCGGCTGCTGAACACGTACGGGCCGACCGAGGCCACCGTCGTCGCGACCGTCGCCGACCTGTCCCGGCACCCCGGCGGCCCGGTGCCCATCGGCGAGCCGCTGCCGGGGGTGCGGGCGGCCGTGGTCGACGGCGAACTCTGGCTGCTCGGAGGGGGCCTGGCCCTGGGCTACCTCGGGCGCCCCGAGCTGACCGGGCGGCGCTTCTCGGCGCTGGGCCCGGAGCGCGCGTACCGCACCGGCGACATGGTGTTCGTACGGCCCGACGGGCAGCTCGGCTTCCGCGGGCGCGCCGACGACGAGGTCAAGATCAACGGCCATCGGGTGGACCCCGCCTCGGTGGAGTCCGTGCTCACCGCGCACCCCGGGGTCCGCGAGGCGGCCGTGGTCCCCCTGGAGACCCCGGACGGGACGAAGCGGCTGGCCGCCTTCGTGGTCGCCGACGACGGGGTCGAAGCGGATGAGCTGCGGGACCGGGTACGGGCCGAACTGCCCGCCGCCGCCGTCCCGTCCACGGTGTCGCTGCTGGCCGCACTGCCCCGCACCCCCTCCGGCAAGATCGACCGCAAGCTGCTGCGCGCCCCCGCCCGGGAGACGGCCGCCGACGCGGTCTTCGACGGGGCGGTGCTGCCCGCCGAGGACCGGATCCCCCTGTCCTTCGCGCAGCGCCGGCTGTGGTTCCTGGCCGGGCTGGAGGGCCCGTCGACCACCTACAACCTGCCGCTCGTGCTGCGCCTGGACGGCGTGCCGGACCGGGCCGCGCTGGCCGCCGCCCTCGCCGACGTCGTGGACCGGCACGAGGTGCTGCGCACGGTGTACCCGGCCGTGGACGCGGAGCCGTACCAGCACGTGCTGGACGCGCCCCCGGTCCCGCTGCCGGTCCGGGAGTGCCTGCCCGGGGAACTCGACTCCCTGGTGGCCGAGTTCACCGCCGGCACCTTCGACCTGTCGGTCCAGCTCCCCGTCCGCGCCCGGCTGTTCACGACCGGGGACGGCGGCGCCACCCTCGCGCTGCTGACCCACCACATCGCCACCGACGGCTGGTCGGTGGGCCCGCTGCTGCGCGACCTGGGCGAGGCATACGCGGCCCGGCTGGCCGGCGGCGCACCCGACTGGGAGCCGCTACCGGTCCAGTACGCCGACTACACCCTGTGGCAGCACGAGCTGCTGGAACGTCCGGACGTCCCGCTCGGCCACTGGCGGGCGGCCCTGGAGGGAATGCCGACCGTACTGGACCTGCCCGCCGACCGGCCGCGGCCCACCGAGCCGACCGGGCGGGGGGACAGCCTGACCGCCACGCTGGACGCGGACGCGTTCGGCCGGCTCGCCGCCCTCGCCGAGGAGCGCGGGGCCAGCCTCCTGATGGTGCTCCAGCCGGCCCTCGCACAGGCCCTGGCCGCCGTCGGCGCCGGGACGGACATCGCGATCGGCACCCCGGTCGCGGGGCGCGGGGACGAGGCCCTGGAAGGCCTGGTCGGCTTCTTCGTGAACACCCTGGTCCTGCGCACCGACGTGTCCGGCGACGCCCCGTACGCGGAGCTGGTGGACCGGGCCCGGGACGCCGACCTGGCCGCGTACGCCCATCAGGAGCTGCCGTTCGACCTGCTGGTGGAGCATCTGGCCCCGGAGCGCGGGCTCGCCGTCAACCCGTTCTTCCAGGTGATGCTGACCGCCCAGGAGCAGGAGGACGGCGGTGCCGTCTCCCTCGGCGGCGGACTCACCGGGCGCTTCGCCGAAACGGGCCTGGAGGCGGCCAAGTTCGACCTGAGCGCGGCGTGCGTGGCCCTGCCCGGAGGCGGGCTGGAGGTGTGGTGGCAGTACGCGGTGGACCTCTTCGACCGGGACACCGCGCAGCTGCTGCTGGACGTGTTCGTACGGGCCCTCGCGCGGGCCGCGGCCGACCCCGACGGCCCGTCCTCCGCGGAAGCCCTGCTCAGTGAGGCGGAACGGGCGGGGATCGCCGAGCGCCGGGCCCGCGTCGCCGCGGCCCGCGAGGCCGCGGCCGCGGCGGCCGCGATCGCGCCGCCCGCCCCGCGCTCCCCGGCCGAGGACGTGCTGCGCACCCTGTTCGCCGAGGTGATCGGCATCGACGGGGTGGGGCCGGACGACAACTTCTTCTCGGTCGGCGGCCACTCCATGATGGGCGTGCGGCTGGTGAACCGGATCCGGGCCGTGCTCGGCCTGGAGGCGCGCATCCGCGACCTGTTCCTCGCCCCGACCCCGGCCGGGCTGGCCGTCCGGCTGACGCGGGACGGCGCCGCGTCCGGGCGGGCCCCACTGGTCCCGGTCCCGCCGTCGGAGCGGCCGGACCCGGTTCCGCTGTCGTACGCGCAGCGCCGGCTGTGGTTCGTCGACCAGCTGGAGGGCCCGAGCCGTTCCTACACCATCCCGTTCGCGCTGCGCCTGGACCGTCCGCTGGACCCGGCCGTGCTGGCCGAGGCCCTCGCCGACGTCGCGGAGCGGCACGAGGTGCTGCGCACCGTGTACCCGGCGGTGGACGGGCAGCCGCACCAGCGGGTGCTGGACGCGGCGCGCCCGGTGCTGGAGCGGGTCACGGCCGCGCCGGACCGGCTCGACGCGGCCGTGGACGCGGCGGCCGGGCACGTCTTCGACCTGGCGGCGGAACTGCCCTTCCGGGCCGCGCTGATCGACGTCGCGGACAGCGCAGGCGTCCGGGACCCGGGCGCCGCCGGCCCGGGCACCGCCGACCCGGGCACCGCCGACCCGGGCACCGCCGACCCGGGCGCCACCGACCCGGGCGCCGGTGCCGGTGCCGGCGGTCAGGTGCTGGTGCTGCTCGTGCACCACATCGCCGCCGACGGCTGGTCCACGGGGCCGCTGCTGGCCGATCTGGCGGCCGCCTACGGGGCCCGGCTGGACGGCCGTGCTCCCGGCTGGCGGCCGCTGCCGGTGCAGTACACCGACTACACCCTGTGGGAACGGGCGGCCCTCGACGGCGAGGCCGCCGCCGGACACATCGCCTTCTGGAAGCGGACGCTGGCCGACGCGCCCCCGGTGCTGTCGCTCACCGCCGCCCGCACCCGGCCCGCCGAGGCCTCGCACCGGGGTTCCGCGACCCCGCTGGACCTGGACGCCGCCACGCACGCCCGGCTGGAGCGCCTGGCCCTGGACCACGGCGCGACCCTGTTCATGGTGGTGCAGGCCGCCCTGGCGGCCACCCTGACCCGGCACGGCGCCGGCACCGACCTGCCGCTGGGCACGGTGATCGCCGGGCGCGACGACGAGGCCCTGGACGACCTGGTCGGCTTCTTCGTGAACACCCTGGCCCTGCGCTGCGACACCTCCGGTGACCCGCGCTTCGACGAACTCCTGCTGCGGGTGCGGGACACCGACCTCGCCGCGTACGCCCACCAGGACCTCCCGTTCGACCTCGTGGTGGAGCAGCTCAACCCGGTGCGCTCCACCGCGCACCACCCGCTCGTCCAGGCCGTGGTCCAGGTCCACCCCGCCGAGCCGCAGACCCCGCCCGGGACCGCTTTGGCGGGAACCCCGCTCGGGTCGGCGTCGGGGTTCACCAAGTTCGACCTGACCGTGTCGCTGCGCGAGTCCCGGACCCCGGACGGGGCCCCGGCCGGGCTGGCCGGCGTACTGGAGTACGCGACGGACCTGTACGACGGGGCGACCGCCGCGCAGTTGGCCGCGCACCTGGCGCGCACCCTGCGGGCGGTGGCCGAGGACCCCGGTCAGCGCATCGGTGACATCCGGCTCCTCTCCGCCGAGGAGGAGTTCCGCCTGGTGACCGAGTACAACGACACGGCGACACCGCGGGACGGGTGCGGCCTGGTGCACGAGCGGTTCGCCGCCCAGGCCCGCCGTACCCCGGACCGGATCGCCGTGTCCTACGAGGAGGAGACGCTCACCTACGCGGCGTTGGACGCCCGGGCCAACGCCCTCGCCCACCGGCTGCTCGCGGCGGGCGTGGACCGGGACGGCGCGGTGGGCGTCCTGATGGACCGGACCCCGCACCTGCTCGTGTCCCTCTTGGCGGTGCTCAAGTGCGGGGCCGCGTACGTGCCGCTGGACCCGCGGCTGCCCGACACCCGGGTCCGCATGATCATGGAGGACGTGGCGGCGGAGGTCCTGCTGACGCAGCGGGAGCACCTCGGCAAGGAGGCGGTGCGGCGGGAGGACGCGGCCGGGGTCCGCGTGCTGGCCGTGGACGCGCCGGAGACGGAGGGGGCGCGGCCGGACCTCTCGGATCCGGGGGTCGCCGTAGGCGAGGACGCCCTGACGTACGTGATGTTCACCTCCGGCTCCACCGGCCGGCCCAAGGGCGTCGGGGTCACCCACCGCAACGTGGTGGAGCTGGTCACGGACCGCTGCTGGAGCCGGACCAACCACCGCCGGATGCTGGTCCACTCGGCGATCGGCTTCGACGCCTCGACGTACGAGCTGTGGGTGCCGCTGCTGAACGGCGGCCGGCTGGTGATCGCCCCGGGGGACGGGACCGACGTCGCCGAGCTCGACCACACCGTCCGCACCTACGACGTCAGCGCCGCCTACTTCACCATGGGCCTCTTCCACATCATGGCGGACGAGGGCCTGGACACCCTCAAGCTCCTCGACGAGGTGTGGACCGGCGGCGACGTGGCCTCCCCCAGCGCCCTCCAACGGGTTCTGGACCACTGCCCCGACACGGTCCTGGTGCACTCCTACGGGCCCACCGAAACCACCTTCGCCTCCCACCAGCAGCGCATCCCGGCCGGGCAGCGCACGCTCCCCGGCGTCTATCTCGGCGCGGCCCTGGACAACACCCGGGTGCACGTCCTGGACGCGGGGCTGCGGCCGGTGCCGATCGGGGTGGCCGGCGAGATGTACATCGCCGGGACCCAGGTGGCGCGCGGCTACCTCGGACGGCCGGGGCTGACCGCCGAGCGGTTCGTCCCCGACCCGTTCGGCGCGGACGGTGGCCGGATGTACCGCACCGGCGACCTGGTGCACTGGACCCCGGACGGCGAACTGCGCTTCATCGGGCGGGCCGACGGCCAGATCAAGCTCCGCGGCTTCCGGATCGAGCCCGGGGAGATCGAGGAGACCCTGGCCCGCCACCCGGGCGTCGGGCAGGTCGCGGTGGTCGTCTTCGAGGACGGCCCCGGCGGCAAGCGGCTCGTCGCGTACGCCGTACCGCGCGCCGGCCACGGCCTGACCGGCGAGGAGCTGCTGCGCTGGGCTGCGGGCGAACTCCCGGAGCACATGGTGCCGTCGGCGGCGGTGCTGCTCGACACGATCCCGCTGACGGTGAACGGCAAACCGGACCGCAAGGCGCTGCCTGCGCCCGCCGTCGCCGTACGCCCCTCGGGCCGGCCCCCGCGCACACCGCGCGAGGAGGTCCTGTGCGGGCTGTTCGCCGAGGTCCTGGGCGTGGAAGGGGTCGGCATCGACGACAACTTCTTCGGACTGGGCGGGCATTCGCTGCTCGGCGTGCGCCTGGTCAGCCGGATGCGGACCGTGCTGGGCCTGGAGCGCGGGGTGCGCGACCTGTTCCGCACTCCGACGGTCGCCGGGCTGCTGGGCGACGAGCCGACCGGCTTCGACCCGATGGGGGTGCTGCTGCCGCTGAGCACCCGCGGATCGCGGCCGCCGCTGTTCTGCGTGCACCCGGGGACGGGTGTGGGCTGGCCGTACGCGGGTCTGGCCCAGCACCTGGGGCCGGACCAGCCGCTGTACGCGATCCAGGCCCGGGCGCTGAGCGAGCTGGGCCACTCCCCCGAGTCGGTCGAGGAGATGGTCGCGGACTACCTGCCGCTGATCCGCGAGGTCCAGCCGCACGGCCCGTACCGCTTCCTGGGCTGGTCCTTCGGCGGCACGGTCGCCCACGCGCTGGCCGTACGGCTGGCGGAGCTGGGGGAACGGACCGACCTGCTGGCCATGATGGACGTGCACCTGCTGCCCACCGAGCCGGTGCGGCGCCGGATGACCCCGGCGCAGAAGCGGGACATGCTCGTCGGCGACGCCGTGGACGGGCCGGCCGACGCCCCGTTCGACGTGGACGCGCTGATCGGCCTGGTGCGTCTGAAGGACCCGGTGCTCGGAGCCTTCTCGGACGCCGAGATCCGCTCCGTGATCGGTGCCTCGATCAACCACGCCGAAATCATGAACCTGTACGCCCCGCGTCCGGTCGCCACCGACATGCTCTTCCTGGCGGCACTGGAGGACGGGGAGACGGAGAACACCCTCGCACAGCACTGGATTCCCTACGTGGAAGGACGCGTGGAGAATCACCTCATCGGAGTTCCGCACACGAGAATGGGCGAACCCGAACCGCTTTCCCTGATCGGCCGTATTCTTTCCGAGAAATTGAGGAGCCTGTCATGACCAATCCTTTCGACGACACCGAGGGCACGTTCCGCGTCGTGGTCAACGCCGAGGGCCAGCACGCCCTGTGGCCCGATTTCGCCGAGGTTCCCGCAGGCTGGGACACGGTCTGGGGCGCGGGAACGCGCGCGGACGCCCTCGCCTACGTGGAACTGAACTGGACGGACATCCGCCCGAAGAGCCTGGTCGCCCAATACGCCTGACCCTTCCATGCGAATCCCGGATCCCGAATCACGAATCCCGAAGCCCTGAAGCCCGGAAGCCGTGCCCCGCAGCCGCGGGGTACGGCTTTCCGCATTCCCGGCCGGCGCCCGTCCGAATCGTTTGCCCATTGCGCCATCCTGCCGGTCCGACTGCCCCTCACCGGGCCCGCGGCTTCCTATATTCTCCGTATGCGAAGAAGGAATGTGAACATCTTGCTGACGGGTACGGCCTCGGATTCCCATACGTGGAACCTCGTCTATCTGCAGCTGCTCCTGGAGGAGCTCGGGCACCCGGTCCGCAATCTGGGTCCCTGCGTCACCGACGAGCTGCTGACCGGAGCCTGCACGGCCGAGGCGCCCGACCTCGTGGTCATCAGCAGTGTGAACGGGCACGGCTACCGGGACGGCCTCAGCGCCGTGCGCGCGCTGCGCGGAGCCGGGTTCACCCTCCCGGTCGTCATCGGCGGCAAGCTCGGCGTGGCCGGCACGGCCGACCCCGAGCAGCGCCGGCGGCTCCTCGACGCCGGCTGCGACGCCGTCTTCGACGACGGCGACGTCAGCGCGCTGCGGACCTTCCTCACCTCGCTCGACGCCGCTGCCACCGCTCAGGCCGTCGCATGACCGCCGCCACGCTCGCCGCACCGAACGTGGCCCCCCTGGCCGTGGCACCGCCGTCGCCGTCCTTCGGCGCGTTCGTCGCCGAGGCCGCCGCCTCCGGCCAGCTCGTCGTACAGCCCCGCATGGGCTTCGGCGACCCGCTCCGGATGCGGGCGGGGCTGCAGCGGACCAAGTCCGCCGTGGCCACGACCGTCGGCACCCTGACCATCGACAGCTACACCCGGGTCGGGGACCTCGGCGCCGCGCGCGCCGCCCTCGCCGAGGGCGTCCCGCTCAACGGCTACCCGATCGCGACCCACTCCACCGAACTGACCCGGGGGCTGCTGGCGGGCGTACGGGACGCCGGGTTCCCCGTCCAGGTACGGCACGGCTCCTCCCGGCCCGAGGCGATCGTCCGGGCGCTCGCCGCCGCCGGGCTGGACGCCACCGAGGGGGGACCGGTCTCGTACTGCCTGCCCTACGGCCGCACCCCGCTCGCCGAGTCCGTGGACAACTGGGCGCGCTGCTGCGAGTTGCTGGCCACGCTGGTGCCCGCGGCGCGGGTCCCGCACCTGGAGAGCTTCGGCGGCTGCATGCTCGGCCAGCTCTGCCCGCCCGGACTGCTCGTGGCGATCAGCCTGCTGGAGGGGATGTTCTTCGTCCGGCACGGCATCCGCAGCGTGTCCCTCAGCTACGCGCAGCAGACCGACCCCGCGCAGGACGCGGAAGCCGTACGGGCGCTGCGCCGGCTGGCGGGCGAGTTCCTGCCCCCGGACGTGGACCGGCACGTCGTGCTCTACACGTACATGGGGGTCTTCCCGCACACCGAGCGCGGGGCGACCCGGCTGCTGGAGGCCTCGGCGCGGCTCGCGGTGACGGCCGGGGCGCAGCGGCTGATCGTGAAGACCGCCGCCGAGGCCCACCGGATCCCGACGGTGCTGGAGAACGTACGGGCGCTGGAGACGGCCGCGGCCACCGCGGCGCTCACGGCGCCGCCGGGGGAACCGGCGCAGCCGGCCGACAGCGAGGTGTACCGCGAGGCGCGGGCCTTCGTGGAGGCCGTGCTGGACCTCGGTGAGGACCTCGGCCGGTCCCTGCGGACCGCGTTCGCGCGGGGCGTGCTGGACGTCCCGTACTGCCTGCACCCGGACAACGCGGGGCGCTCCCGCAGCTTCGTCGACGCGGCCGGCCGGCTGCGCTGGTCGCAGACCGGGGCGATGCCGGTGGCCCCGTACGCGCCCCCGGGCGGACGGGCGCCGGCGCCCGTGCGGTCGATGACCTCGGACGGGCTGCTGGTCGCCCTCGGCCGGGTCGCGCGGCGCTACGACGAGGGGGCCGGCCCCGGCTACGGCGAAGCCGGGGGCGAGGGCGACGGGACCCGCGCCGGAACCGGCCCGGCCGTCGCCGCCGCACCCGGCGGCGTGCGGAGTCCGGCGTGAACGCTGCCACCGCCGCCCCGAAGGCGGTGCCCCCGCTCCCGCCGGCCGCCCCTCCACCGGCCCGGTCCCGGCCGGCCCGGTCCCTCGCGGCCCGCCCTCCACCGGGTCCGCCCCTTCCCGCCCCGCCCGCTCCCCCGCCCCCACCGATACGCAGACGAACAGGAGCCGACATGGACCTCCCGACCCCTCCCCCGCTGGCCGCACACCTGCGCTCGCCGCAGCTTCGGTCCGCGATGCTCGTCCAGCAGGAAGTCCTCCACGCCGCGCGGGAGTTCCTGCGCGGCGAGGGCTTCGTGGAGCTGCTGCCCCCGCTGGTGGGCCCGGTCACCGACCCGGGCGGACGCGGCGCCAAGGCGCTGGACGTCGACTACTACGGGCAGCCGTACAAACTGATGACGAGCGCCATCCTCTACAAGCAGGCCTCGCTGCAGGGCTTTCCGCGCCTCTTCTACATCGCCCCGAACGTCCGGGTGGAGCCGCCGGAGACCGCGGCCACCGGCCGCCACCTGGTGGAGTTCCACCAGATCGACGTGGAACTGGCGGGCGGCAGCCGAGCCGACGTCCAGGACCTGGCGGCCGGACTGCTCACCAGCGTGGTGGACCACGTCTGGACGGCCGTTCCCGAGGTCCTGCGCGAACTGGGCCGGGAGGAGATGGACTTCGCGGAGCTGCGCTCGGGGAAGTTCGACTCCTGCACGCACACGGAGGCGGTGGCGCGGCTGATCGGCCGGGGCCATCCGCAGAGCCCGGACGCGGAGATCGACTGGGCGGGCGAGAAGGTCCTCTCCCTGGAGGCCGACCGCCCGTTCTTCATCGACGACTACCCCAAGGGATCGCGCGGCTTCTACGACCGCGAGGACCCCGAACGCCCCGGTGTGCTCCGCAACTTCGACCTGATCGCGCACGGTGGCTTCGGCGAGCTGGTCAGCGGCAGCGAGCGCGAGTCCGGCTACGCGGCGATCGTGACCCGGATGCGGGAGAGCGGCGAGAACCCGGCCAAGTACGCCTGGTACCTGGACATGGCCCGCGAGGGCATCCTGCCCAGCGCCGGCTTCGGGATGGGCCTGCAGCGCCTCGTCCGGTTCCTGACCGGGCTGGACGCGCTCTGGCAGGTCAGCGCCTACCCGAAGCTGCCGGGGGTGATCGCGCCGTGAGCGGGCTGGGTGCGCCGGGGTTCCCGGAGCGGGCGGTACGGGCCCGGGCCCGGGCGGGGACCGCCGAGGTGTTCCCGGCGGCGGACGCCTACGGGGCGGAGCTGTTCGGGGCGGGCGGTGCGCGAGGGCCGGCGGCCGGCGGCGGGGGCGCGGAGGCGACCGGCGCGCTGGACGCACTGGACGCGCTGCGGATCGCGCCGCCGGTGTTCATGCCGCGGCGGCTGGAGAAGCTGATCGACCTGGGCCGCGAGCCCTCGTACGAGGACGTGGACCTGCACACCTCGGTGGGCGGATTCGCCGCCCGGCTCCCCCTGTACCTCTCGGCGTTCGGGTCCACCCGGGCCGGCAGCGGGGACCTCGGGGTGGCGGCCGGCCGGCAGGCGGCCCGGCTCGGCATCCCGATGGTGATCGGCGAGAACATGGTGCCGGTGCACGGATACGCCCGGGGCGGCGCAGACGGTGCCTCCCGCTCGGCGCTGCTGGAGCGCGTGGCGGCGTACGCGGAGGCCGTCCCGGACGGGACCGGCGGGGTCGTGGTCCAGCAGTCCACCGAGGACGCCGACTCCGAGGTGTGGAACCTGCTGTACAGCGACCCGGGCACCCGGGCGCTGCGGGACTCGGGACGGCTCGGCTTCGAGCTGAAGGTGGGCCAGGGCGCCAAGCCGGGGCTCGGCGGGATGACGGTGGTGGCCGCGGCCGAAGCGGGCCGGCTGGCCGGCCGGTTCGCCGTACGGGACCTGCTGGGCGACGGCGCGGGACGGCAGTTGCGCTGCGCGACGCCGGGCACCTTCACCGAGGAGATCGTCCGCCAGCAGCTGCGGTTCATGCGGAACAACTTCCCGCTGGCCCGCACCTGGGTGAAGTTCCACCCGGGCCGGGACATCGCGCGGGCCGCCGCGACGGCGTGGGCGGCGGGCGCCGACGCGGTCACCGTCGACGGCGCCGAGGGCGGCACGGGCTGGGCTCCACGGGTGTTCCTGGACCAGGTCGGGCTGCCGCTCGGGGAGTGCCTGCGCCGGATCGGCCGACCGGGCGGCGACCTCCTCGCCACCGGGCGGATCTGGGAGGGCGGCCGCGCGGTACGGGCGCTCGCGCTCGGCGCGACGGCGGTGGGCCTGGGCCGGGCGGCGCTGCTGGCGGTGGACGAGGACGGCGAGGACGGCCTGGTCCGCCTGGCGGAGGCCCTGGCGCTGGAGCTGCGGCTGCTGGTCAGCGCGGTCGGGAAGTACCGCGCGGCCGACCTGGACCCCGAGGACCTGTGGTCCCCGGACGCCCCGGTCCACGCCACACGCCCGTCGGTCCCCCTCGGGAACCCGGCATGAACGCCCCCCGCCCCACCGCGAGGGCCGCCGCGAACCCCGCACGCCCCGCACCGCCCGCCACCACGCCGCGCCCCACCACGCCGACCGCCACCACGCCGCACCCCGCCCCGGACCCCGCCCAAGGCGGCCCCGCCCTCACCCGTCGGCCCGCCCCGGATCCCGCCCCGGGCGCCTGCGCGGATCCCGCCGCGCGACGCCCCGGCCCGGGGCCCGGCACCGCGCCCACCCCGGACCCCGCCCCGGGCTCGCTCCTGCAGCCCACCGCGGGGGGGTACGGCCCGGTGGCCGGCGTACGGGGCGGGGCGGGACCGGCCCCGTACGCCGTTCCGGACCGGCCGGGCGGGCGGCGGGCCGCCCCGCGCGGTGCGGGACGGCGGGTCGGGCGGCGCGGGCCCGGCGGGCGCCGGGGGTACGCCGCCTGCGTGCGCGGGCGGTTCCGGCTCTCGGAGGTCCCGGGGGTCATCGTGGGCCCCGTGCCCGGAACCGGCGCCGCCGCCGTCGCGGCCACGGCCGCGTACCGCGCCCTCGGCTCGGCCGGCTTCGGCCATCTCGGCGGCCGCCTGGAACTGCGTACCACCGGCTCCGCGCCCCGGAGTTCCGAGCTGGCGCGCGCCGCCCGCCGGGCCGTCGCCGCCGCCCTGGCCGGCCCCCACCACGTCTGACCCGCCTCTCACCTCCCCCACCCCTCCGTCCCTCACCCCTCGCAGAGAACAGGTGCACCATGGACACCCCCGCACAGCAGGCCGAACAACCGAAGGCGCCCGCCCCCGCACCGGTCCCGTGGGGCCGCGTCGGTTCCCTCGTCGGCGGCCAGGCCGCCGTCCAGCTCGGCAGCTTCGCCCTGCTCATCGCCATGAACTGGACCGCCGTCGAACTCGGCGGCACCCGCGCGGTCACCCTGCTGATGCTCGCGGCGACCGTCCCCCGCGCCCTCATGCTGATCTTCGGCGGGGCCGTGGCCGACACCCTCGGCCCGCGGTTCGTCCTCCTGCGGACCACGGCCGCCCGCGTCGTCCTGCTCGCCGTCGGAGCCGTCGTCACCGCCACCTCGCACCAGCTGTGGCCGCTGGTGGTGATCGCCCTCATCGAGGGGGTGCTCCTCGGACTGGCCGGACCGGCATCGGGCGTCCTGCTGCCGATGTTCGCCCGCGGCGACCAACTGGCCCGCGCGAACTCCCTCTACGCCATGGTCCTGCGCGTCGCACCCATCCTCGGCGCCCCCGCGGGAGCCTTCCTGATCACCGTCGGCGAACTGTGGCTGGCCATGGTCGCCGGCGCCGTCACCGGCGCGATCTGGTTCGGCTGCCTGCTGCACGTCACCCACGGTTTCGTCCGCCCGAAGCCGGAGCCCGGCGTCTCGCTGGTCAAGCGGTCGGGCGACGGGTTCCGGCTGCTGGCCCGCAACCCCCGCCTGCGCTGGATGTTCATCGCCGCCCTCTGCCTCGACCTGGCCTTCAGCTGGCCGGCCGAGGTGGCGCTGCCCCTGCTGGTCTCCGAGCGCGGCTGGGGCGTCGGCGCCGTGGGCATCGTGCTGGCCGCGTTCAGCGTGGGCGCCCTCGGCTCCAGCGCGGTCGGCGCCGCGATGGCCCACCGCATCCCGATGTTCGTGCGCCTCGTCGTCACCGGGGTCGGCCTCGCCGCCGGAATCCTGGTGATGGCCCTGATGCCGTCCGTGGTCTCCCTCACCGCCGTCGCCGCCGGTGTCGGCCTGCTGTCCGGGCTCAACGGGCCCGCCATCGTGACCCTTTACCAGCAGTCCGCCCCCGAGGACCGGATGGGCGCGGCGATGTCCACGCTCTCCCTGGCCGGCATCGGCACCGCGCCCATCTCCATCGCCGTCTTCAGCTCGCTGTCCCTGGTCCTGGGCGTCCAGACCACCTGGCTGCTGTGCGGTGCGATCGCCTTCGTCTCGCCGCTGGCCGCGGTCATCGCCCTGCGCCACCCGGCGCGAGCCGAGGAGCCGGCGCCGGTGGAGCAGCTCCCCGTTCCCGCGGCCGTCTGAGGAGGATCCGATGACCCTGGTCACACGGCAACTCCTGCTACCGGAAAGGCTGTCGGACCCGGGTCCGGCCCGTGCCGTCCTGGTGGCCGCGAGCCCGCAGCTGTGGCTCGTGGACACCACCGACTACCGGGTGCACGCCGCCCGGCACGCCCCGGGCACGCTGGACGCGCAGGAACTGGCCCGCGCCGCCGAGTTCGTACGGGCGGCCGACCGCGACTCGTACGTCTGCGCGCACGTCGCGCTGCGGCGGCTGCTCGGCGCGTACCTGGGCCTCGCCCCGCGCGAGGTCACCGTCGAACGTGCCCCCTGCGCCCACTGCGACGAACCGCACGGCCGGCCCGTGCTCCCGGGCGGCGCCCTGCACTTCTCGCTCTCGCACTGCGCCGGCATCAGCCTGCTGGCGTTCGCCGCCGCCCCGGTCGGGGTGGACGTGGAGGAGCTGGTGGCGCCGCGCACGATTCCGGAGCTGTCGGACGTACTGCACCCGCGGGAGGCCGCCGAGCTGGCGGTCCTCCCCGCCGGGGAGCGCTCGCCGGCCTTCACCCGGGTGTGGACGCGCAAGGAGGCGTACCTCAAGGGCCTGGGGGTCGGCCTGTCGGAGAACCCGGCCGCGGACTACGTCGGTTCGGGCCCCGCGCCGGCCTCCCTGCCGGGCTGGACCCTGACGGACGTCCTGGTCCCGGAGGGCCACTGCGCGGCCCTCGCCCTGCGGACCGCACGGGACCGCCGCCGACCGGGAGATCCGAAAGCGACGACCTAGGTGTCATGCCCCGGGAGGTGGTGAGCCGTCGTCGGTCAGGACCCGTTCAACGGTGATCCCGCAGGCGGTGAAGCAGGCACACCGCGCTCGCGGGCGAACCACCCGCCGGCCGCGTCCCCAACCTCACAGGGCAATACACCTAGGCCGGGGGGCCGAGGTCTCCCGCGAGGAGCGTTTGTACGATCTTGGGTCGGTCCCAGAGGGCCAGGATCTCGTTGGCGAGGGCCACGACCGGCAGGTGGTCCTGGTCCCGCACCTTGATGGCCGCGGCTTTCAGGGTGCGCGGGACGGCTCCGGCGTCCAGGAGGACGCGCCATTCGTGCGCGCCGAGTTCCAGGAACTCCAGTCCGGTGAGCCCAGCGACCTCCAGGGGGTCGGCCAGGGTGCCGGGCATGGCGGTCAGAGTGCGCAGACGGGGCAGTCCCGTAACAGGGGCGAGGCTGAAGGGCACGCCGTCCCAGGCCCCGATGCACAGGACCTCCAGGGCGGGATGGGCGGCGGCCTGGGTGGTCTCAAGGTATCCGGTACCGACTCTGGCCACGGCGGGAAGCCTGTCTCTGCGGCGGTCACGGCGTTCTTCCCGCATCCGGCCCAGGACGAAATCCGTAAGGGAATCGGCCACGAGTTCGGCACCGAGGCTCTGCTCGTGGTCGACCAGGATGACCTGCCCGACGTATCCGGCGGGGCCGGGGGTCAGGTCGACAGCGAACTCGTCGCCGCCGTTGCTCCCGAAGCCGATCCAGCCAGGGGAACCGGCCAGGCCCTGCACCGCGGCGTCGGAGGCGGTGCTGACCGCATGCGTCGCGCCGTGGTGCCAGCCGGGGTGACGCACTGCCGCATCGACGCTGTACAGGTGCTCCAGGCCGGAGAGCTCGCAGCCGACCGCGTCGCCGGCCCGGTCAGCCTCTTCGAGATCGAACTCGTCGTCGCCGCCGTACACCCGTGTCACCCGGTACAGCACCTTGAGTTCATCGGGCAGCGTGACGCCAAGGCGCGCTTCGGCGGCGGCGATCTCCTCCTCTGTCGCTCCGACGGCGTCAGGCAAACGCTCGCGCAGCGTCCGTTCCAGCAACTCCGGATCCGCCGATGGCGCCGTCACCGCTCCGGGCACCGGATCGGGACGACGGAGCCAGGGCTCGGAAAGGGAGCCGTCGGCCAGGAGGAGCACCCCCAGGTCCGGGTAGCCGAGAGCCGGTTCCACGACCGGGCTCGGCCAGACCAGGCCGAGCGTGGTCCGACCGTCCGGCTGGGTCTCCGCCCTGAACGCGATCTCCTGGACTCCGCCGCGCGCGAGCGCCCGCTGTATGTCCTCGACCGCGGTCCGCGCTGTCGACGACATGGATCCCCGATACGCAAGGCTCGTGCCGTACTGGCTGATGCGCCCTGCGACGCGCGCAGACCGGGCGGCACGCCGATCCGTGTCGTCGGCCAGCATGAGCCGCAGAACGGGCTCCCACGTCGCGAAGGCGGATACCGATGACAAGGGGGGTCTCTGATCAAGCATGCGCAGACCGTACGCGGAGCGCATGTTCATGGCGAAATGACCCCTGCCCGAAAGGCGGAGTCGCCCGTCATGCTCGCTAGCACCCCGATCCCACCGCCACCAGTCGTCACCCGCGGCGACATCATCGACCGCTGCCACGACAACGTCCCGTGCAGCCTGCCGATGCATCGCCGGACTCATCGACGCAGGACTCCTCACACCTTCTCAGACCCGGACCGCCATCTCTGAGCGCTGCCACCACGGGTTGCGCCACGTCCAGGACCAGCCCACCACCTAGCCCCACCGCCCGGTGTGCCAGCGCCTCCACCTGGACGGTGGTCGTAGCCGGCACGGCTCCCGCCTCGGATACCGTGTTCCTCTACGGGTGCCACAACGGATGTGTCGCCCCCCACCGGAGGTAGTCAGCGTATGAGTTCAAAGCGCAGCAAGAATCCCGCCCTGCCCGTACTTGACGACGCATTCCGACTCGAGTCGGTCAAGGACGCCGAGGAGTCCACCCGTGACTTGGCCGCGCGGCTGGCCACCACCGAGCTGCGCCGCGCTTCCCACCCGGGCCGGATCACATGGGAGCCCATCGATCAGGCCGAGCCCGTCCCGGTCCCGCCGACTGTGGTCGACGGTGACGGGGACCTGTGGCTGCGGGACCGGGGCACTGGCACCTGGACCATGCCCGAGTTCAACCCGAAGGAGTTCCCGGCCCGCTGTGGCGAGGTTCTGACGTGGACCGAGCTTGCCCGCGAGTTCGGCCCGCTGACCGCCCTGGCCGACGACCGCCGCATCGGCGGCGGCCGGCGCTGACCGCGCAGCCTTCCGGGATGACCGCGCACCTGAAGCGCCCGTTACGGGTGGCTGGGAGCTCCAGCTCACCGCCGAGCTCGACGATGGCAGCGAGCAGGTGAGCGTGGTGGTGGTGTGCGACGGCCTCGAGCAGCGTGGTGCGGGCCTGTCGCCACCCGATGTCCTCGGTGCGGCCGGCGTCGGTGGACCAGCCGGGTAGCGGTCGGCCGTCAGTTGCCGTGGTGAACGTGCGGCCCAGCCCGCCGATCGACTGCTGCCCATCGGCCGACTGCCCGAGCCGGCCGCGCACCAGATCGTCGGCGGCGGCCGCCGGGCGGCGCCGAAGGCCCGCGCTTCGGCGGGGGCCTCGGCGAGGACGTCTTCGTCCAGGTCCTCGGGGGTCTCACGCCACGGAGCAGCCGCAGCGTCGAAAGCGGCCGGGGCGATCTCGCATCGCCGACGGCGGCCGCCCCAACACCAGACTCCTCCATCGCGGCCGCGCGACGCAGCGGCGTGGCCGCAACTCGCTGCTGTCGATGCAACGGGAGGCTCCCGGACGGGGGTACAAATGTTGCCGAGCCGTCCAGTGGTGCCGAGTGTGGGGGCGAGGGAAGGAGGCCCGCATGAGAGTCATGCTCAGAGCCCACATGGACACGGCTGCGACGAATGAAGGCATCAAGGCCGGCACTCTCCCGCAGGTGATCAAAGACCTCATGGAGAAGGTGAAGCCAGAGGCCGCCTACTTCGGCTTGCACGAGGGTGTGCGTTCCTGCTGGATGGTCTTCGACCTGCAGGACAGCTCCCACATTCCCGCCCTGGTGGAGGAACTGCTGCTGCAGTTCAACGCCGAGGTCGAGGTCTCCCCCGTCATGAACGCAGAAGACTTGGCCAAAGGGCTGGCCGCGATGAACTCCTCGCCCTAGATGGCACACCGCCAGGGACGAGAACGCGGAAGAGGCCCAGTTCGGCAGGTGAGCGGCCGCGCTGGGCCCCGGCAGTTCCCGGCCCCGGACGACGACGCCTCGCCGCGCGGGCCGCCACCGACAGGCCAGGCCGCAAGAGCGCTGATCGCCTCACCGGACAACCTCACCGCGACCAGCGGCAGACGCCGGATCAGCGGAGCACCGACCCCGAGGACCCATGACCCTGGGCTGGCCGACCTCGGGAACGCGGTGGGCACGCCGGTAGCTCACGCAGTCCGGCACCACGTCCCTCCAGGCCCTGCGATGGTGACCGCCGCGTTCCCGAGTACGGCTGGCAACCACAAGGGCACCCAGGCCTCGCAGCGAGAGGTCGTGCAAGCACACTGGATCGGGTCGGAGCCAGCACGTACACGGAACCAGTCGACCGACGCAGCCTCCCTGCGCGAGCGGAGGTGAGCCGTACGGGGCAAGGGCCTCCGGCGCGGAGGGCGGATCCTCTCCGCACGATGGAGGTGAGCCGCCGATCGTCCGCGGCAGCGACGCATCGATGTGATCCCCTGCGAGCGGAATGAGTCGTACGCGAACTCCACATCACCTCGGTGGGGCGCCGCGTACTGCGCACCTACGGCCGCACCGGCCGGCGACCCGCTCCCCTGATCGGTCAGCAGCCGGGGATGCCGGGCGCCGGGTCGGCGCCCACGTTCACGTTGCCTCCCCACACCCACGCGTTGTTGCGGTTGTAGCCGGCGACAGTGCCGCGGTACCAGACGTTGGTGGTGTAACCGCCCGCGGTGACCGTGTCGCCGTCGAGCCAGCAGTCGATGCTGGCGGCGGTCACCTTCGTCGTGGTGCCGAGGATGTCGGATGCCTCGAAGGGGCCGCTGCGCACGTTGCTGTTCGCCTGCACGGTCGTCGCGTGCCCCCTGACGCCGGAGGGCGCGGCCTCGGCGGTGCCCACGACGGCGAGCAGGGAGAGGGCCGTGCCGAGCACGAGCCCGGCAGCCGCGGTCGAGATGATTCGCCTCGTCAAGGGGTGCTCCTCGGTTCGGTTCGGTTCGGTTCGGTTGGGTTGGTTTGGGTTGGGTTCGGGATCAGCAGGCGGGGATGCCGGGGGCCGGGTCGGCCCCCACGTTGACGTTGCCGCCCCACATCCACACGTTGCTGTAGATGTGGCCGATGTCGTAGTCGATGACGGTGCCGCGGTACCAGACGTCCGTGGTGTATCCGCCCGCGGTGACGCGCTGGCCCCGGGTGTAGCACTCGACGCCGGCCTCGGTCACCTTCGTCGTGGTGCCCCAGATCCGGCTGTTGGTCCTGGGGGCGTCGCGCAGATTGCTGTGGGCCTGCACGGTCGTCGCGTAGCCGTTGGTGCCGGCGGGTGCGGCCTCGGCGGGCCCGGCGGTGCCGAGCAGGGAGAGGGCCGCGCCGAGCGCGAGCCCGGCGGCCGCAGCGGGCCTGCTTCGCTTGGTCATGGGGTGCTCCTCAGTCCGGTTCGGGATCAGCAGGGCGAGACATCGGGGGACGGGTCGGCGCCGACGTTGACGTTGCCGCCCCACATCCAGACGTTGAGATAGGCGTGCGCCGGGGTCGCGTCGTCGTCGAAGACGTTGCCGAAGTACCAGACGTCGGTGCCGTAGTTGCCGACCTTCACGTACTGCCCGCGCTTGTAGCACCTGACGTATGCCGTGCTCTGGAACTGGGTGGTGCCGACGAGCCGGCTGTTCGTGGTGGCTGCCTCCCGGATGTTGCTGCGGGCCTGGACGGTGGTGTTCACGGCCTGCGCGGAGGCCTCCGCACTACCCGCCGCCCCGAGGAGGGAGACAGTCGCGCCGAGCGCCAGTCCCGTCGCCGCCAGCCTGGTGGATCGCTTCGCCATGGTTTTCCCCTCTGTCATGCACGCGTTCTGTTCGGCTCTACGACGGACGGGTCGGTGCATCCGTATGACCGTGCAGCGGGCCGCTTTCACGGATGTCCTGCTGTCAGAACGGGCAGTCACTGACGTGGGCCAGGTGCTCGTCCCCCGTGATGTAGACGTTGTTCACCCAGCCCCACGGTCCGCTCGGCGACTCCACGTAGGTCCACCACCGGCTGCTGTAACCGGAGTCGCTGATGAGCTCCCCCTGCTTCTGGCAGTAGGCGGTCACGGTGGTCCGGGACACCGTTGCCACGACCTGACAGTTCTGCCGGGAGGGGAAGGTCTTGCACGTTTCGAAGGGGATTCCCGAGGCGGCGTTGCGGACGTTGACTCCGGTCGCCCACACGTGGACCTTCGTGAAGTCCATCGCCGCGGCCCCGGCCGCGGCGGGCCGCACGGTCGCCGTCGGCTGCCCGGTCGCCGACGCGGTCGCGGGACCGGCCAGCGCCGCCACGGCGGCGACGAGGAGTGACGTGGTCAGCGCCCGGAGCGTGCGCGGTGACGTGTTCGGCATGGTGGAGTCCTCTTCCGGCAGTGGTCGCGGGCGGCGTGTGCCGCGCCGTTCACACCGGCGACGGGGAGTGGTCGCCTCCCGTATGAGCGCCGGGGGGTGCCGGTGTGCGCCGGGCCGGATTCGACGTCGTGCGACGGCTGCCTCAGTGCCCCGGGGCGTCCCCCGCTTCCGGGAGTTCCCGCGCCTCGCGGGTGCCGAGCCGGCGGAAGACCTCGTACGCCTCCTGTTCGCACTCGCGTGCCGTTGCGGCCCGGCCCTGGGCCAGTGCGGCGCGGGCCAGGTCCCGCAGGGTGCGGGCGCGCCACAGCGGCAGTTGCAGCTTGTCCCACAGTCCGAGTGCCTGTCGCAGGGTCTCGGTCGCCGTCTCCCAGTCGGACGCGGCGAGATGCCACTCGCCCATGGTGCGCAGGACGAGGGCCTCACCGAACATGTCCTGCCGCGTGCGGGTGATCTCCAGACACCGGTCGAGCCGCTGCCGGGGCTCGGCCATCCGGCCCTGCCGGAACTCGACCTTGGCCAGCGACATGCTCGCGTACATGACGCCGAAGGCGTCGTCCGTCTCCTCGAAGATGGCGAGGGACTGCCGCAGCAGGTCCTCCGCCCGCGCCAGGTCCCCCCGCGCCCGGTGGCACAGGCCCAGTGAGCGCAGCGCGAGCGCCTCGCCGTGCCGGTCCCGGGCGGTGACGTACAGCCGGTGGGCGCGGGAGATCGCCTCCCACGCCTCGTCGTCGCGGCCCTGCTCGCGGTGGACGGACCCGATGCCGTACAGCACATGGGCCATGGAGGCGATGTCCTCCGGCTCCCGGTACTGTTCGAGCGCCGAGGTCAGCAGGGGCAGCGCCTCGTCGAAGCGGGCCTGTTCGCGGCGGGCCGCGCCCATGCCGGCCCGCGCGCCCGCGCAGCCGGTGCGTACGGACCGCTCCTCGAACAGGCCGAGCGCCAGGGCGAAGAACGCGTACGCCTCGTCGAAGCGGTCCTGCTCCAGGCGGAGTTGGCCCAAGCCGATCAGCAGCCAGGCCTCGCCCTCGACGTCTCCGCCCCGGCGTACCGCCGCCAGGGCCACGTCGTGGGAACGGGACCACGCGTCGAACTGGTTGTAGAGGGCCACGGAGGCGGCCATGAGGGTGGCGGCGAGTTCGCGGGCGGCGTCGAACATTCCGTGGTCCGCGCAGTGGATGACGGCGGACAGCAGACACGGCTGCTCGGCGGCGAACCACGCGGCCGGCTCGTCCGTCAGGCGGGCCGACGCTTCCGTCGGCGGGACCGGCCCGTCCGACGCCCGTGCCGGCCCGTCCGACGCCCGTGCCGGCCCGTCCGCCGGGACCCCGGCGGATCGATCCGCGGTCTGCGCCGGCCCGTCCGCGGCGGTGACGGGGAGGAGCCGTGACGCGCCACCCGGGCCGTGGGCCGCCGCGACGCGGGCCATGGCCAGCCAGCGGTCGACCAGTCTGCGCACCGCCGTCTCCCGTTCCTCCGGAGCCTCGTCGGCCAGGCAGCGCTCCCGGGCGTACTCGCGCGCCAGGTCGTGGATCCGGTAGCGCGTCGTGCCCGTCTCGTCGGTCCCCACGACCTCCACGAAGTGGCAGTCCACGAGTTGTTCGACCGCGTCCTCCGCATCGTCCTCGTTCACGTCCAGGAGCGGCCCGGCGACCCACGCGGCGAAGTCGGGCAGATCCATCAGGGCCAGGCGGCGCAGGGCGCGCTGCTCCTGCTCGGCCAGGTCCGCGTAACCCATTCCGAGGCTCGCGCGCACCTCCAAGTCGCCCGCCTGCAGTTCGTCCAGCCGGCGGCGCTCGTCCCTCAGGCGCGACACGAGCCGTGCCGGCGTCCAGTGGGGGCGGGCGGCGAGACGGGCACCGGCGATACGGACGGCGAGCGGAAGCCGACCGCACAGCGCGACGATCTCGGCGGCCCGTTCGGGCTCCAGCGCGGGCCGGGCCGGACCGGCCACACGGGCCAGCAGGTCCAGCGCCTCCGTTTCGGACGGCACCCCCAGGTCGAGGTGGGCGGCGCCCTCCAGCGCGACGAGCCGGCGGCGGGCGGTGATCAGCACGGCCGAGCCGCCGCCCGGCGGGAGCAGCGGACGCAGCAGGGCCTCGCTGACAGCGTTGTCGAGGACGAGCAGGACCCGGCGGCGCGCGATGTGCGTGCGGTACAGCCCGAGGAGGTCCTCCTCGTCGCGCGCCGGGGTCTCCGGGTCCACCCCGAGGGCGCGCAGCAGTCGGGCCAGGGCATCAGCGGTCCGTACCGGCTCGGAGTCCGAGGCGCGCAGGTCCACGAAGAGCTGTCCGTCGGGGAAGAGCGCGGCGGTGCGATGGCCCACGTGGACGGCCAGGGCGGTCTTGCCGGTGCCCGACCGGCCGGAGATGACTCCGATGCGCGGCGCCGTGCGCAGCGGATTGCGCACCTCCTCCAGCAGGGAGGTCACCCAGGCCGTCTGCTCGGTGCGGCCTACGAAGTCGGCTGCGTCAGGAGGCAGTTGAGTGGGCACGGGACGACCGCCGGCGTCGTGGGGCCGGCCGGCGCGGCGGGTTGCCGGTACGTCCTCGCCCGAGCGCGGGACAGCCGCCGCCGGCGTGGGCACGTGTCCCTTCCCGGCGAGCGCGGCTCTTCGGGCAGCCGGCGCTCCCAGCACCGTGGTGTCCGCCCGGAGCAGGGACTGGTGCAGCGCGCGCAGTTCCGGGCCGGGGTCCGCGCCCAGTTCCGTACGGAGCAGCCGGCGGCCCTCGTCGTAGACGCGCAACGCGTCGGGCATCCGGCCGGTGCGGAACAGGGCGGTCATCAGCTGGCCGCGCGGGCGCTCCCTGAGGGGGTGGGCGGCGACATGGGCGACGAGTTCGGAGACGAGGTCCGTACGACGGTCCAGGTCCAGTTCGGCGGAGAAGCGGAACTCCTGCGCCTCCAGCCGGAGTTCCATCAGGCGCATGGCCTCGACACGGGCGAAGGACTGGCCTAGCCCCTCCAGGGCGTCCCGGCCGCGCCACAGGCGCGACGCCGCCTGCAGGGTCTCGACGGCCTCCTCCGCCCGCCCGTCGACGGCCGCCTCCCGGCCGGCCGCGAACGACTTCTCGAAGCGACGGGCGTCCACGGCGTCGGGCGGGAACTCGGCGACGTAGCCGGGGGTGCGGGTACGGATGGCCTCCGCGCCCTCCGTGCCCGCCAGGGCCCGGCGCAGTCCGGAGACGTGCGACGCGACGAGCGCCCGCGCGGTGGCGGGCGGCTCCTCCTCCCAGACCAGATCGACGAGCCGCTCGACGGACAGCACCTCGCCGAGATGCACGACGAGAGCCGCGAGAATCGCGGTCGGTTTGGCGCCGTTCAGCGCGATCCGGCGCCCCCCGCTCACCACCTCGACCGGACCCAGAAGGCGAAGGTCCACCGTGTCCCCCGATTTCACGTTCCGCATCCGGGGACAACGTGTCGGCCCCCACTGAGGTGTACGCCCGACACCGGGCCTCCGGTTTCACGGACGACCGATGTGGCGTACAGGTGACCGAAACCCGTCGGATCTGCAGTCCTGGTGGCCCGTTCCCGGCGATGCATGGCTCCTGCAGAGGATCTGCATCGATCCTGCAGCCCCCGCCCCGACGCTGTGAGCGTGACGGACATCATCCTCCTCTCGGACCCCCGGGTCGCAGCCACGCGTGTCACCGAGAACGGTGAACCCCTGGTCGACGCCCGGGAGGTCACCGCACTGCGGGTCGACACGCGGAAGACCGACCACGACGGCTCGTACGCACATCTGCGGGCCGACGTGCTGCGCCGGCTCCTGCTCGCACAGCAGGCGCTGCCCCCGGGCATCCGCCTGCTGATGGTGGAGGGCTTCCGGCCGCCCGCCCTGCAGCGCCGCTACTTCGACGAGTACGCGGCGACCCTGCGCACGGCGCACCCGGACGCCGGACCGGACCGGATTCGGGAGCTGGCCAGCGCGTACATCTCGCCCCCGGAGGTCGCCCCGCACGTCAGCGGCGGTGCGGTGGACCTGACGCTGTGCACCGACGACGGTGCCGAGCTGTCCCTCGGTACGGAGGTCAACGCCACGCCCGAGGAGAGCGGGGGCGGCTGCCGCACCGCCGCGCTCAACGTCGGCTCCCACGCCCGCGCCAACCGGGCGGCGATGGGCCGGGCCATGACGGCCGCGGGGTTCGTCAACTACCCGACCGAGTGGTGGCACTGGTCCTACGGGGACCGGTACTGGGCGCTCCTGACCGAAGCGCCGGCGGCCAAGTACGGTCCCGCCTCCCTGAGCCCAACCCCAGTCTGATCCAGCCCGACCCCGGGGGAACACCGTGGAGAGCACCCGCATCACGACGACGACCACGTCGGCCGAGACCTCCCGAACCGAGCCGCCGAGCACGAGCACGAGCACGGCGACCTTCACCGACCACATGACCGCCGCCGAGTTCGACGAGGCGTTCACCGCCGTGATGCCGAGGCTGCGGCGCCGACTGCTGGCGCTGACCGGCAATCCGCACGACGCCGACGACCTGCTGCAGGAGACGTACCTGAGACTCTCCCGCCGGGCGCGTGCCCACACCCTGACGCGTCAGCAGCAGCCGTACGCCTACACCTGCGCGGCGGCGCTGAACCTCCTGCGCGACCTGTGGCGGCACCCCTCGCGCCAGGAGCGCTGCACCGACCGGCTGCCGGAACGCGGCTGGGACGGCGGCTTCGCCGGCAGGGAGGCCGAGGCGGTGACGGCCGCGCTGCTGCGCGGGCTGTCTCCCAAGGAGGCGGCGGCCGTGATCCTGGTCGACATCGAGGGTCTGACCCACGACATGGCGGGGGAACGGCTCGGCGCACACCGCGGCACGGTCCAGCGCAACCGTATGCGCGGCCTCGCCAAGATCCGCGCCGCGCTCGCCGCATAGGAACCGGCCGCCGTACGGCCTCCGCACGGCGGCCGCACGGCCGCCACACAGCCTCCGACGCCCCGTACAGCACCTGCGCACATCGCACCGACCACCCCCAGGGGGAACCCATGAACCGCACCCACCGCACACTCGCGACGGCGGGAGGGCTGTTGCTCTCCACCGTGTTGACCTGTACCGGTACGGCGACGGCCGCCTCATCGCCGGTGTCTTCGCCGGTCTCGACGGCGGCCGCGGCCGCCACCGACTGCCGTCCCCTGGCGGACGCGTCGGCCCAGGCGCAGGCGATCGTCGACGCCGCCTGCTCACAGATCGGGGTGCCGTACTCGTGGGGCGGCGGTTCCGTCCACGGGCCGACGTACGGTCAGGACTATCCCGGCGGCGGCCCCGGCGCCCACGACAGCCGGGTGAAGGGCTTCGACTGCTCGCACCTCGTGCAGTACGCGGCCTGGCAGGGAGCGGGCATCGCCCTGCCCGAGGGGACGTGGAACCAGGCCCGGTGGAGCGGCGCCACCGCCCGGTTCAGCCGCGCCCAGGGGACCGCTCCGCTGCAGCCGGGCGATCTGCTGCTGTGGGGTTCGGACCCGGCCAACCTCGGCAGCGTCCACCACATCGCCGTCTACCTCGGCAACGGCAAGATGGTCGAGGCCCGCGAGTCCGGCACGCTCGTGCAGGTCAGCGACGTACGGCTGGACTCCCAGTACGCGGGCGCCCTGCGCATCGCCGGCGCCCAGCAGCCGCCCGCCGACACCAAGCGGTTCATGACCTGGGGCACCCAGGTGGGCCTCCGTCCCGAGCCCGGCACCCAGAAGCCTCCCGTGAACCGGCTGCCCGGCCCCACGGCCGTGGACGTGCTCTGCCAGGCACGGGGGGAGACGGTCACCGCCGAGGGCTACACCAACGACGCCTGGTCGTACCTGCCCAAGTACAAGGCCTGGATCTCGAACATCTACATCAACGACCCGGCGGCCTGGCTGCCCGGGGTTCCCACCTGCTGACCCACCGCTTCCCGCACGCCGCTCACGCCGCTCACGCCTCTCATTTCTCTCACATCGCTCACATCGCTCACAGAGGAGACTCCGTCATGCGCACACTCACGCGCACCAAGTACATCGGCCTGCTCGTCGCCGCGGTCACCGCGGCCGGGCTGGTCCCGCTCGCGGCCGGCCAGGCCGCCGCCGCCCCGCCCGCCAAGGCCGCCGGGTACGCCGGTTCCTGCCCGGCGGCCGGCACGGTGACCCAGGGTTGGCATTCCGGCCACGACGGCGTGGACATCGCCAACGGCCGCGGTACCCCGATCCACTCCGCCGGGCCCGGCACCGTCATCGTCTCCGGCACCGCCAGCGGCTACGGTCAGTGGATCCGCATCAAGCACGACGACGGCACCGTCACCGAGTACGGCCACATGTACGAGCGCCTCGTCTCCGTGAACCAGCGGGTGAGCAGCGGCCAGCTGATCGCGCGCATGGGCTCCGAAGGCCAGTCCACCGGCCCGCACCTGCACTTCGAGGCCCACTCCTCCACGGCCAGCACCCGGGGCATGGACCCCGTCGCCTATCTGGCCGAGCGCGGTGTCGGCCTGCCCTGCACCCCGGGCAGCGGAACGCCCGGCACGAACTTCACCACCTGGGGCACATCGGTCCGGGTGCGCGCCGACGCCCGGCTCGGCGCGGCGGTCGTGCGCACGCTGACCGGGCCGACGCCGGTCCACGTGCAGTGCCAGAAGCGCGGCGACTCGGTCACCGCCGAGGGCTACACCAATGACGCCTGGTCCTACATCCCGGCGCTCGGCGGCTACATCTCCAACATCTACATCGACCACCCGGCCGCCTGGCTGCCCGGGGTGGGCACATGCTGACCGTCGCCCTCGCCGGCAGGAAGGGTGCCGCGGCGGCGGCCCTCGCCGCGGCACTGCTCCTCTCCCCCGGCCTCACCTCGTCCGCCCAGGCCGCCGACTCGGCGCCGTGCACCCCCGACCGGAACTACCCGGGTACGTTCCTGTGCCCGATCTGGGGCTCGAACATCAATCTGCGTTCCGCCCCCGACCCCCAGGCCCAGGTCACCGCCACCTCACCCCCCGGCGGCGTCCTCAGAGTGCAGTGCCAGGTCAGGGGCGGCCGCGCGACGTACGGCGACTACTGGCACACCTGGTGGGTCAAGACCCCGGCGGTGGGCATGGCCCCGTCCGCGTACATGAGCGAGATCTTCCTCGTCGGAGGCGGCAACGACGAGCCGGACACGGGTCTGCCGACCTGCTGAACGACGGCCCGCACCGACCGGATGCTCCCGGGACCACGACAGGTCCCGGGGGCATCCGGCCCCACTTCCCTCTCCACCGATCCCGAGGACGACCATGATGATCCTGAGCAGCACACGGAGCGCGGTGCGGGCGGGCGCGCTGACCGCCGCCCTCGCCGCGTTCCTGTGCACCACCGCGACGACCGCCTCCGTCGCCTCCGCCGAGTCCCCCTCGGCGCGCCAGGCGGCGGTTCAGGCCGACGTGCCCGCCGGGGTGACGGCGGGCGTCGCCGTCTTCGACCGCCAGACCGGCACCTTCACCGAACAGCTCAACACCGCCGCACAGTTCAGGTCCGCGTCGGTGGTGAAGCTGCTGATCGCCCTGGACGTGCTCTGGAACCGAAGCCCCGACGCCCTGCCGGCCGCCGACCGGGCCCGGATCGACACCATGCTGCGCGGCAGCGACGACACGGCCGCGAGCACGTTCTGGTCCAACAACGGCTCGGGGGCGATCGTCGACCGGATGGTCACCCGGCTCGGCCTGACGGACACCGCCCGGCCGCCGTCCACCCACCCCGGCTACTGGGGCTACACGGCCCTCTCGGCCCGTGACACCGTGAAGATCTACCGCCACCTGCTGGACTCCGCCCCGGCGGCGACACGCGACTACCTCCTCGGTGACCTGCGGCAGTCCACCCGCTGCGCCACCGACGGCTACGACCAGCACTTCGGCATCGCCGGCTCCTTCAACCGCCCCTGGGCCGTCAAGCAGGGCTGGTCGGGCTTCAGTTCGGGCGGCTGCACGGCACCGACCGCGAAGGCCGCCCCCGCAGCCGAGGCCGCTGAGGGAGCCGAGGGCGCCGAGGCCCTCGGGGAACCGGCGGCCACGGATGCCCGGACGCCGGCGGGTGCCGAGGCCGTGGACCTCTCCCGTCCGGCACTGCACACGACGGGTGTGGTGGGCGCGGGCGACCGTTCCATCGTGGCGGTCTTCACCCTGCACCCCGGCGGAACGCCCTACGGCAAGGCCTACACGGACATCGGGCGGCTGACCCGTTCGCTGAACGTCCCGGGCGCCTCCCGCCCCGCCGGTACGTGGGTCGGCACCTGGGGCACCGGGGTCCGGGTCCGCACCCAGGCGACGACCGCCTCCGGGGCGATCACCACGCTGCCCGCCGGGGTCGAGGTCCTGGTCGGCTGCCAGAAGCGCGGGCAGCAGGTCAGCCAGCCGCCCTACGTCAACGACTGGTGGGCCCACCTTCCGCAGTACGGCGGCTACATGACCAACATCTATCTCAGCGTGCCGGAGAACCAGGTGCCCGGAGTGCCCGTCTGCTGACCGCGCCGCGGGAACGGCCCGCGGCTCCTACGGCGAGTGCCGACTCGCCGTCCCGTTGTGAGACGAACCTGAACAAGGAGAACCGTGATGAACAAGCGTGCACTCGGAGCCCTGGCCGCGGCAGCGGCGATCACCGGCCTGCTGGGGGCGGCGCCGACGGCCTCGGCCGCTCCGGTACCGCCGGGCTGTGACAAGGGCTACTTCTGCGTCTACTCGGGTGACTACGGGACGGGCCAACTCGTCCTGAAGTCGGACGGCAACTGGTCGGGCAGGGTGACCGGCCGGTCCATCTTCAACAACGGCGCGCCCTTCCCCGGACTTGACCACATCCAGGTCGACTGGAAGGGCATCGGCCCCGGCACGGAGTGCGTCCACTACTACCCCGGCCCCGGCGACTACGGCATCAACTTCAACCACGACGCCGTCATCACCAAGGTGACATGGCGCGGGGAGTGCTAGTACCGCAACGGTCTCTGGTCTGACAGGTCGGCGGTTCCTGGTGGTGTGTGGCCGCGTTGCTGGTAGCGGCTGACGCGGGCTCGGGCCTCCAGGACAGTGAGGCAGGCGAGGGCGGCCATGGCCGGCCGGCGGGACGACCATCGCGCGAGGTGCCCCGGCCCGCTCCGGGCGGCCGGACACCTCGCGCGCGTCGGATCACACCGCTGTCGCCCGGTCCGGGTCGTCGAGGGATGTGTTGACCCTCAGCCACCGGTAGCCGTAGGGGTCCAGCGCGACATCGACGAGGCCGGCGGCCGCCGACTTGAGGGTGTCACCGGTGAAGACATCGGTGAGCAGCCGGCCGCCCCGCAGTCCCGGGACCTCGACGGAGGCGGTGACGGACCGCTCGGAGAAATTGTGCAGCACGAGCACCGCGCCGCCCTCCAGCGAACTGAGGTGGACCAGCACGCCCGGATCGTCCGCGTCGATGACCCGGTAATCGCCCCAGGCCAGCTCGGGGGTCTCCCGGTAGCGTTCGATCAGCGTCCGCATCCGGCCCAGCGGCGAAGCCGGGTCGTGCGCCTGGTCGTGCGCGTTGACCTTCGCCGGGCCGAACGCGCCCGTCGCGACGGGATTGGGCAGCTCCACTCCCTCCCCCGCGGTGAAACCGCCATGCTTGTCGGGCGTCCACTGCATCGGGGTGCGGACGGCCTGCCGGCCCTCGGCGGTGAGGTTCTCGCCCATGCCTATCTCCTCGCCGTAGAACAGCACCGGTGTGCCGGGCAGGGAGAAGAGCAGGCTGTAGGCCAGTTCCACGCGCCGCCGGTCGCCGTCGACCATCGGCGGCAGGCGGCGGCGCAGGCCCCGGCCGTAGAGCTGCATGTCCTTGTCGGGGCCGAAGGCGGCGAACACCTCGGCGCGCTCGTCGTCGTCGAGTTTGTCGAGCGTGAGCTCGTCGTGGTTGCGGACGAACGTCGCCCAGTGCGCGTCGCGGGGCGCCGCGGGTCGCTCCCGGAGGGCCGCCGCCAGGGGGGCCGCCTCGCCCCGCGCCATCGACAGGTACATCCGCTGCATACCGATGAAGTCGAAGCACATGGTCAGCTCGTCGCCGCGGGAGGACTCCGAGTCGCCGAAGAACTTCGCGGTGTCCGGGTAGGGCAGGTTCACCTCGCCCAGCAGCACCGCGTCACCGCTGCGACGTCCGAGGAAGGCCCGCAGGTCGGCGAGGTACTCGTGCGGGTCGGGCAGCTGGTCCGCGTCCTCCTGGCCGTCGGTCTCCAGCAGGAACGGCACCGCGTCGACCCGGAATCCCGACAGTCCGAGCTGCGTCCAGAAGCCCATGATGCGCGCTATCTCGTCACGGACCGCCGGGTTGGCGACGTTGAGGTCGGGCTGCTGCTTGTAGAACCGGTGCAGGTAGTACTGCTCGGTGGTCTCGTCGTACTCCCACACGCTCTTCTCGACGTCGGGGAAGACCACACCCTCGGGGCCGTCCTCCGGCGGGCTGTCGCACCAGACGTACCAGTCGCGGTACTTCGACGTGCGGCTGGAGCGGGCGTCCTGGAACCACGGATGGTGGTCGGAGGTGTGGTTGACGACCAGGTCGGCGATGACCCGGATGCCCCGGTCGCGGGCGGTGCGCACGAACTCGGTGAAGTCGCCCAGCGTGCCGAGCCGGGGATCGACGGCGTAGAAGTCGGTGATGTCGTAGCCGTCGTCGCGTTCCCGCGTCGGGTAGAACGGCATCAGCCACACGCAGGTGACGCCGAGGCGCACCAAGTGGTCGATGCGCTGTGTCAGGCCCGCGAAGTCGCCGGTGCCGTCGCCGTCGGAGTCCTGGTACGTCTCCACGTCCAGGCAGTAGACGACCGCGTTCTTCCACCACAGGTCGGAGGTGCGGGTCAGCCTCATCGGACACCCTCCGCGTCGGCGGCCGGGGGCCGGGTGACATCCAGCTGCGGCAGCACCTTCGCGCCGAACGCGTCGATGAAGGCGCTCTGCTCCTTGCCGACGTGATGCAGCATGACGGCGTCGAAGCCGAGGTCGGCGTACTCCTGGAGCCAGGCCGCGTGCCGGCCGAGATCGTGGGAGATGTTGACGGACTCCGCGACCCTGTCCGGAGAGACGTGCTCGCTGACGTTGTCGAACAGCTCGGCAGAGTCGAGGTCCCAGCTCGCCGGCGGCCCGTGCACGTTGGTGCGCCACTGGTCGTGGGCGAGTTCCTGGGCGGTCTCCAGGTCGGGGGCCCAGCTGAGGTGCACCTGGAGGTGCAGTCGGCCGACGCCGCCCGCCGAACGGTAGGCGTCCACGATCCGGCGCAGTGTCTCGCGCGGCGCGTTCACCGTGATCAGGCCGTCCGCCCACTCCGCGCACCACCGCGCGGTCGCCTCGCTGCACGCGGCCCCCAGCAACGGTGGCAGCGTCTCCGGACGGGTCCACAACCTGGCCCGGTCCACGGTCACCAGCCCGTCGTGGCTCACCTCCTCGCCGCGCAGCAGCGCCCGGATGATGTCGACGCATTCGCGCAGCCTCGCGTTCCGGACGTCCTTGCGCGGCCAACCGTCGCCGGTTATGTGCTCGTTGGATGCCTCACCGCTTCCCAGGGCCGCCCAGAAGCGGCCTGGGTACATCGCGGCGAGGCTGCCGATCGCCTGCGCGACGATCGCCGGATGGTAGCGCTGGCCCGGGGCGTTCACCACTCCGAAGGGGATCCTGTCGGTGGCCTGGAGCGCCGCGCCGAGCCAGGACCAGGCGAAGCCGGACTCACCCTGCCGGACGCTCCACGGTGAGAAGTGGTCCGAACACATCGCGGCGGTGAAGCCCGCGCCTTCCGCGCGCACGACGGCTGCCAGCAGGTCGGCGGGAGGTACTTGTTCATGGGAGGCGTGGAATCCGTAGACGGTCATGGGATGCGCGTACCCGGCATCGGAGGGATCATCGGTCGCCGTCCCCGCGCGCTCGGCTCAGTCGTTGCGCCGGTGCACCCGCGCCTCCCACGGGGCAAGCACCAGGCGGCCGGGCCGCGGGGGGACCGACGGACCGTTGCCCATGACGAGTTCGGCGCCGTCCCATCCGGCGGGCATCACGGCGGAGGCCGTGTCGCCGGTGAAGTTCCCGACGACCAGGAGCATCGTGCGGCCGTACCGGCGGGTGAACGCGTAGATCCGCTCGTCGTCCGGCAGCAGCATCGTGAAGTCGCCGTGCACGACGGCCGGCTCCTGGTGCCGGAAGGCGATCAGCTGACGGTAGTGGTGGTAGACGGAGTCGGGATTCGCGAGGGCCGCTTCGGCGTTGACCTCGGTGTGGTCCGGGTTGACGGGGATCCACGGGGTGCCTGTGGTGAACCCCGCGTGGGGGGACGCGTCCCACTGCATGGGGGTACGGGCGTTGTCGCGGCCCATCGCCCGTAGTCCCGGGAGGACGTCTTCGGGTTCCGCCCCCGCGCGCAGCGCCTGCGTGTAGTGGTTCAGGGACTCGATGTCCCTGAAGTCCTCGATGGTGCGCAAGGGCGCGTTGGCCATGCCGAGTTCCTCGCCCTGGTAGACGTACGGCGTGCCCCGGTGCAGGTGGAGCACGGTCGCGAGCATCGTCGCGGACCGGGTCCGGTGGCTCGGTCCGTCGTCACCGAACCGAGAGACCACCCGGGGCTGGTCGTGGTTGTTCCAGTACAGGCTGTTCCACCCGACGTCGGCGAGGCCGGACTGCCAGCGGCCGAGCGAGGCCTTGAGGTCGGTGAGCCGCAGCGGGCGGGGATCGAACTTGCCCCGCCCGTGGTCGAGCCCTACGTGCTCGAACTGGAAGACCATGTCGAGCTCGGCGCGCGCCGGATCGGTGAACAGGCGGGCCTGCTCGACCGTCACCCCGGGCATCTCCCCGACGGTCAGCAGCCGGCCCGGGTACCGGGCGATCACCTCGCGGTGCATCTCCTGAAGGTAGTCGTGTATGCGGGGTCCGCAGACGAAGTAGGGCGAGCCGTCACCGTACGGCCCCTGTTCGTGCACCTCGCCGTCGGGGAGGGCGGGGTCCTTGGAGATGAGGTTGACGACGTCCATCCGGAAGCCGTCCACGCCCCGGTCCAGCCACCAGCGCATCATCGCGTACACGGCCCGACGCATCCGGGGGTTCTCCCAGTTGAGGTCGGGCTGCTTCGGCGAGAAGAGGTGGAGGTAGTAAGCGCCGCTCGCCGCGTCCAGCTCCCAGGCGGAACCGGAGAAGAAGGAGCCCCAGTTGTTGGGTTCGCGTCCCTCACGTGGCGGACGCCACCAGTACCAGTCGCGCTTCGGGCTCGCCGGGTCGCGTGACTCCCGGAACCACGGATGCTCGTCGGAGGTGTGGTTGACGACCAGGTCCATGACGAGTTTCATCCCGCGCTCGTGCACGGCGCCCAGCAGCCGGTCGAAGGCCGCCAGGTCACCGAAGACGGGGTCGATGTCCTGGTAATCGCTGATGTCGTACCCGTTGTCGGCCTGCGGGGACGGGTTGACGGGCGACAGCCAGAGCACGTCGACGCCGAGCCCGGACAGATGGTCCAGGCGCCCGGTGAGGCCGTCCAGGTCGCCGACGCCGTCACCGTCGGAGTCGGCGAAGCTGCGCGGATAGACCTGGTAGACCACCGCGGACCGCCACCACGCGTCCTCGGCGTGCCCCATGTCGTCGGCTGCCATCGGTGGAGTCCTCTCGCTCGGGGTGGGGAACGTGAGTCTCCTTTCCCCGGAGGCTGAGGTCATGCCATGTGGGGCCGGCTCCACGAGGAACCAGCCCAGGCGCTACGTCAATGGCCGGTCCTAGCTGCCCGTGAAGAACTCGGTTCCGTTCCCTCAACTCACCCGCAGGCCCGTCGGCCGATCAAACAGTTCGTCGGCCGGCTGCCGGTCAGTCAGCGGGCAGGCCGAACCACCGGAGGAGTACGGGTCGTGCATCGTCGGGGGCGTCCTCGGGGGCGCGGGCATAGCGTGCGAGCAGGGCCAGATAATCGTCATGCAACGCGTCCAGCTCGCCCTTCGTGAGGTGGGTGAGGCTGCGTGAACCCCGCATCCAGCCGTGGGACTCCGCCTGTCCGGCGGTGAACTGCCGGGCGAGATCGACGTCCTCCTCCATCCTCATCCGGTCCAGCTCGGCCGACATGGCGCGCTCGGCCTCCGTCAGCTCATCCTGCGGCGGTCTGCGGATGTCGAGTCCGCGCACACCGCGCCACCAGCGCTCACGCCCAGTGGAGCGCTCGGGGATGTCCTCGATGAGGCCACTGCGCTCCAGCAGGCGCAGGTGGTAGCTGAGCGTCCCGGTGTTTTCGCCGAGCGCGGTGGCCAGCGTAGTGGAGGTGGCAGGGCCCGCCGCGCCGAGATGGCGCAGGATGCGCAGGCGTAGGGGGTGTGAGAGGGCCTTGAGCACCTTGGGGCTGTCTACCGTGCGCCGTGCTGCGGCTTCCCGATTCCGCTCGTTCGTCATGGCGGCAGTCTACCGATAGCAGCGATTCGTCTGCAGACATTCCTCTGCAGACGAATCTCTGCAATCCTGGGGTACATGACTCTGAACCGAGTGACCTTGAATCACACAGTCCACCGCTTCACACGTGCTGCCGCGGGGGCACTGCTTGCTGGACTCGCCCTGGGCGCCGCACCCGCGCAGGGAGCTGAACAGGGTGCGGGTCGGCCCGAGTTCGACTTCTCCGCCTGCCCGACCGTCGACGAGCTGCCCGCGGGTGCGGACCCGGGGACCTGGCGCTGCGAGGTCATGCACGCCACGGGGCATCTGCGTATGGGCGCCGTCGACGAGCCGCTCAACGAACCAATGGAGATCACCTTCGCGGAAGGCCGTGTGGACGGTGAATTTCGCCAGATCTTCGGGGTGATGACCGCTGCGCCAATCCGGGTGGGACGCACCCCGTTGACCCTGACTCCGCAGTACGGCGGCTACTCGGACTTCCTGTCCGACGACACCCGGCGCGGCGAGTTCGACATCAAGTTCGCCCTGGGGCTGGCGCACGGGTTGCCGGCCCTGCCGCCGTCGGGCTGCTCGGTGGGCAGCGATGAGGACGCGGTCCACCTGGTGCTCAAGGACACCGTTCCCACCCGCGTGATATCCAAGGAACCCCTGGTCGTCGCCTTCGGTGCCCAAGACGCGGAGTTCGCCGCCCCGGGGACTCATGACTGCGGTCCACTGAGCCGCACGCTCGACCGGGCCCTGGGCCTGCCCTCCGCGTCGGGGGCGAACACCTTCGACATGGATGTCAGGGTGGCCATCCGGCCCTACCACTGAGCACTGTCCCGCAATCCCACAAGGCTGAGGGTCATGCAGTGGCACCGACGAGGGGTGGAACGCCTGAGTCTGCCGACTATCCGAGTCCGTGGCTACTGAAAACGAGGTGGGAGAGCTGTTGCACCAGCGCGAGGTGTCGCAGCGGCAGCCTCGCCAGCCCAGAGGCTTCCTCGAGGTGGCCCTGGCTCCGCAGGGCCTCCCCCCGGGCCCGGGGCGGCTTCCCCGTTCCAATCCCCCATCGTCGGGAACACGGAGGGCTCCTGGGGCCCGCTGACCGAGGGGTTAAAGCGTGTCCCGGGTACCTCCAGCGGGAACTGACCCGTCGCGGAAGCCGCCAGAGTCAGAGGTGAGAGCCGCTTGGAGCAGCACTTGCCGGCGGCGCAGCAGCGGGGCTGGTCACGGGCGGTGTCGAGGCCGCGGGGGCGCACTGGGGCGAAGAGCCGCGGTGAGGAAGTTCGAGATCCGCATCAGCATGCGGTCGGGTCTGGCCCGCCACGGTTTCCCCTACGCCGCCCCGGCCGGGGCGGTGCGCGACGGACGGGCGCCCGGGCTCAGTCGGTGTCGATGCCGCGCGCGGCGAAGACCTCCGCCGCGTCCGGCACGGCCAGGACGCCGTCCTCCACGAAGGTGACCTCCCGGAGGTTGGGCAGCAGGGCGAGGTCGTCGAGCGAGCGGACGTCGAACAGATCGTCCTCGCCGTCCCAGGCGGGGGCGCAGTGCCGGAAGACTTCCGCTCCGGCGTCGAAGCACAGTTCCTCGACACCGGCGAGCAGCTCGGCCGGGATCTCCAGGGCCTCGAAATGGGCCCGGGACTCCGGCAGCACCTCCGCGTGCAGGCCGTTCTCCAGGACGTGGGACGCGGGGTCGCCGATCCCCCGCTCGGCCAGCCGCGCGGGCAGGTCGTAGACCGGGAGGAGCGGCTGGGGGCCGTACATGAGCTCCTCGATGACGAGCAGCTTGAGGTTGAAGTCGCGGAACTGGCTCATGGCACATCAGTACCACGGAGGTACGACACGGGTCCGGCGCGCCCGGCCCCCGGCCGGACCCGGCCCCGCTCAGGCCGCCGTGGCGGTCAGTCCGCGGCCTGCGGAGGCGCATCCGTGGTGGATGGAGCGGCGGCGCGGCTCGAAGGCGCCGCGCGCCGGCATGAACCCGACGAGGCGGCCGCCCTCGAGGCGGTCCGCTGGGAGCAGCACCTCGACCGCGAGCGAGAGGACCTGGCCGACGACGAACGAGGCCCGGCCGACCTCGCCGAGTGACAGCGGATCGTGCACCTGTCCAACACCCCCGGCGGCGTCTACGGCCCCCGAGCCGACGCGGGTACCCTCTCCGCTTGCCGAGGCCCGATGGTGTCGAGGCCGCCCCCAAGGGGCTTGCCGGCAAGGTTCGTTGGAGCCGGGGATCGCTGTTTCGCTCATCCGGCCGATGACATAGGCTGCCGAAAAGGGCGACGCGATCCGCGCGGTAAGCCGAGAGGCCGATGGCGCGGGAGCCAATGACACACCAACGAGACGCCGGTCTGCCGGGGGGAACTGCCGCTGGGACGGCAGGGCTCCGAGCCGGTGGTACCTGGGACTCGGCACTGTCGGTCGAGGAAGTCGCGGCGGTCAGGGGCGTTGGGTTCGAGCCGGTCGGGCAGGTGCTCGGTACGGCCGTCTTCACCATCGGGTACACCGGCCTCTGGGGCTGCCCGGGTGCGTGGTCGGTCACGGGCGGCAAGAAGGTGCCGTCCTCGGCGTGGACTTCGTCCTTCTCGCAGCTGGTGAGGACGATGTACGAGGCGCGCAGGGTGGCGCTGGCCCGCGCGGTGGCCGAGTGCCGTGCGCTCGGCGGCGACGGGATCGTCGGGGCAGAGCTGCGGGTCCGCGAGGTCGAGTTCTTGGAGGAGGGACTGGAGTTCACCGTGCTGGGCACCGCGGTGCGGACCCGCTCGGGTATCCGGCCGCGCGTGCCCTTCAGCGCGCACCTGAGCGGCCAGGACTTCGCCAAGCTCCTGTACGCCGGGTGGGTTCCCACCGGACTCGCATTCGGCATCGCTCTCGACGCCCGGCACGACGACTGGCGCACCTCCCGCCGAATCCACTGGACCGCCGGGAACCAGGAGGTGGACGGCTACACCGAGCTGATCAACCACGTCCGCCAGCACGCCCGGACACAGCTGGCCCTCGATGCCACGAAGCACGGTGCCGACGGAGTGGTGGTGGACGACATGGAGCTGCGGGTGCGCGAGAGCGAGTGCCCCAGCTTCGGGTACGCGCGCGACTTCAGCGCGGAGGCAGTCTTCGTCGGCACCGCCATCACCCGGTTCGGCCGCTCGGGGCGGCCCGCCGGACCCAGGCCACTGACCATCATGAGACTGGAGCGCGAGGGCTGACATGACCGAGACAACGGGGCGGGAACTGGCAGGGGGAGCCGCGCGGCCGACCGCCGAGGGAATACCCGAGGAAGCGATGCGGCGGCTCGCGCAGCTCCAGCCGGGGGGCAAGGGCTCGTTCTTCACCTCGGACTTGACGGTGAACGAGTTCCTGCTGGTGCGCGAGGCCGGCTTCCGCCCGCTCGGCCTGGTCCTCGGTTCCTCGGTCTACCACGTCGGCGTGCAGCTCGGCCGGTGGTCGAAGAACCAGGAGCTGACCAAGCTGTCTCAGGCTATGTACCACGCGCGTGATCTGGCGATGGGCCGGATGGAGGCCGAGGCGAGCGCTCTGGGGGCGGACGGGGTCGTGGGGGTGCGGCTGGACATCGAGTTCAAGGAGTTCGCCTCGGACATCGCCGAGTTCATCGCGGTCGGCACGGCGGTGAAGGCGAACGGTGCGGACCCGGGACCGGGCGGTAGCTGGCTCAACAACAAGGGCAAGCCGTTCACCTCGGACCTGTCCGGCCAGGACTTCTGGACGCTGATCCAGGCCGGATACGCGCCGGTGGACATGGTCATGGGGTCGTGCGTCTACCACGTGGCGCACCAGCGCTTCGCCCAAGCGCTGAGCACCACGGGCCGCAACGTCGAGATCGAGACGTTCACCCAGGCGCTCTACGACGCGCGTGAGCTGGCAATGAGCCGCATGCAGGCGGAGGGGGTGGCCCTGGATGCTGAGGGGATCGTGTCGGTTCAGTTGAGGCAGCACTCGCACAGCTGGGGATCGCACACCACCGAGTTCTTCGCCATCGGGACTGCGGTACGCCCGCTGCGCGAAGGCCACGTCATCGACCGGCCGACCATGGTGCTGGGCCTCGATGCCTGAGAGGGAAGTGGAACTTCTGGCCGCGGCGCTGCGCCGGGACAGCGCGGACCTGAACCTCTACGTCAACGTGCTGTGGGCGAACCTGGCGGAGTCACTGCCGCCCGGCGCCGTACGGGTCAAGCGCAGGCGTTCCATCGCGGACCGGGTGGCCGGGCGCGAGGGTTCGGTCGCCGAACTGGACGTCGCGCTCGGGGAGCAGCGGCTCTCGCTGCGGAGGGACCGGGGCCGGGTGGCCGGGGAGATCCGCCACGAGGTACGGGGCATCGTGCTCTCGCGGCGCCCCGTCGGCCTGGACGAGTGGATCGATGCCCTCGCCCGGTCCCTCGCCGAAGTTGCAGCCTCGAACGCTCGCGCCCGCGAAGCCGTCGAGCGTTTCCTGACCTGACCTGTTGGCCAATCAGCGTGGTGTTCCCCGCCGGCCGGTCGTTCAGCGGTGGAACAACACGCGAACACCGTCTTCGGGCCATACCGGTTCCGGGCGGCCCTTCTGTCACGGTTACGAGGGGCGTGAGGTCAGTTGGGCGATCTCATTGGATCAGGTCGGTGTGCGGATGCCCGGGGGAGACCGGGCAGACGTATATCTGCATGTTGTCGGTACTGCCCACTTCCACCCTGGTCGGCTGTGAGACGTCCAGGTGCGCGTAGCGAGAGCCGGCGGCGGCCCGGTCTTCCTGCGGCACCCAGCTGAGGCTTTCGTCGCCGTTCGACTCGAACGAGGCGATGGTCAAGAGCGGGATCATCTGTGCCTCGCACACGGCGCAGTACCGGGGATCGGGGTCGGTGCGGCCCCCAAGGGGGCCACCCGCCGACCTCCAGCCGGGTGCGTTGCCCAGGTGAGTGGAGTAGAACTCCGCCGGATGCTCCGCGTAGGAGCTGTCCACGGCGGGGCCGGCTGCCTGCCATCTGCTCCAGTCCCCCAGCATCAGCCGCAGTTCCGGGCTCAGATCCAGGCTGCTGGGGTAGTCGGTGATGGCCTCCGGTGCCAGCACGCACGGTTCCGGCACGTAACCCTGATAGTCCGCCTCGTACGGTTCCGGTGGTGTGGCAAGGACGTCGCCGACCTCCGCGACCGACCGCCAGAACAGGGCGGTCGCGGGCTTGCTATACGGATCGTGCTCATACGGACACCAGAGGATCTGAAGCAGATCAGCCTGCCCGGGCGGCCGCAACAGGGGTACGTCGCGCAGGAACAACTGAGCCACGGGCAACATCGGGACCGGGCATTCCGCCGGGCCGGGAGGGCCGGCTTCGAGCCGTTCGGCGAGCCACGCGGCATCGCGCTCCTTGAGCACCTCCTCTGCGGGCGTGAGCAGGGGAGCCGGGCCGTCAGGGCTCCATCGGGAAGACAGGATCCGGCGGAGCCGCACTTCGGTCGGCGACCGGCGGGATCCGGTGTCCAGGTGCAGGTGCGCGTCTTCGCAGTGCGGCC
This sequence comes from Streptomyces sp. NPDC058701, assembly GCF_042715295.1. Lineage (NCBI taxonomy): Bacteria > Bacillati > Actinomycetota > Actinomycetes > Kitasatosporales > Streptomycetaceae > Streptomyces > Streptomyces sp. NPDC058701. The sequence continues at coordinate 10,586 of NZ_JBHXSY010000043.1, read as the reverse complement.
ACGGCTCTCCTGCCGGCCACAGCAACGGCCCGCCGACCGAGCTGTCCCCGACCGACGGCGACCCCTGACGCGGATGCAGCCGTATCGCGGGGCGTGCCAGTGGCGCCAGCTCAGGGAAGATCGCTGTCACCTCGACAGGTCGCGGCGGTGTAGTGCGTACGAAACTCATGCTGGTGATCTTGTCACCAGCTACCGACATGCAGGGCTGGCCCACCCGGCGCCAGACCTGGGGCGGCCCGCAGAACATGAAGAGTGTCCCGTCGCACTGCAGTTGTCCGTTGATCTCGACCCCGCGGCAGCGCCGCGGGGTCGAGTACGCTTCACGCACTCAGCAGGTGGTGGTGACCTCGTGGACCACCGGGTTGGCCGGGCGGGGGAACGAGGCCGCGCCGAAGGTGCCGCGGATGGTCGAGCCGCACGGGACGGTGACGATCACGCCGTGCACCTCGAGGTTCGACAAGGCGAAGACGACCGACTTGGTCTGGGTGCTGGGCGCGGCGCCGCTGCCGACGACCTCTGCGGACAGGGTCGTGATCAGTTCCTTCGGGGTGGGCGCCGGGCTGCCATGGGAGGGCGGGCCGGCGAAGCCGACCGTGCCGTAGAACTCGACGGTGTTACCGGTGACCGCGGCACACGCCCGCGTGGACAGGCCTGCCTGGAGACCCGAGGGACCACAGGAGGTGACGGTCGCGACGGTGTCGGCCGACTGCGCGGCGGCGCTGGCCGGGGTGATCGCGAAAACGGCCAAACCTGCGGTGCCGACGGCAAGCAGAGCTAATCGGTTCATGGTGGTCCTCCTTGCGATGAGCACCCTCCAGGGATGCCCGGATGGCGTATATGACATGTGATATTGCACATGTCATAGAGTGCAAGTCAAGGTCAGAACCCGCCCCGTCCGCCCCGTCCGCCCCGTGGCACCTCGTCCCCGTGCACGGCGACTTGGTCCCGCACCCACCCGTGCGTTCGCGCGCCACGCTCACCCAACGAGACCTGTCGGCATTCTCACCGGCCCCCTGCCCGCCCCGCGTCGTTCCTCGCCGGGTCGGGCAGGACACAGGCCCTCACCCCGGTCGGTGCCCGTCACGGCCAGGAGGCGGGCGAGCTGGCGCGGCAGGGGGCCGGCCAGGCGCGGCATGACGACCAGCACGAACACCGGCCCGCCCGTGCCTGCCTGCCTTCGCGACGATGACCTGCGCCAAGGCAGCACGGTACGCGTCGCGCAGCTCGCTCATATCGAGTGACCGCCCCGGAAGGGATGTCGGGCGCCCCGATCTCCTCGATCGGCGTGGGTCCGGGCCGTACCGAGGCGATCGAGATCAACTCGTTCCCGCAGGACCCGGAACACCGTCCGAAGGACGGCCGGCACATCCGCCGGCCGTCCCACCCGGCCCTGGGCATCTGCCGCGGAGCGGGAAGAGAACGTTCGGAAGGCATCGGCACGGTCCACGATCCTCGCCCGGCCCGGGAAGACGGCCTGTTCCCGGACGACGGACGGCGACGGCCCGCCCGGTCGACACCACCCACCGAGAGCGGGACGATGGAAGCAACTGACGTATTCCGCCGCACCCCTTCCCCGCCGCCCCGCCGCCTGCGGGCGGCAGGAAGGCCGCGGACCGCCCGTCCGCTGACGGAGACCGCACGGACGGAACGCGAGGGAGACGAGCATGTCCCCGAGAACCCCATCCGCCCCGCACCACCGCCTCGGCCGGCCCGTTCGGGTGCCCCTCGTCCTGGCCGCCGCCGGCGTCCTGGTGGCCGGCCTGACCACCTCCGCCGCCGCCCAGGACCCGATCTACAACCCTCCACGCCTGGTGAGCCTCCAGCTTCAAGCACCCAACGTCACTGTCATATTCCGGGATAACTCCGAGCCGGACACCGCCTTCTTCATCGAGCTGACGGAACGGGACAACCCGACCTACGCGAGGATCAACAAGACCCTGCCCGGCACCAACGCGCCAGGTGTGGGCAGGACCGTCACCCGGTCCGTCAATGCCGGCATCAAACCCGGCATCGCCTACTGCGCCACGGTCAAAGCCTTGGTGCACTCGGAGGACCCCCTCCTGTACGACCTGGAGGACGCCGTCACGGACCCGTCCAACAAGGTCTGCGCGAACCCCACCGACGCGGCCAACCCGGCCGGCTCGCCCACCAACGCCTCACTGGGCACGATCACGGGCGAGGCGGAACCGGCGGCCGGCACCAACCGCAACTTCTGGCTGCCGTACGGGAATGCGGGCGCCGAGGTCAAGGGCGCGGTGATCGAGGTGGCCACCTCCGGAGCCCTGTCGATCAGGAGACCCCCGGAGAACGGCACCTTCAGCGGCTTCCAGTGCGTGCAGTCGGGAGCGGTGGCCGGCAGTACGAGTGGAGGCTTCCGCTGCACCGGCGGCACCCTCAAGGCCGGGGAGAAGAACCAGATCCCGGTGCTGGTGAAGGTGGGGACAGCGGGGCCGGGCGCCATCCACGCCTCGATCCGCGTGCCCAGCGACACCAATCCCGGAGACAACAACAGCACGCACACCGTGCGCGTGAAGTGACCGAGCCCAGTAGCCGCGCCACGTAGCCGCTTCGGACAGAAGGGACCGCCGGACATGGCCCGCAACCATCGACGATGTCTCACCGCACTCGGCGCGACGCCGCTCGTCGCCCTGCTCGCGTTCGCTCCGGGCGCGGTGGCGACGACCCAGCCCACCGCCCCGGCCGTGCCGAACAGCTGCCACGGGCTGAGCTCGGCCACCGACCAGTACACCCTGGGCTGCCGCGCCGGCGTCAAGCTGGGCACGACAGCCGGCAACAAGAACGGCAGTCCTCCCATCTGCCAGAAGCTGCCGCCTCCGTTGTCTCCGGTCAAGCCCGACGCGTACGAGCAGGGTCTTCGCGTGGGCTACCAGCTCGGCTACGACCGGGCATTCGCGGCCTCGTACAAGCGGAACTGCGTGAAGAAGCCGCTTCCCTCGCCGTCGGTCCCGAAGCCCCAGACCCAGACCCTGGAGAGCATGGCCGCGGCGGGCCAGGCGGCCGGCGCCACCTGGGGACGCGATGACGGCAAGATCTGCACTCGGGCCCACGCGGAGCTGGTCCCGCCGGCGAAGCCGGACCCGTTCGTCAGCGCGTACCAGAACGGCTACCGCGTCGGCTACGACACCGCCTACGACGAGGCGTACCGCACGAACTGCCTGAACAAAAACACTCCTTGACCGCTCCACTGGCGGAGCGCTGCGCGACGGCTTCAGCAGAACGCCTGCTCCGCCATGGACGCACGGAGGCACGGAGGCACGGAGGCACAGGGATCGACGTATTCCAGCCGAGCCTGAGCGACGACGAGCTCCAGGTGGTTTCCGAGTACCCGGGTGTTCGGCGGCCCGAGGAGACGCCGGGCGGGGCGCCGACCCGAACGCCCCGGAGCGCGTGGGCCCGCGGCGGGGCTCCGGAGTGCCGTACCGGCCCCACAGGGGAAGAATGGTCGAAGGGACGCCCTGCTCCGCCCTGGGGGGACCACGGAGACAGTCATGAGCATGCAGAAGATCGGAAGCGACACCACCGTCCTGGCGGACTGCATCGAGGTGCCGGGCATCGGCTTCCTCCCGGTCAACGCCTTTGTTCTGCTAGCCGACGAGCCGGTCGTCGTCGATACGGGCCTCAGTCTCCCCGACCGGGACTTCCTCGGCGCCCTCAGCTCCGTCATGGACCCCGCCGACGTGCGCTGGATTTGGCTCACCCACCCCGACCGCGACCACACGGGCGGCCTGTTCGACCTGCTGGTCGCCGCGCCCAACGCCCGCGTCGTGACCACATTCATCGGCGCCGGAATCATGTCGACCGAGCGCCCCCTGCCCATGGACCGCGTACGCCTGGTGAACCCGGGCCAGTCGCTGGACGTGGGCGGCGGCCGCACGCTCCGGGCCTTCCGGCCGCCGCTGTTCGACAACCCCGCCACCGTAGGCTTCTACGACGACCGGACGCGGACGTGCTTCAGCTCCGACTGCTTCGGCGGGCCGATGCCGAGCGCGGAGGCCGCCGTGGACGGTACGGCCGCCGACCTCGACCCCGACGACCTGCGCGCCGCGCAGCTGCTGTGGGCCACCGTGGACAGCCCGTGGGTCCACAGCGTCGACACCGGGAAATACCTCGCCACCGTGCAGCCGCTGCGCGCCATGGACGCGGAGAACGTGCTGTGCACCCACCTGCCGCCGGCCATCGGCCTCACCCCCCGCATGCTCGACACCCTCGCCGAGGCACCCGGCTCCGACCCCTTCGTCGGTCCCGACCAGCAAGCGCTCGAACAGATGCTGGCGGGCTTCGAGCCGGGTCCCCACGGCGCCGTCCCGCCCCAGGCCACGTGAGGCCCGCGGATCACGTGCCGCCCGGACTGGCGCTTCGGTCACCCGCAGGTCCGTGACGTCGGACCAGCTCCATCGCAACGGTTCGGGACCGAGGGTGCCGGCGGTAGCGCCGATGATCGCTTCGGTGGTGTCTCTGCGTCGGATCCTGGTCCACGCGCGGTCGCGGGCTCCGGGCGACCGGAGATGTCCGTCCAGTCCTCCGGCCACTCCCGGGGCCGGGCCGGGTCGGTGGTCATCAGGCGCAGCGCCCACGAAGCGGTCGGGGTGCGGGGGGCGAACAGGATGAGAGGCGCTTTTGCGTGGCGCGCCGTACCGCGTGGGTGATGGTCGTCATCAGCGGGCGGGCCATCGCAGCGGTCTGCGTCGCCGCCTCGCCCTCGGTCCGGGCCCGGCAGCACATCCAGTCCGCGGCAATGTGGTGCCGGGACGCCGATGAGTTCTGCGGCGTCCGGCTGTCTGCCTCTGTGTACGCCCGAGACGCCCGTCAGCCGCCTGGAAGGGTGAGGAAAATGAAGTACATGATCCAGATGAACGTGCCCGCCGATCAGTGGGACGCCGTCATGTCGGGGTATTCCAAGGAAGACATGGAGGCCATGTTCGCCCACATGAACGCCCTCAACGACGACCTCACCGCTGCCGGGGAGTGGGTGGAGGGGCAGGGCCTCGGGGGCCCCTCCCTGGTCAAGACGGTGCGGGCTGGAAGTGACGGGCGGCCTCAGGTGACCGACGGGCCGGCCCAGGCGGGTCCCATCCTGGCCGGGTACTGGGTGGTCGACGTCAAGAGCGAGGACCGGGCCCTGGAGATCGCCGCACGGGCATCGGCGTGCCCGGGGGCGGGTGGGAAGCCCAGCAACGACCCGGTCGAAGTGCACCCGATCCCCGGGGACCCGACCCAGGCCTGACCCGGGCGGAGTCGAGCGGGCACCGGCGGCTGTGCGGCGCTGCCCGGCTTCGGCCACTCAGCTCGCCTGAGATGGGCTTCTCCCCCGTGTCGGTGGTGCTCCCGTACCGGAGGTGTGGGGGCGACACAACCGGGGACGATCCCGGCCGGGCCGCGGTCCTCGGTGCCCAACTGCGAGAAGGAAGGGGCCGGCCTTGATCTCGCAGAGCTCGACGGGGTCCGCCGTACGCCAGGAGTCGATCAGCCGACGACGGGTGGTGAGGGCCTGGCTTACGGAGCGGACGGAGATCGAGGTGATCTGCCAGGGTCGGACCGGCCGGTCAGTACCGGAACGGCACACGCGCCAATCGCCGGCGGCGTCACGGACCGCGCGGCGGCACGTGCTGTGGTGCGAGTTCGAGGTCGGCGCCGCTGTGGCCGTCCCGATCTGATGGGCGCCCACCCCGTCAGGCCGGCGCGTACGGGCCCTGGGTCGCCAGCGTGTTCTGCATCGCCGTCAGTCTGCGGACGAAGAGGACGGCGAGCACGCCGGCGATCGCGGTGCCCAGATCCGCGGTGATCCCGAGCAAGCCCGCGGCGAGCAGCTCGTCCACGGTGTCGGCCGCCATGTAGATCCGGCTGAAGACGCGGCCCACGATCGCCGCCAGGACCCAGACCACCCACCAGGACGTCAGCAGCGTGGCGGAAGCCGTGCGTTCGGAGCCGTCGGGGCCGCGCTGGGTGCTGGCCCGCCAGGTCTGCCGGGCGATCCGGTAGGGCAGGAAGAGGTTCGCCGCGGGGATGAACCAGGCGCCGACGGCCCAGCCGCGGCCCAGGGTGAAGGCGTCGGGGCGGAAGATGCCGCCGTTGCTCCGCACGCGGTGGAACCAGATGATGAAGACGATGACCGTGGGCAGCACCGTGAGGAGCTGGAGCGCTCCGGCGAGGATGGTGAGCACGGGAGACAGGCCGAGTTCGAGGTCGTCGAAGTGGGTGTCCCCCGCGAACCCCTGCAACCACGACTGCTCGTACGCGCCGGCACCGGCGGAGAAGAGGTGCGCCGCGGCCGCGGCGCCGAGCAGCCAGGTCAGGGCCGTCGCGAGGCCCTTCGGGGAACGCAGCACCCCCTGGGGCGCCGGCAGAGCTGCGGGGAAGGGCCCTCCGGGGTGGGGACCCTGTGGGGGAATCCAGCCCGGCGCCGGGGCGGGCTGCGGAGAGGGTTGCGGAGGCGGCGGCGAGCCGGGCGCGCTGAAGGACATGACGGTGGACCCCCCACGGGAACGTATGACATACGACGGATGGCCCCGCCGGGCGGGCGGGGCCGTGGAGAATGTATGTCGGCCCCGTGCCCGGAGTCCAAACGGTTTCTGCTGGTCAGAGAAGACGGGGATCGGTGAGGCTGCCGGGGGGCAGGGCTGTGCCCGGCGGCTCTGGGGACGACGTCGTTGCCGTCGGGGTCGCTTCGCCTCCGGCCCGGTCGGGACGGGTTGCCGCCCGCGAGCGGGACGAGCGGACGGCCGCCGGCGCGGTGCCGCCGACCCTGCGCGCGGCGGGCGCTGCGCGAGGGCTTCGTCCCGGGCCCCGCCGTCATCAACTGCGCTGCCTCCACGGGGTCATGTGGTTGAACCGGTAACCGTGGTGCAGCGTTGGTGTTCATGCCAGCGGCGGCGCATGATGGAGATAGTGCTCTCACCCGCGTGGACGCAGGAGAGTGACAGCCTTCTCGGCTCTCACGCCCGTCCCACACAGCCGGCGTGGTTGATGCCGATTCGAGTAGCCCACGCCGCAGACACACACGTGGACATCATGGAACGAGGGACACCATGGCTGTGCTCAAGCTTTCCCTCTTCTCGAACAACTTTCCCGATTTCTTCATCATCGATCACGGCGGCCTCGTCGACATCGCCAAGATCGAAACTGAAGATGACCGTCGTAACGCCACGTTCCAATGGACCGGCCCCAGCCTGAGCGTCGGCGAGAGAGGAATGCTGGTACGAGCAGTGGCTCCGCCGGGATTCTGTCTTCACATCGCGACGTTCGACAACTTCCGCATCCACAGCAAGTTCTTCACCGGGATCACGGACCCCCAGGTCAAAGCCCAGGTCATCAAGGAATCCACGTACACCCTCGAACAGGCGGAAATCGACCCGAACCAGTTCTCGTTCCGTTCCGTGCAGTTCCCGGACCGAGTCATCCGGCACAGGAACTTCGAACTCTTCGCGGAGCCGGTGGTAACCCCCGACGAGCTCCAGTCCGCTTGCTTCAGGATCTCCCAGCCGCTCCACCCGGCAGATTTCTGACCGCTGCGCTCCATGGGTTCCCACGGGGGGCGGGTCAACCATCCGCTCTCCTCGGTGAGCCGGGGAAGCCTGGCGCGCATCGCCGGGGCGCGCGGAAGGCCTCCGGCCGGCCCGCGTGGAGGCGGGGCGGCCGGAGGCCTCAAGTCGGGGGCGAGGAAAGCGAAGGGACTAGTTTCAAGGAGTGTGGAGAAGGAAGCCCCTTCATGGCCTCGCCACGGCCACGTTAACAGTCAGGCGGGGATCAGGTCACGCAGGTTTTCGAGGGTGACGATCCGCGACTGCGGGTGCAGCCCGGCGGGCCGCTCCAGGCCGATGTAGGTGACGGGGCCCGCCGGAACCGTCTTGCCGTCCCAGGGAGTGACCGTCGTCGCGCTGCCGGTCATCAGTTCGGTGAGGTGACGCACGGTGAGTTGCTCGCGCTCGACGATGCCGCGCAGCAGCGTCGCGACCGTCGCCCGGTTGCCCTCGACCGTGTTCGAGGACGGAGTCCCCTTCAGGTAGAGGTGCAGCCACTTGGCTCGCCACCGGCCGTCGGACCCGCGGAGGAAGACCAGCGGCAGGGCGACCCGGCCCGGACCGCGCAACTCCGACTTCATGCGTACCGTGCGCGGCTCGAACGGGCGCCCCTTCTGCTCGCCCTCGCGCAGCATGAACCCGAAGAACGACTCCTCGGCCTCCTCGAAGCCCTCTCCGGAGAAGATGTTGATCTGCGGCACGATGCAGGCGGCCCGCACGGCGCCCAGACGCAGGTTGATGAACTCCGAAGCCCCGTCGGGGGCGTTCGTGATGTCGCCGGAGTGCTCGCCCTCGACACCGCGCAGGTTGGTGTACGACAGCCAGGAGGCGGTCGAGTAGTCGGCGTTCAGGAGCGCCGCCGACAGGTCGTAGTCGGTGGAGTGCGCGCTCTGCTTCCAGTACACGAAGAAGCGCAGGAGTTCTCCGTCGACGCGCGACACCGAGCCGCGCGGCAGCACACCGAGCCCGGAGGCGGTGGCATTGCCGCTGAGCGGCAGCGCCACGTCCAGGACGTCCGGGTCGATCAGGAGGTGGTCCGCGGCGGGCAGCCGGCGGCGCAGCTCCGCGTCGAGCACGGCGATCAGCCGCTTGCGCTCGGGCGCGAACACCGGCCGGCGGATGTCGTCGGTGACCCAGGCCCTGCCGAGGCGGTTGACGAACACGCGCTGCTCGCCGGTCTCCTGCTCGCGGTTGTGCAGGTGCTGGCGCACCGACAGCACGACCCGGCCGGAGACGTCGGGGACGACCTGCTCGGCGGCGGCCACGACGAGGTCGCGCTCGTCCTGCGTGGAGGAGTCGCGCAGCAGCCGGTCCAGGGAGCGGAAGAGCCTGCCGGGCGCGGTCTTCAGCAGTTCGACCGCCGCGGTGGTCTCGCCCCGGGCGTGTAGCTCCTCGACCCGGCTGTCCAGGGAGGGCGCCGTCTTCTCGCCGCGGGCGACGGCGAACACGTCGGCCGCGTGCGGCCACTGCGGGTACTCGTGGGGGTGCAGCCGCTCGCCGAGCCGCTTCCACCTCTCGCGGTGGGCGTGCACGTCGGCGAGCTTGGCGGGCGCCGCGGCGACGACCGTGTCCAGGCCCGCGAGGAGCGCCCGGCGCACCGGTCGGGGCAGGGTGCGCAGCCGGGTCGGCTCCCGCAGGGTCACGTCGCCGCCCACGAGCGCGCAGGCCAGGCGGAGCACGTCGGTGACCGTGTCCAGCAGCAGGCCCGCACCGGCCGTCAGCCGGGCCTGGTTGACCACGGCCCGGTTCTCCCGTACGGGTATCTCCTCGGGCTGCTGCCCGTCGGCGCAGTGGCCGGCGAGGTCCTGCAGGTCGCGCAGCCCGTCCTCGCCGAGCGGGGTGGTGGCGGAGGCCAACGCCAGGTAGAGAGAGGTGATCTCGTCGTCGAGGGCGCCGCCCAGGTGCAGAACCGTCATCCGGTCCCCCGCCGCTGCGATCAGCTCATCGTGGTGGGCGAGCATCTCGGCGTAGGTGTGGCGGTGGTTTCCGTACGACGGGAGGGTGAGCAGGTTCACCACTGCGGTGCTCAGCTGCTCCATCGTGCTCTCGCGCGTGGTGTCGTCGGCGAGCGCGTCGGCGATGCACCTCATCCAGAATTCGTGGGTGTCCGGGACGTTGGCGGGGAAGTCGATGAAGTAGACGTTGTGCCGGACGTGGTCGCCGACCATCTCCCGGACGGTCCCCAGCGTCCGTACGGCGGTCTCGACGACCGCGCCCTCGCAGAGCCCCGACAGGTGCGCGAGCAGCTCGGCCGAGAGCTTGAAGCCCACGGACATCAGCGCGGCGTCGAACTGCTGCGCCGCGACAGCGCCTTCTCCGACGGGCCCTGTGGGGCAGGGGATGCGGCGGGTGTGCCTGAGGAGCAGGGATTCGAGTCGGTGGACCATCCCGGGATGATCCCAGGGCGGCGCGAGCGGCCGCACCCGGTTTTCCCGGGTGCGGGGCAGATGCCCTCGCCAGCGCTGGGGCAGCGGCGCGCATCCGGACCGTACCGGCGCCGTCGGTCCGGCCCCTGCGGGAGACGGGCGCCCGGCTCGGACCCGGCAGGCGAGGTACTCGGATGCGACTGTGGTCGTAGGGGCCGTGCCGTGGACTGGGACTCCGGTCGCATGCGAGGGCGACCGGGGTTCGATGTGGTTCGCGTGCGCCGCTCCGAGGATGGCCGGGTGACCGAGATCATCACGGGGCTGTACATGTCCCCTCTGGAGTTTCTTGCCCTGCTGGGTGCCGTCGCGCTGGTCGTGGCGCGCTGGCTTCCCCCCGCTGCACGCCCGCGCGTCACGATCGCGGCGGGGGCGGTTCTCGCGCTGTCCTCGATCGTGCTGGGTGTGGTGGGGGTCCGCTGGCAGATGCTGCCGGTACTGGCAGGCGGTGCCGTCGCGTTGCCGTTCGCCCTCTCCCCCCTGCTGCGGCGCCGGGGCGGCCCGCCCGGCCGGCGGGGCCGGGGGGGGGGGGGGGCGGCGGGGGGGGGGGGCGGGGGGGGGCGGGTAGCCCCCGGGGCGGGGGCCGCCCGGGCATTTAAAGTTAACGGGTTGACCCAGCCCGCGG
>NZ_JBHXSY010000042.1:3628-57218 GCF_042715295.1 Streptomyces sp. NPDC058701 | reverse complement strand
TCCACAGCTGCAGGCGCAGCCCCCACCTCAGATGCCCTGGCTATGTTCTCGCTGGTCACAGGTGCACTCTTCCATGATCGGAGTTACACCGTTCTTCGTACAGTCCCGAAGAAGGAGTGGGCGCAGGCCGGTGGAGAGGTCAGGCGGGCCCCGGCCGTCACGATCGAGTACAACGTGCGCATCATCGAGAAGATCGACGAGTCCACCAACATCGGCAAACGCGACGCGTTCCTGGCCGCCCTGGCCTACGGCAACCTGCGCCGGGAGTCCGAGCTCACCGACCTGCTCAACGGCCGTATCCGGGTCCACGACGGCGGCCTGTACGTCGTCATCGCCACCTCGAAGACGGACCAGGCCGGCAAGGGCGCGGGCAACTGGATCGCGGACCGGGAAGCGTCCGGGGCCCGTTCGGCCGGTCGTCTCTGCCCGTCACGGGGGCGGGACAGAGACAACCGGCCGGGCCGGTGCCCGCACCTGTATTCGAGATGGCTCGTTGTCCGGGGCGGGAACGCCCGTTTTCGGAGGTCTCCCCTGAGCCTCCGGGAAACCGTTCCTCTCGCCTGACGCCTGGCCGTGCGCCCCTTCCCGCCAATCCCCCCGGGCCTGATCGGGCGGCCCGCACCGCATACCGCGGTGCCACGTCCCGGCGTCAGGCTCACCCCCTGCAGCCCGGTGCAGTACCAGGGCGGGCAGCGTGATGTCTCCGATGGCCTCGCCCGGCCGCTCGAACCACTCGTGAGGGTGGTGACGTCGGCATGCGGGGGGTCGTTGAATGTGTTCATGCCAGCCGATGAACCGGGTGCGGCCGGGCTGAGCCTTGGAGGGGCGACGACGGAGGGCTGGCGCTTCAGCGTCCCCACCTTGGAAGCGACATGCTCTGCGGGCGCCCAACACAGCTCCAGAGGACGCGCGAGCCGCTGCGGCAGTAATGGTGACGGAGCGTGCGCGCAACTTCCACGACACCGACGCCCAAGTGCAGTTGGACCAGCCCGGAGCCCTGGGGTGACGGTCGTACGGTGTGGAAGTGGCTGGTGGAAGCGTGTGAGGCCGGCTGGAGTCGGTGGGGCGGCAGGACGGATTCAATCTGGATGACGAGCAGTGGGCGTCATGGCGGAGCCGGGCGGGGACGTCGCGGCGTTGCAGCGGAGGCTGACGGCCGACGGATTGCCCGCGTCGGAGAGTGCTCGTCCCTAGGAACGCTCCATCGCGTGATTGCGTCGGGCTGCAGGTGACCTGCGTGCCTGCTTGGCCGCTGCGCCCTGTCCGGACTGTCAGCCCTTAGAACTGCTATCGGAATGACTTCAGGCGCCGCCAGCAGATGAGTGAGCAAGCGAGGCTGAGGAACGCCTCGTGGATGTCGTCCCCTACTTCCCAGAGGATCCGCAGCCTGCGGAACCAGTGGAGGTGGGCGAAGGTCCGCTCGACGACCCAGCGGTCGGTGCCGAGGCCGGATCCGTGTGGGACGCCGCGTCGGGCGATGACGGGTTTCACGCCCAAGGCCCAGGCCATACGACGGTACTTGTCGTGGTCGTAGCCGCGATCCCCGAGCACCGTGTCGGGCCGTCGGCGGGGCCGGCCGCGTTTGCCGCGGACTGGTGGGACGGCCTGGAGCAAGGGGATGAACTGGGTGACGTCGTTGCGGTTCCCGCCGGTCAAGGTCGCGGCAAGCGGAATGCCGGTGGCGTCGGCAATCAGGTGGTGCTTGCTGCCCTTCCTGCCCCACAGCCTGCGAGAAGTCCAGAGCATCCGCTCCACGGAGCCGGGCTAGAAGGGTCTCGTGGAGTCGTGGCCAGACGCCGGCATCGGTCCACTCGGCAAGGCGTCGCCAGCAGGTCATGCCCGAGCCGAAACCCAGTTCCTGCGGTAGGTGTTCCCACGCGATCCCGGTGTGCAGGACGAACAGGATGCTCTGGAACACCAGCCGGTCCGGATGCCGCTTCCGCCCCGGATGACGAACCCGCCGCTCGACCTTCGGCAGGAGCGGCTCGATCACCGCCCAGAACTCATCGTCCACTTCCCACGGCTTCCGCCGAGCCACCCCGCACCCCCAGATCGACGCTCTCCGGGACATCCAACCAGCCGAAGATCATTTCGTTAGGGCTCGTTAGGCGACAGCGGCTTGATCAGGGATCGGTACACGGGCGCCCCGTCCCAGGGCCGGGTGAGGCCTACCAGGCTGTACCCCAGACGTTCGTACCAGGCGGCGGCCGGTGCTTCGGGGCGGACGGTGAGGGTGACCCGCTCGGCGCTCACGCCGTCCAGCAGCGCGGTGTGTAGGGCACGGCCGACACCGTGGCCGCGCCGCTCGGCCAGGACGGCGAGTTCCATCACGACGAACGTGCGGCGCCCGTCCTCGCGGGTGAAGCTTTCCGGCAGGTCGGTGTCGAGGAAGCCGGACCACCACCCGGTGGTGGAGGCGAGGGGCAGGCCGTACGCGAACCCGGCGAGCTCGCCGCCGTCGCGGGCGAGGATCAGGCGGAAGCCGGGTGTGGTGTGCTCGCGTTGGTAGCGCTCCAGGAAGTCGGCGAGATCGCGGGGGCCCTCGCTGTAGGGGGGCTCGGCGAACACGGCCTCGTAGACGGGGGCTAGGTCGTCCAGCTCCCGCCCGGCGGCGGTCGTGTCGGTGATGATGGTGTATTCCACGGGGCTCCTCATCAGGCGGGGCGAATATGAAGTAGTTCGCGACGGGCCACGGCCAGCGACTCCCGTGCCCGCCCCGAGGAGACTTCGGTGAGCAGGGCTTCGCCCTGCTCGATGTGGTGTGCCGCTTCGTCGGCCTCGCCGGAGCGGGCGAGCGCACCGGCCAGTCCAGCCCGCTGGAGTACCTCGTTGCGGGCGTAGGTGGTCTCCTGGCGCTCCAGGGCGCGGCGCAGCCACGACACGGCCGCGCGGTGGTGCCCGGCTGCGGTGAACAGCTCGGCCTGCGCGGCGGCGAGTTCGGCCGGGCCGTGGAAAGTCGTCCAGTCCGGTGCCGGCCGGGACCCGCGGTCCTTCTCGTAGAGACGGGCCGCGTTCGCCAGCGTGGAGCGCGCGGACGCCGAGTCGCCGAGCATCGCCAGCGCCCGCGCCTCGCGGGTGGCGAGGATCGACAGCAGCGAGGGCGGCGCCCACGGGGCGGCGAGCACGGCGGCCCGCCGGGCGTGGTCCAGTGCGAGGCGGGGCTGCTGCTCGCGCAGCTCCAGGAGCGACAAGGAGGCGAGGACGACGACGGCGAGGGAGTCGTCGCGCAACTCGGTTGCGGTGTCCTGGGCCTGGCTCCAGTACGTGCGGGCGCGGGTGTGGTCACCCGCGTCGAAGCTGAGCCACCCGACGTGCTCGGCCGTCTCGCCGGAGATGAGCCGTAGCTGGCGGCCGATCGTCTCGGGGTAGGACCCGGTATCGATCAGGCGCCGGATCCGGGTGTGGTGGGCAGCGGCGAGCGGGCCGACCGTGGCGCCGCCGAACCGGTCATCGAGCCCGTAGAGCGAGGCGAGGCCCTGGCGCAGGTCGGTCACGGTGTCGGTACCGACACGGTGGCCTTCGTAGGCGGTGGCGGCCGGCGCCCCTATCCCGGCCACGGCGAGGGCCGCGCCGCCCACAGCGGCCAGGACGGTTCGGCGCTCCATGGGATCAGGCCGCCTCTCACGCAGTTCAGGGATCGGGTCCAGCACCGGCACGGGGACGGTGACGGGGTTACGGCGGTGCTCCGGCACCTGGAACCCCGCCTGCTCCAACGGGATGCCCAGCATGGCCTCTAAGACACGCTGACGGCCCGGCTGCGGGCACGGCGGCGAAGGCGCCCGCCAACGCCGCACCTGCCGGTCGGTGACGTCCTTGCGCTCACCGATCCGCCCCGCTACCGCCGCGTACACGCGGATGAACTGGGACGGGCTGCGCCACCCGAACCCGTCCACCAGGCCGGCGAACACGGTCTGCTCCTCCGCCGGTTCGGACATCAGCAGCCCCCTTCTTGTCACCGCGCCGTGGCCTCACTTCGCACGGTAGAGGCAGGCGCCCCGGACTTTCAGGCGGACCGGGTCAGGAAAGTCCGGCACAAAGTCCGGCACACCCCAAGCCTGCCGACATCGGTAGCGGGTTGACTACCCACAGCACATCCCCACGGGAGTGCGCCCCGCCCTAGCAGCGGGGCGCACTCCCACCCCATGCCGACACCGGTAGGAGGCACGGACGTGATCTACAGCGACACGAACGCGTGGGTGAGGGAAGAGGCCGGCCACCCCCTTGCAGGCCGCGAGGTCATCCATCCCGCCACCGGCCGCACCGGCACGGTCGGAACCCTCCTCGTACGCACCGCGAAAGCCACCGGCCGCACCATCAGCCGAACCGCCCACATGCGGCCCCTGGACGGATCAGGCCGGGAGTGGACGGCCGACCCCAAGGAGCTGGCCCCGCTGCGCCACCTCGCGCCGGACATGCCCGCAGGCACCCGGTGAAGGGGCCCCGCGCGTGGGTCGGCGACGAGGTCACCGACCCCGAAGGCCGCGCCGCCATCGTCACCGACGTCCGGGCCGGCGGCACCGTGTGGGTGCTGCGCCCCGTCTACGGCGGTAACTCCCACATCCGCTGGGAGACCGAGCAGCCCGACCCCCTCGGCATCGTCAAAACCCGCGCCGAACGAATCGCCAACCCATAGACCACCCTGCGGCCGGATCCCCGGCCGCAGGGCGCATGCCACCGGTCCGGCGCCCCGCCGGCCGGTACCGCACCACCGACGAGAGGAGACCGTGATGGGCAAGAACAGTGGCAGCGGAGGAAGCAGCGGGAGCGGAGGAAGCGGCGGGAGCCACGGCGGCGGGTCCGCGCCGATCTCCACCCCACCCCCGCCCCCGCCGTCCAACCCCGACACCAGCACCCCCTCCGGCGGCGGGAAGCACCGGTAGCCATGACCGCCACCGCACACCAGCAGCGCCCCAGCCGTACCGAGCTGGGGCGCTGCCTCATGGAATCCGGCGCCCTCACCTCCGACTGGGCGATCGCGTTCGCCGCCGTAGACCGAGCCGCGTTCCTGCCGCCCCTGATGTGGCCGTTCCTACCCGGCGACGAGGCCTCGGTAGCGCAGGCCGTCACCGTCGACATGCGCGCGGACCCGGCGGCCTGGTACGGGTACGCCGACAGTGACCTGTCGATCGTCACGCAGTGGGACGACGGCAACCATCGCGGCACCGACCCGGGGCGCGTCGCGACGTCGTCCAGCTCACAGCCCACCGTCGTGTTCCAACTCCTCGCCGCCCTGAACGCCGATACCGGCATGCGGATCCTGGACGCGGGCACCGGCACCGGCGAGACGGCCGGACTCCTCGCCCACCGCTGCGGAGCCGAGAACGTCGTCACCATCGACGTGGACCCGACCGTCTCAGCCACCGCCCGGGAACGGCTGTGCAGGCTCGGCCTGTACGCCGACGTCCTCACCGGTGACGCCCTCGCCGGCCACCCGGCGAGCGCGTACGACCGAGTGCTGTGCACGTTCGGCGTCCGCTCCATCCCCCGGGCCTGGACAGAGCAGATCCGGCCCGGCGGAATCATCGCCGTCCCCTACGGCACCCACTACAGCAACCGCGACGCCCTGCTGCGCCTCACCGCGTACGGCGACGGAACTGCGTCCGGCCGTTTCAGGGCCGGGATCGAGTTCATGCGGGCCCGGTCGCACCGGACCGTGTGGCCGACCCACGAGGACTACGTCATCACCTGGCCCGGCTCGACCGGCACGGCCGTGCAGCCCGACCAGCTTGCCGACACCGACGCCGAGTTCGTCATCGGACTCGCCGTCCCCCACATCACCCACACCACGTTCCGCGAGGCCGACGGCACCCAGGCCGCCTGGTTCTATTCCCTCAACAACCGCTCATGGGCGGCCGTGCGCTGGCCCGAGGAGGACGGGCCCGGCATCGTCTACCAGCACGGGCCCCGACGCCTGTGGGACGCCGTGGAAGGCGCCTACTCGTGGTGGGAGGAGCAAGGCCGGCCCGGTCTCGTCTCCTTCGGCCTTACAGTCGCCCCCACTGGTGAGACACCATGGTTGGACGAACCCGGCAACCTGCTGCCCGGGGCGCAGTGGCGATAGCGGAAGGGCACCGTGGACGAGCACGAGGAACCGCTGGACCAGTGGGCGGCCCGCCGTGACCGCCGACGTGAATCCGATTGGCAGATCACGGGCCGCCGCCGCGCCGAACCACTCGACCCGGCCGCCCGAGGCCGCGCCGCGCACCTCGCCCCCGACGCGCCACGCATGCTCTTCGAACTGGATGACCAGACCGGCGAGTGGGTACCCGTCGGAGTGGCCGACAATGCCGCCGAGGCCGCCGCCTTCATCCACGGGTGGTGACCGGCCCCCGTTGCTCGTCAAGCGGACCTTCGGCCGCAAGCCGTACCGGAAACGCCACCGACGGCCTGAGGCGCTCTTCGCTGTATGCGATCCGACTTCGCCGTGGACGCTGCGCCCGATGACCACAGACGTCACCACGGCGCGGGAGTGGCTCGAGGATGATTGCTTTCGGCGGCGGCCCGCTGGGAGACCGGTTTTCGGGGAGCCGCTGTGGTGGTCTGCCGGGGACCCCTTGACCGCCTGCTGGTCAAGGGGTCCCCGCCGTAGAACCGCAGGGGCGCGGCGGACAACCGCGCCCACGGAGGGCGCCCGGCTGCGATGCTCGGCACACGACCGCGTCTTCCCTAGGAGAGCAGCATGGACCTGAGCGCCACCGGCGATCCCGTTGTGACGCAAGCAGACCCCCAGGTCCACGTCGGCCTCGACCTCCAGCAGGGCACAATCGTCCTCAGCCAGGGCGGCACGGATTACGAATCTCACCACGCCCTGGTGGAGTTCGCCTCCCCTGAGGGGCAGCCCTGGACGGCACAAGAGGCCAGGTTCTCGGCTAAGGGACCGGACGGCGCATCCGTGGCGCTGACGGTGGATCTCCTCAACGATGCCTGCGACGGACCTCGCGCCGGCGTCCCCGAGGTGATCTGGAAGGTCGTGGCCCTCGCCGCGACGTCCGCCGGTGACGTCGGCATCACCTACGAGCCGCCCACTGCGTGACGGCCGGCCGCCCGCTGCCGCCGGCTCAGAGCGGCGCGACCGGAGACAGCCGCTCCCGGTGGGACCCCGGGGCCGGCCCGTTTCACCCCGCCCGGAAGGCGCCCGCGGATCCGGCTCCGCCTGTGACCGCGCGGTGGACCTGTATCCGGCCCGGAGTGAAGAGGCCACCGGCCGCCGGGCTTCCTTCCACCACCCGCCGGCGCCCCGCCCGGGGGGCGGCTACTTCCCGTCCTCCTGGGCGCACTTTGGACGAGCGGTACCCGTGCCGGTTCACCGCGGGGGGATCGCCGACCGGGCGTCGGCATCGCGCCCGCGCTTCCTCGGACCCCTCTTATAGGAAGTAGTCGGCAGGCGGCGGGGAGCGAGTGACCCCCTTGACCAACAGGTCAGGGAGGTGCGCATCGGTCGCTGCCGACGACGGTGAGGCGCCCTGGCAGTCGCCTCCGCAGGCGTCCTGGGAGAGGCCCTGCACCGCGCTCTGCAAAGCGCCCTTAGTCGCCTTGCTGCTTCCCGTCTCGCGGTTGGGGAGGCGGCGGGGAGAGTGGCGCGGTCAGGGATCGGTGGTGCGGCTGTGGGGTGTTAGCTGGTGGTGGTGGTGGTGGTGCGGGTGGTGGTTGGCGGTGGTGTGGTGGGGCCGGTGGTCTCCGGTTGGAGTGGGTCCCGTTGCAGCACACCGGGTAGACCGGCGAGGTTCTGCAGCGCCGGGCACCGCAAGCGCGCGCACGAGCGGGAGAAGGCGCAGGCCGAACTGGGCGCCGCCGACGAGTCCCCGGTCGTCCGGGAAGTGATCGAGCGGACCGAGACCATCGTGCGCACGGTCGTCCGCAAGGGGCCCACGGTGCTCCAGCCCGTGCCCTCCAGGCCCGCCCAACAGCAGGAGACGCTGCGCTTCCCGGAGACCTTCGAGGACTGGCACACGATGCTCGCGCTGCTCCAGGCCGACGCCTCGGAGCTCCGTAGCCACTACCGCGCGGGCGAGCTGCGGGAGGTAATCCGGCAGCTCGCCACCGAGGACTTCCCCGGCACGGTGATCGGCGGTCCGCCCACGACGGTCGACGGCTGGTGCGGACAGCTGCCGCAGCTGCTCGTCTCCGTCCGCGCCGGCGCGTACAGCGAGCAGCAGCGGGACAGGATCGCCGACGCCTTCACCATCGCCGCCGAACAGCTCCGAACGCGCCCGGCCGGGGCGGCCCCGGTGCCCGAGCAGCCGTCACCGATGAGCCGCGCGGAGCGTCGGCGCCGGGAACGCGAGGTGAAGAAGGGGCGCCGCTAAACGGCAGGGTTTCGTTCGAACGGAACGGAGCTGCAAGAGCTGTCAGGCCACCTTCGGCCTGACTTGCGAGCGGAGAGCACGGCTCTCGCTTCCACTTGCGTCGCTCGCGGGAGCTCCCCTTCGGTCCCAACTTGCTCCGGTGCGGTTACCGGTTACCGGTTACGGGTTGGCGGGTCGGGCTGCTCAGGATCTCCGAGTGCTTCTGGACGACGGCTACCTCAGACTCCGTCGCGATCATCCCGGCCAAGCGGTGACCCCGCCCAGGAAGGGAAACAAGATCAGCCCGCCCGAGGTCATCGAAGCCCGCCTACGAGCCCGGCACCGCCACTCCTCGATGCGCATCACCGTCGAACACGCCCTCGCCGACCACAAACGCTGGAAGCAACTGGTCCGCTGGACCCACCGCCGAGAGAACCTGCCCGCCACCTACCGAGCCATCGCGGGCCTCGTCTCCGACCGCAACACCACCGGCTGACAAAGCCCCCAGGTCAGGCACCTATGTCTCCAACGCAATCACGCACCAGCTCGTTACCCAAGCTCGGCGCCGGAGGTGTCACACGAGCGAGTGGGGCCACTACGGGACCGCGATCGGGGAGGCGTTGGACGCCGCGAGCCGCAGGAGTCGCCTGCTTGATCCACCCGAACGTTGACCGGGGAGGGTTTCAGCGCGATACAGCACCGGGGGAGTGGTCGCCCCTGGATAGGGCGACCACCACCTAGTTGGCCGTAGTGGGCGTGGTGGTGTTGCTCACAACGGGAGCACGTTCGGAGGGTCCTGCCTCTTCGGTCGGTCCTGCCGCGAGGTTGGTGCTCAGCAGGGTGTATAGAACGGCGAACACCGCTGCTCCGGCGGTGATCGAGCCGACCAGATCGCCGGCCCCGGGCGGCCCCGGGTGTGTCCGTCGGGAGGCCTTGAAGACGAAGTAGGCCACTAGGGCGCTCATCACAAAGGCTGCTGCCCCGGCGAAGGGGATGTGTACGGTCAACTACGGCCTCCTTGGCCTCCCGGGCCTGCCCCGCCTTGATCCCGCCAAAGATCTCTGGGTAGGGCAGGCCCGCTCCTTACCCTCGAACGGGTCGTCCGAGGTGTGTCCAATCAGGCACCACGAAGGCCCGGTTGCTCAACTGCCGACCCCCCTGACGTCAGTCCCTACTTGCGTTCCGTAACAGGACGTTTGTGCAGGTGAGGGCCGAAGTGTGGGCACCCCGTAGGCGAGACACGCCAATTGAGCAGAAGAACGAATACACCCAAAGCAACTCATCCTGACATTGGCCCAGTTCAGGAGCCTACGATGCGCAGGCTCCACGGAGAGCCCGAAGCCGGAGCATGCTCCGCTGATCCCTGTGGCGTTCATTCAGTCGGCAAACGGCCTTCAGGGCAATTCCACGCTGCTTGGGAAAGGTCACACCTCATTTAGGCGGATAATATTAGAATCGAAGGCCTGGATAATCGGTGTGCGTGACCCTTCAAAGCATCAGGAATTTATATTCCAACCCTCCTTGGGTATTCTGGGCGCCGATCAATGCGACGTTTAAATTCGCCGAATTTATCTGACGTCTCGTCAGATGCTGCGGTTGTCGTTCAGGTTGGGGTTCGAGTTGCTCCGCCGGGCGGGGGCCTGCGCAGGGGCCGTGCGGCTCCGAGGGAAGCGTTCGGCCGCTCTCGCTCTGACCATATTCACTGGTCAGAGCGTCGCAGCGGGACCGTCAGGGGCTGTAGGGGCTGAGTTCTGGGGAAGTTCTCGGAAAGCTACACACTGCATCACAGTTGTCCGTCTCCTTTAGGTGGCCTGCATTCGCAGCCGACTGCCCGGGATGGCAGGCGAGCCTTCTCGGCAGTGGTGGTGCGGTCCGACCTTGGCTCATGCCTAATCAAGCAGAAGATCGGGCGGGGGCGCGGGGAGTCTCAAAGTTAGGACAAGGCCATTTCAGACATGAAATCTTCCTTGCCCTGGTCAAGAGGATTCGCCGGAGCCGCCGGTCCTCTGGGAGCACCTAAACGGGTGACCTCCGCGGCTACTTCTCAACCCGCGGACCCCCTTCCTGTTGCCGGCCGGTCCGCGCAGCGGGCCCTGGGGTCGGGGAGCGGAGCGACCGGACCCGAACGGGCGCGGAGCGCCTGTTTCCCAAGGGAGCGCAGCGAGTCCGGGTCGGGTGGTGGGGAGCGCAGCGGACCACCACCCCAAGGGCGAGCCCAGCGAGCCCGGACCCCGCGAAGCGGGGTCAACTCGCCGGAGGGCAGCGCAGGCGAACCGGCCGAAGGCCGGCCCGCCGAGCGCAGCGAGGCGGGTGTCCCTTCCCTGGCGCGCAGCGCCAGGGGTCCCGCAACTGGCTTGGCCAACCCAGTTTGCCCAACTGTGGTTGGGCAGGGCGCACGCTTCGGGCCGGGCGTCTGGCGCGGGCCTGCGTCCAGGGGGTGGCCTTGACCATCCGCCTGCGCAGTCTCCGCCCCCGGTCCGCGCTCAAGAGCAGGGAGGTGTCCGCCGCCAGGGCGCGGAACGTTTCGGCGGTCTCGGCTGCCAGACATGGCCGGCTAGTCGTTGCCGCGTCCTGCGGAGGTGATCACGGCGACGAGGACGAGGAGGCTGACGGCGAGGGTGGTGACCTGCTGGGCGTCCCAGCCCTGCTGAATGGCCAGGACGGTGATGGCGACCACCGCGTAGGGCCAGGAACGGCGCGGGGGCTGGGTGGTGTTAGGGGTGGTCACGACGGGCCTCCTGTGATCGTCTGATCGGGTGGAGGTCTCACCGTCTTCGATGGTGTGATTGTCCGCTGCGGGCGATGACAGTCCTTGCAGGTGGGGGCCGAAGATCGGGAACAATCCCCGGGTTGTTCCCGGGGACAACAGGATGCGGGGGAGCCATGGCGCGACCGCTGGGCGCGTTACGGGGCCGGACCGAGCAGGCGAACGAGCTGGCCGTGTGGCTGCGCAAAGTGACGCTCGGCAAGGCGGTCCGGATGCTTCAGGAGCACTTCGCCTACAGCACGACCTCCTGGAGCGAGTTCCGCAGTGGTAGCCGCCTGCCGTCCGAGGAGCTCCTCAAGGCCGTGGTCGAGCGCTACTACGTGGCGGAGCCCGCGATGCGTGACCGTCAGGAGGCGGAGGGCCTGCGCCTCCTAGCAGCCGCGAAGAAGGCCGAGGCCGCCCTGGGCGATGCGTCGGCACCCGGGCAGGCCCCGGTGCCGGTGCCGGTGGTGCGGGGCACTGACGAAGTCACCAAAGCCCTGCTGCGGCTGGACGACGCACGCATGCGGCAGATCGAAGCGCTGGAGAAGCTCGCGGCCTCCGAACGCAGGCGCGCGCAGCTGGAGGACATGGTCTCCGTCCTCCAGGAACGCTGCACTGTGCTGGAGGTGGAGCGGGACCGAGCCCGCGAGGACGTCCGCGCCGAGCTGGAGAGCGAACTGCAGGTCTCCCGGGAGTACCGGCGCCAGGCCGACGAGAAGCTCGAGCACGCCCGCCGGGCGGAGGAGAAGGCCTACCAGCTCCGTCTGGCCGCCGAGCAGCAGGTCGCCCGCGAGCGCCTCGCCGTGAACCGCATAGACGAGGAGACCACGCATGGCGCCCCGGAGCTCTCGGCCGCGGGCCTGGACGACCTGGGGCTCCCGCCGCTGGAGCAGATCCGAGACGTTCTTCAGGCGGCTCAGGAACAGCTGGAGGCCCAGGACGACGAACTCGACGACCTCGAGGACCTGATCGGCCTCGACCCCGCACCGCAGGATCCCGGCCTGGTAGTTCCAGAACAAGCCGATGACACGGGGCCGGAGGAAGAACGCCGACGTGCAGTGTTCACCGACATCGGTGGGGACCAGTGGAAGGCGGACTTTGGCGTTGTCCCGGAACAACCGGAAGAGGCCCAGGTCCCGGATCCCGCGCTTGCCCCGGAACAACCGGAGGAAGCCGCGACCTCGGGGTCTCGAGTTCTCCCGGAACAACCCCAGGACAACCCGAAGTACCTGATGATCGAACAGCCGCCCCGGATCGTGCGTTACGTACCGATCCAGGCGTCCCCGGGCGAAAAGACCCTTGCGAGGGTGCATCAACTCACCGAGTACGCCACGACGCCGGAAGACCTGGGAACCGCCCTGCAAGAGCTCCGGCACAGGGCCGGTGGAATGACACAGTGGCCGAGCCGACGACTCAGGGAGCTCTTCGACGATGAGAAGGACCCCCGGTGGGCGACCTTGGGGGTGCACCACTGGCTGGGCGGCGTGGAGGTACCCGCCGACTGGAAGCACCTGCAACGCATCGTGGATAGCCTGGGAGCCACGGCACCGGAGATCGCCGCGTTCCACTCCGCCCACAAGAGGATTGTCTCCGCCTACCCGCCAAGCTTGCGGGCACCCGACCCCGAGGGCGGTCACCAGGCCAGCACAAGGGCGGCTCCTGACGGGGATGCCCTGCTGGTCAAGGCTGCCTATGGGCTGGGCGCCGCCGCCGCGCAGTTTACGGGCATGCTTTTGCCGCTTACGCAGCTCGTAGGGGGCCTGACCTTCTTCGCGCTCTTCACCGGTTCAGGAACCGCGTATGGAGCCGGCATCGCGGCAGACCCCGGGCCCTCCGGGGCGGACATGGCCCTCTACGCGGTCCTCGGGGTTGTCATGGACATCCTGTTTCTCGCTGCGGCCTCGTACGGAGCCCGGCGGGGCACCATATCCACGGATTTGAAGATTTTCGTGCAACTTGGGATCACTGCGCAGGTCCTGAGCGTCGGCCTTGCCTCCCTTGCACTCGGGGACCAACCCGGTCCGCGGTGGCTGGCCGAGACGATCGGCCTGCTGTAGACCGTGATGAGGTCGCAGGCTGGCTGCTGGCCGCTCAGGCTGCCGAAGCCACTGAGGCCGTGAACCTCTGACCGCGCCCGAGGCGGGTGACCACCCCGTGAGCACCCCCGGTACCCATGAGCCTCACGACTCATAAGCGCAGTTCAGAGCGCTAATACCGTTCTGGAGGCTGGGCGTTGTGAGCACCCTCTGAGCACTCGATGGGTACCCCACCGAGCACCCCTGACGTGCCCCCCAACGAGAAGAGGAGTCGACCTAAGGTCGGCTCCTCCTGTTTGCGCAAAAGCTTCGCAATCCATCCCATAGTGGTTTAGCTAGTGTAAGGCATGCCAAAACGGCTCCTGGAATTTGTAGAATAGTATCAAGATCCACCAATATTCCTAAAATAAAAATAGCCAACTACCCCTTGTGGTTGCTGGCTTTGCATGCTGTTAGCATAACACAGATCGTGGGATGTTTGATGAATGAACGACCCTCTAGCAATTGATAGAACTAGCTTCATCGGCGCTTTATGGATAAGAATTGAACGCCCTTATTCGATCATTCAAAGCGACGCTCCAAATTCTCGTAGCTCTCTGATGGTCCATCAGTTCACTGTGTTTTGGTGGTGGTGGTGGTCGAACTGGCGGGGTGCTGGGGGGTTCGCGCAGGCCACAAAGCCGTAGGGGGGCCGTTGGCGGCCCTGGCGGGGTGGGGTCCGGGGGTGGGGTCCCGGGGGTTCGGGGGAGGAGCCGCCCGGTTTGGGGGCCGGGGTGGTCGATTCGGCCCGCCATGGTGGGGACGTGGGTAGTTCCGCCTCGATGACCCCGTGGCTGACCCTGGCCGGCGACGCAGGCGGCGAGGAGTGCTTGTCCGGCTGGTCCACCGACGAGGACCCCCACGCGCTGGCAGCCCTGGGGGTCGGAACGCTCGGGGCGTCGCTGCGCCCGTGGTCGGGCCGCTGGCGTGGCCCTCGGAAGAGGTCCGGCGGCATGCCGCCCCGTGAGGCGGGTACCGCCTCCGGCGCCTGACCGGTGGGGGAAGTGGCGTCCTGGTGGGGGCATCCGCTGCGCGGAGCTGACGCAGGCCCGGGAATGGGTGGCGGACCTGGCCTTCTCTCCGCAGCGGTGGTGCCCCCGCCGGCCAGGTGTGGCCCGAGCGCCGGTTAGGGTCGGGGCCAGCCTGCACCGTCATGGGTGTGTGGGTCAGGCCTGGTGCCCGCTACGTCGGGGGCAGTACCACCGGGCCGCCCCATTCTTCCTACGCCCCGCCCCGCCCTTCCGGCGCCCGCGCCTCAGCCCTGACGAGGGTCGCCCGTACCGGGTGTCTCCCGCGGTCGTTGGAACGGGGTAGGGAATGCACACACCTGTGGTCCCCGGGCGCCCCGAGTGCCCGGGGCCCGTTCGGCCGGTCGTCTCTGCCCGTCACGGGGGCGGGACAGGAACGACCGGCCGGGCGGGTGCCCGCATCTGTATGCGGGGTGGCTCGTTGTCCGGGGCGGGAACGCCCGTTTTCGGAGGTCTCCCCTGAGCCTCCGGGAAACCGTTCCTCTCGCCTGACGCCTGGCCGTGCGCCCCTTTCCGCCTATCCCCCCGGGCCTGATCGGGCGGCCCGCACCGCATACCGCGGTGCCACGTCCCGGCGTCAGGCCCACCCCCTGCAGGCCCGCGCACTACCAGGCCAGCGGCCTGATGCCTCCGGCGACCACGCCCGGCCGACTTCGGAACCACCCCTGAGGGTGGTGACGTCGGCATGCGGGGGCCGTTGAATGTGTTCATGCCACCGGATGAAGCGGGTGCAGCCGGTCTGAGCGGTCGGCACGGTCAGGCTCGGGTCCTGTCGCGGCCGCCGGCCGACTTTGACGGCAGCGACGTGTTGATCGAGGAGATCGTCAGCGCTGTGGCGGCGTCGAAGACTTCGATGGCGTCGTCGTGGTGGGGCAGGTGGCGTACCGAGACTTTGGTGCCGGTGTGGCCGTTCATCCAGGGGGCGAGGTAGTTGCGGCGGCGCCACCGCACGCCGCTGGTCGGGATCGTGTAAGTGCGGCCGTCGTCCTCCAGCGCGAAGGTCGCCAGCTGCCCGGCGGGCACGTCGGTGAGCGGGGTCGCATCGGCCTGCCACGCCTGGAGCGGGGTCTTGCCGTTCAGGGCGGCGGGGCGGTGGCGGGTGTTCCACCAGGCCACCCAGTCCAGCAGCAGGCCCACGAACGCCTCGTAGACCAGCGGCGGGGCGTCCGGGTCCGCCGTCCGGCCGCCGGTCAGGGTCTGGCGGTGGGTGTAGCGGGGGAGCGAGACGAAGAACATCTCCTCCACCGCGTCGTGAGCGCCTCGATCGTGCCCTTCAGATGCGGGGTGTAGGCCGGCAGGTCCCGCACGGGGACGGCGAACGCGCCCATCGCGGCGGTGACGGTGGCGCACAGGAACTCCTTGCCGCGGTCGACCCGGATCTGCCCCGGCAGCCCGCCGACCGGTCCGAACGGTTCGGTCCGGGTGACGGCGATCCGCAGGCAAGCCAGCACCGCGTCCCGGCTGGGCGCGTGGGCGGTGACCGCGACCCCGGTGACCACCTTGGTCGCGCAGTCGATGAACCAGGTCACCCATGGTGTGGCCAGTTCGCCTTCTAAGTCGACCTCGACGGGCACGTGCTTGTGGTCGCCCTCCCAGACCGCGTTACGGTGCGTCGGGGGCCGCTGGCCGAACACGTCGTGGGCGCGCCGCGCGGCTTCCCCGCTCTTGAGCCCGGCCCGCTCGCCGCGGCTCAGGTCCCGGCGGATCGCCCGGTGCAGCGTCGACAACGACGGCACTACCGCCCCGTCCGGATCCTTGGCCGCCCGTTCCAGCAGCTCGGCGTGGACCCGTGAGGCGTTGCCGCCCCACAACGCCAGCAACCGCCGGATCTCAGCGGTGACGGCGAAGTGCGACGCTTCCACCCGGGCGAGCCGCTGATCTTTTCGGGCGGCGGCCAGCCACCGCCATACCGTCCGCTCCGATTTCCCCAACGCCTGGGCGACCAGCCGCACGTGCGCCGACGTCAACTCCCCCTGCTCCTCCAGGGCCACCAGCCGGGGCATCGCCGCCGCCCGCCCCGTCCCCGGTAGGAATACGGCCGCCGGGCCTTTGCCGGCGTCTTCGGCAAGCGGTCGTTCCATACGCATGCCCCTCTCCTCTCACCGCCGGCACAGGCGGCCTGCTTCGTCACCGAGGCCTCAGGTGTCCCAGGTATCCAGCACCCAGCTGACCGGTATCGGCATACGGCTAACAGCAGTTGTCACCACCCGCTACAGGGCCGCCGGCTCTGGCCGTCGCCCCGTCTGGCTCCCTGGCCGGGGATCGGGGTTGGGCGGCGGCCAAGCCCCGGTCTCGGCTACGCTCGGCGGGCGGCTGGTACCCGCCGTGCAATCGGATTGAAAGCAGCTCACTGCCGTGGCAACCGTCCCGCGTGTCACCGCCACCCCCGTCGACGTCACCTTCAACGACGAGATATTCGGCGCCCCGCCGGCTGTCGTGGACCTGGCCCGGCTTGGGGAGCTGGCTGCCTGTGCCGCCGTTTTCCTGCCTGCTGACCCGCCCCGGCTTGGCCGGGTGGCCTTCTGGCGTAGCGACGGTCACGCTCCGCCTGTGGTGACCGGCCGGCTGACCGTGGTGAGGCCGCATGGCGTTTCTGTGCGGCGCCGTGATGTCGAAGCCATGATGGTGCCGGTCTCCCAGGCCCTGCCTGCACTCGGCCGGATGCGCGGTGTGCCGGGTGCGGACCGGGCCGCCGCGTTCTGGGGCGCGGCGAGCGTGCTTGCTTTGCAGTTGGTCGCCCGTGGCAGGCTCTTGCCCGGTGTCAGCCCCGCAGGTTTCGATGCCTGGCGTATCGGGCCGTTCGACCAGCAGGATGTGGTGCGGGTGCGGGAGTTGGCTGCTGCGATGCCGCCCGAGGCCCGGGCGGTGCCGCTGGCCGGTCCGGCGCCGGTTCGCCTGCCAGAGGCCGAGCAACTGCTGCGGGCCTTCCTCGATGCGGTGGCCGATGCGTTGCCCCGTACGCCCGCCGCGCCGGCGGCCGCCGGCGCCACGGCCTGGACCGCTCAGGTGCCGCAGCCGGTGCCCCACCAGCGCGGCTGGGCGGCGGAGGTCGCCGCCGGGCTCGACGTCGGGGTGCGAGTCTCGCTGCGGCTGGAACTCCCCGGCCTGCCGGCCCGCGACCGCCACGACACCGGCGATCCAGACGACTGGGCCGACGCCTGGGAAGACGAAGACGAGGGCAGTCCCTTCCGCGCTGTCGTCCAGCTGCACAGCCTCGGCGATGCCACCGTGGTGGCCGACGCCGCGGACATCTGGTCGGGCCGGTCAGCGGCCGGCGGCGTTTTCGGTCCGCGTACGAAGATCGACACCTTGCTGACGCTGCGCCGGGCCACCAGGGCCTGGCCGCCGCTGGGCCGGCTGCTCACCGCGGTGGCTCCCGCCGAGCTGGAACTCTCAGACACCGAGGTGTCCGAGCTCCTCGGGGAAGCCGCCGCCCCTCTGGCCGCCGCGGGGATCCAGTTGCACTGGCCGAAGGAGCTGGCCCGCGAACTCCTCGCCCGCGCCGTGGTCGAGCCCGCAGACAAAGCCGGCTCCGACCTGCCGTCCATGCTCGGCGCCGACACTCTGCTCACCTTCCGCTGGCAGCTCACAGTCGGCGGCCGCGAGCTGGAAATCGCCGAGCTCGACCGGCTTGCCGAGGCGCAGAGGCCCGTGGTGCGACTGCGCGACCAGTGGGTGCTGATCGACCCCGAAGTGCTGGCCCGGGCCAGGGACCGCAAGGACCGCCAGCTCACCCCCGTCCAGGCGCTGGGCGCGGTCCTGAGCGGCAGCGTGGAGGTCGGCGGGGAGCGGGTGGAGGTCACGGCCGGCGGCTGGCTGGCCGAACTGAAAGAACGGCTCGCGGACCCCGAGGCCACCGCCCGACGGGCACCGCTCGCGCAGCCCGCCGCGCTGAAGGCGACCCTGCGGGACTACCAGCTGCGCGGTCTGGCCTGGCTGCACCAGATGACCTCGCTCGGACTCGGCGGCTGCCTCGCCGACGACATGGGCCTCGGCAAGACCATCACGTTGATCGCACTGCACCTGCACCGGCAGAGCATCCCGGGCCTGTCCGGGCCGACCCTGGTGGTCTGCCCGACCTCGCTGCTCGGCAACTGGAGCCGCGAGATCGAACGGTTCGCCCCGGGCACGCCCGTGCGCCGCTTCCACGGCCCAGCCCGCAGCCTGGACGACCTGGCGGCAGGCGAATTCGTCCTCACCACCTACGCCACGATGCGGCTGCACGCTGAGCAGCTGACCGCGGCGGGCGCCTGGGGCCTGCTGGTCGCGGACGAGGCCCAGCACGTGAAGAACCCCTTCTCCGCCACCGCCAAGGCTCTGCGCACCATCGGCACCCAGGCCAAGGTCGCCCTCACCGGCACACCGGTGGAGAACAACCTCTCCGAACTGTGGGCGCTGCTGGACTGGACCACCCCCGGCCTGCTGGGCCCGCTCAAGGTGTTCCGCGACCGCTACGCCCGGGATGTGGAGAGCGGACAGGACCCGCAGGCGGCCGTACGGCTCGCCGCGTTGGTGCGGCCGTTCCTGCTGCGCCGCAAGAAGTCCGACCCGGGGATCGCTCCCGAGCTGCCGCCGAAGACCGAGACGGACCGGACGGTCGCCCTGACGAAGGAACAGATCGCACTCTACGAGGCGGTGGTCCGCGAGACCCTGGCCGAGATCGGGCGAAGCGCGGGCATCGCCCGGCGCGGCCTGGTGGTCAAGCTGCTGACCGCCCTGAAGCAGATCTGCAACCACCCCGCCCAGTACCTGAAGGAACAGGGCGGCACGATCGCGGGCCGGTCCGGAAAGATCGAACTCCTCGACGAACTCCTCGACACGATCCTCTCGGAGGACGGCGCGGTGCTGGTCTTCACCCAGTACACCGCGATGGCCCGGCTGATCGAGGCGCACCTGAGAGCACGCTCGGTGCCCGTCCAGTTCCTGCACGGCGGCACCCCGGTCAGCCGGCGCGAGGAGATGGTGCGGCGCTTCCAGGACGGCGAGGCCCCCGTCTTCCTCCTCTCGCTCAAAGCCGCGGGTACCGGCCTCAACCTGACCAGGGCTGGGCATGTCATCCACTTCGACCGTTGGTGGAACCCCGCCGTGGAGGACCAGGCCACCGACCGCGCCTACCGCATCGGACAGACCCAGCCGGTACAAGTGCACCGCATGATCGCGGAGGGCACGGTAGAGGACCGTATCGCCGAGATGCTCAAACGGAAGAAAGATCTCGCCGAGTCCGTACTCAGCGGCGGTGAAGCGGCCTTCACCGAGCTGACCGACGCCGAACTGGCCGACCTGGTCCGACTTCAGGTGAGCCCCCGATGAGCCGCAGCGTCGTGAAGAAGGCCGACGACGGCCGTACCCGGACCTTCCCGCCGCTGTCTCCGGCCCGGGGGCGGCGGTCCTTCGCCGAGTCCTGGTGGGGCAACGCGTGGGTGGAAGCTCTGGAAGGCAAGCAGCGCCTGGCGACGGGGCGTCTCGCGAGGGGGCGGACCTACGCGCGCGGCGGCAACGTCGGTGAGATCACCGTCACCCCCGGCCGGGTGGCAGCCCGGGTCCAGGGCAGCCGGCCCACGCCGTACCGAACCTCCATGGACATCCCCCAACTCAGCCCCCGCGACTGGGAGCTGCTGCTGGACACCGCCGCTGCCCAGGCCGGGCATATCGCGGCCCTGCTCGACCGGGACATGCCCACCACGCTGGTCGACGACGCCGCCCTGGCCGGTGTCCGACTGCTGCCCCGGCAAGGCGAACTGACCCCCAGTTGCTCCTGCCCCGACTGGGGCTACCCCTGTAAGCACGCCGCCGCAGTCTTTTACCAGGTGGCCCGCCTCCTCGACGAGGACCCGTTCGTTCTGCTTCTGCTGCGCGGGCGCGGCGAGCGCGAACTCATGGACGAGCTCCAGCGGCGCAACGCCGTCCGGGCGGCGGCTGATGACGCCGCGCCGCAGGCACCCTCCCCGGCCGGACCGCTCGGTGTGCCCGCCCGCGACGTGTACGCCGCCGCCCGCGCAGGGATAGCGGCCCTCCCTGCCCCGCCGCCCGAGGCTGACCGCCCAGGGCAGGTGGCATCGTTCGCGACCGCGGGCGACCCCATACCCGGACTGGACCCGTCGGCCCTGGAGTTTCTGGCGGCCGACACGGCCGCCCGCGCGGCACGACTGCTTCACCAGGCCGCCCTGCACCACGACGTCCCGCACCGGCCCACCGGCCCGGCCAGCCTCACCGCGGCCGAGGATCTCGTACGCCTCGCGGCGGCCGCACCCCCATCGGAAGTCTTCGCCCGGCTCTGCAGGCACGCAGGCCGCACCCCACAGGCGCTCACACGAACGGTACGGGCCTGGCAGCAGGGCGGCGCCGCAGCCCTGCCGGTCCTGGACGACGCGTGGGACCCGGACCCCTCGCAACTCAACCTGGCCCGCGAGGCGATCAAGCGAGCATGGGAGGGCGAACCGCCCCCAGGACTGCGAACCACGCGCAACCGGCTGACGGTGATCGGACACGAGGTCCAGCTACGGCTGGGCACCGATGGACGCTGGTACCCGTACCGCAAGGAACAGGGCGGCTGGTGGCCGGCCGGTCCCGCAGACCGGGACGTGACAGCAGTACTGACCGGGCTGCTCGCCAGCCTGGATGTCACTCCGCGCCCAGCTCCACGCGTTGGTCGGTGCTGAGTTTGCCACGGCGGGCTTTTGGTGTTGGAGATCCACACGCCCAGCTTCACGACCACCGGCGTGGTCTCGCCCTCCACCGCGATCGCTTCTGGAGGCGAAGGAGATCACCTACGAGCAGGTCGCCTGTCTCGGTTACCCCGGTCAGACGGCCAGTGGTCAGCAATGTCGGCCGGGTTCTTCCCGCCAGCCGTGTGCCGGATGAGGATCGTCCCCGCCAGGTGTGGGCGGTCCGCTGTCATGAGTCTGTGCGGCGTCCGCGGTTGGGCAGGGAGGTGGTGGCAAGTCCGTCGCGGAGGATGGTGAGGAGGTTGGCTGGGTCTTGGAGGATGCCGGTGCCGAAGCGGGGCGGGGGCCAGGCTGTGGGGTTGGTGATGGGGATACCGAGGTAGGCGGTGCCGGGGCGTGGCCAGGTCGGGTCCACGACTGTGCCCTGGGTGGTGCTGGCCCAGGCATGCATGGTGGGGAAATCGTCTGTTCCGGCGATCGGGGTGCTGGCGTATCCCTCGCAGTACGTCAACCTTGAAGGCATCCGGTGCTCGCGTACCAGCGCGGCAGCGTTCGCGAAGCACTCTCTTTCCGGTCCGCGGACTACTGTCTGGGGGAGCGGGGCGGGGGTGAAGTATCTGCCGGCGTCGAGGAGCAGGTGGTACACGGACGGGTGGGCCCAGCTCTCCGTGACGGGGGCCGAGTCGGGTCCGGCGATGGTGGCGGCGAGCAGCCGCAGGTGCGCGATCAGCGCGGCTTCGGCCCTGTCCCGCGCTTCCGGTCCGGTATCCGCTCTCGTCTGCTCTCGCGGTGTCTCCGCCGTGTTTACGGGGCTTTCTTTCTGACACACGTCAGCCCTTTCTCTCCTCATCGAGCTTTTCCGATTTGGCCATCGGCTGCGCGGCGGCCGGCCCAAGTACATCCACGCAGGTAAAGAGAGCCGCGCCTCCTGCCGGGCCGTACCGGCCTGTTCCGCCTGCCAGAGCGCCACCCCGCCGAGCCCGGCGACCGCCGCGAAGTGAGGCGGCCGGCGCCCGCCGCAGCCAAGGACCTACCCACGCCCGCCGGACCGGCTGGGCTCGCTGGGCCGGCGGAGCCCGCTGGTGAGCAGGGGAAGGGGTCGTCCGAGAGGCGCCAGCTGGGCAGGATCGAGGCCGTGTCGGAGGATGGGGATCAGGGTGCGTGCTTCGACGAGGAGTCCGCCGCCGAGCAGGGGGTGCGGCCAGTCGTCCGGGTCGGCGAAGGGGATGCCGAGGTAGGCGAGACCGTCCCGGTGGGGCCAGGTCGGATCCACGGCGTCGCCTGCGGGAGTGGAGGCCCAGCCGTGGGAGGCATGAACAGTGCCGTGGCCGTCGACCGGCGTCGAACCGTAACCCTCCACGTAGGTCAGGTTCCTGCCGGACTGCTCCTGGCAGGCTGCCGTCGCGTTGGAGAAGCAGAACCCGGGAAACCGCGGGGACAGCGAGGCGGGCAGGGGAGCGGGGGTGAACAGCCGGCCGACATCGAGGAGCAGGTGATAGACCGAAGCGTAGGCCCAGACTTCCGCAGCCTGGCGCCCAGCGGCACTGGTCTCCTCGGCGCGGGCGCGCACGTATGCGATCAGATCCTCTTCCGCCCGGCTCACCGACATCCCCCTGCTCCCGGAGCCCGCCTCCGGCCCCTTCACGGCAACCCCGGCCCGTCCCTCTTCTTCCCGCACTGCACCCTCCCGGCCTCGATCCCTGAACATACGCGCTGGCTCCTTCCCGTATCCACGTAATCCGGGCTGTACCAAGGACCCAGAGGCCCGCACCGCTACCCCGCTCCCGCCAACCCGACCACCACCCCGACAGCCCGCCAAAGGCCTTGGCACCCGCCACCAACAGACCGCCACACCCCGCCCGGCAGCGGACCCGAAGCAAACCATCCGACGCACGCCACATGTACGCGATATGTACGCTTCACGGAGTTGGGCGCCCTGTCCGGGCCCGCAAGCTGCCCCGCTACTGCGCCCACTTCACGGAGTTCGGCGAGCCGCGGCCAGCTGCGCCGGTCGGGCCGATCGCAGTCGGCCTCTGCGGGAGATGTACCGCGCACGATGGCCTTCTACGGGCTTCCCGGCGTTCGTGCTGGGCTGCATTCCACGATCTCGCGGGCTGCGCGCAGTTTGCTGGGGTGGTCTCCGAGCAGTCTGGTGGTGATCAGGAGTGCCAGGAGGATACTGACGTCCTGGTCTTTCAGGTGCTGTTGCACGGCGTCCATGTCGGTGCCCGTCGCGAGCAGCCGTCGGCATTCGTCGATGTGGCCGGCAGCCTGCTGCGCGACTTCAGGCGACAGTCCGCCAACGTTGTTGAGGAGCTCTTCCACGGTGGTGCTGGGCATGGGGAGGATTCTCGCAGCGGTTCTCTGTCGCCTCCACGCATTTCGACCGGACCCTGATCTACCTGGCCCACTCAACCCCGAGTTCGGCGAGCGCGTCCAGCTGGGCTCGGTCGAGTTTGTCGCGGCGGGCCCGGGTGTTGGAGATCCATACGCCGAGCTTCACGATCACCGGCTCGGCCTCGCCGTCGACCGCGATCGGCTCGCCGTGGCCGCGGGGGACGGGCCGGTCGGCGCCTTCCCGCGCGACCCACTGCGTGAGGGCTGCCAAGCCCCGCTGGAAGGCCTGCTGCGCCTTCCCCAAACCGCCGCCCTTCGCCGCGCCCGCGGCCGGGGCGGGGGCCGAGGCTGCGGCGGCTCGTACGCCGAGCGCGGTCAGCCGTTCCTGCTGCTCGGCGGAGAGCTGTGTCCAGTTGCGGGTCTGCCGGGTGAGCCACCTGCCGAGGTCGTCGCCGTCGAAGAGCACCCCGGGCGCGATCGCGGGGAGCCGGCCGTCGGCCTCAGTCTCGGCGAGCTGGGCCAGCACCCGATGGTGCCGCTGCCAGTCGAGCGGCCACGGGCACGCCCAGTCCGGGTCGATCGCGGCCAGCTGCTGCGCGCGGGTGCGGGCCCGCTCCTCGTTCTTCCCGAGGCCGCCGGCGCGTCGGAGGTTGGCAATGAGCTGTCCGATCGCGAGCTGCTCGCCGTCCTCGCCCCAGACGGCGTCCTGCCGGGGCGCCAAGTGCCCGTGGGCCCGCCGGTAGGAGCGGAGCGTGGCGAGCTTGGTCTCCCACGCTTCCTCGCCGGGCTCCCAAACCATGCCGGCTTCGGCCGCGTCGAGGAGGATCTTGCGCCGCTCCTCCAGCTCCCCGCCGCGCAGGGCTTTGCGCTGCTGGTGCACCCATCGCCCCAGCGGGAATGCCTCGGTCACCCCGACCGCGGTCTCGGTGTCGTACGGGACCGCGTACAGCCCGGTGATCCCGTGCTCGGCCCGCCACCGCAGCAGGGCCTGGTAACCCTCCAGCCAGACCAGGGACTCGGGCCGGTAGACCCGCGTCCGCAGGAACGCGGCGATCGTCGCGGGTTCGCGCGGGCTGGAGAAGTGCAGCAACGCCGACGCGGCCGCGGCGCCGGCACCGTCCTGCTCCTGACCCGCGCCGCCCTCCCCTGCCCCTGCCCCGGCGCCGGCCGCGGCGCTGGTGATCCGGCCGTCCTCGTCCCGCTGGACGTGGACCTGCCGCTCGTGCCGTCCCCGGGACAGGGCCCGGGAGGCGAGTTGCTCGACGAGGCGGGCATCGTGCGAGCGCAGGCCCTGAAGCACAGCGACCAAGGGTGCAAACGACGCCGAGGCGACCATGTCGCCGGGATCCTCACCCCGCTCCAGGAACACCGGCACGATGATCCGCGCGACCTTCGTGGTCCCGTCCGGGTTGGGGCGGAGCGCCCTGCCGATGTTCTGCACGATCTCCACCTGCGACCCACGGGTGTCCGCGAAGCAGATCGCCTCCACACCCCGTGCGCCGGTGATGTCCACGCCCTCGCCGAGGACGCGTACAGACGCGAGGAACGCCCGGTGCACCCGCCGCCCCCCGGCGTCGATGCCGTTGGCGAACTGCCGCAGGGTCTCACGCCGCTCGGCGACGAGGTGGTCCCCGCACAGCCACGCCGCCCACACCCGGTCCGGAGGGACGTGGCGGCCGGCCTCGAGCTCGTACGGCTCGGCGCCGATCGAGGAGCGGGGGAGCAGCGCTGCCTGCTCCATGGCCGCCGCGGCCACCCCCTCGTCCGCGCCTGCCGCGGTGTACAGCTCGGCCGCGGTCTCGGGCAGCTTCGAGGCGAACGCGGCGGCCTCCTCGACCCGCTGGTGGAAGGTCATGACGGTCTTGAGGTTGTGCCGGGCCGCGTGTTCCAGGAGCGTGGCCTGCAGCAGGGCCAGGCGCCGCCCCCGCAGCCCGTCCTCGGAGATGCCGAGGATGGGGTCGGGGTCGCGGATCTCAAGGACGTCGATCTCGAACCCGGCCAGGATCCCCCGCTCCACCGCCTCCGACAACCCCAGCTCCGCCCCCGGGAGCCAGGCGCCGTAGGTGCCGTCCGGATCGTCGGCCATGCTCGCGATCACCGGCTCGGACCCGCCCGCGCCCTTCCGCGGCCGCGGGGCGGCCAGGATGCGGGGGGTGGCGGTCATGTAGAGCCGGAAGGCCGCGGGGATGCGGGTGTTGTCGTGGATCGCCGCCCACGCCCGCGCGAGGTCACCCGCGGTGGAGTGCGCCTCGTCCACGACCGCGAGGTCGAAGCCGGCGAGCTTCTGACCGTACAGTCGGTCCCCGCCCGCGAGCGCGGCCTCCAGCGGCCCCCGCACCTTCCCCTCGCCCGCGGGTGCGTCGACGTCCTCCCGGTCCACCAGCGAGGCGTACGTGGCGAACACGACGACCGGCCCCGCCCCGGCCCACAGGGCGAGCTGGATCGGGTTCGTGGTCGTACGCACCCCGAGCTGCTCCAGGACCGCGTCGTTCTCCAGCGAGCACACCGCGACCATCGGAGCCCGGTGCCCGACCCTGCGCCACGCCTGCGCGGTCTGCATGAGGAGGTCCAGCGTCGGCACCGTGACGAGGATCCGGCCGCCCGGGAAGCACTCCAGCGCGGACGCGGCGGCCATGATCGTCTTTCCCGAGCCGGTCGCGGACACGATCGTGCCCCGAACCCCCTGAGCGGGCACAGAAGATCTTGCAGAGAATCCAACCCATTTCCGGAACGCTGACTCCTGCGTGACCTGGTGTTCTCGCAGCTGAATCATCAGAATGCTGCCGCCCTTCTGCGATCGGTTTGAAGGGCGAAAGGCCCGTGCGATTAAAACCGGCCCGGGCCTACCACCCGGGCTCCGAAGGACCGACGACACGGTGTCCGATCTGCCGGGCGAGGTGCTGCGCCCGTTCTTCTGCGAGGGGATGGACGTGGACGTACACGGTGTGGTCCGTGGTTGGCGTCGATTCCGAAGCAGGCCTGGATCCCGGTCCGGGCGTGCTCTGGGCCGAGGTCGAGCTCGGGCACCGCAGGCCAGCTGAGTGCCATCCATGTGACCTGTCCCCACCCCGCCGAATGCAGCACCTGGAGGGCTCTGTCCAGCAGATCGCCTTCCGCAGGTTCCACGACGGAGAGCGTTACCGGCAGCAGACGGGCCA
Source organism: Streptomyces sp. NPDC058701 (assembly GCF_042715295.1). Lineage (NCBI taxonomy): Bacteria > Bacillati > Actinomycetota > Actinomycetes > Kitasatosporales > Streptomycetaceae > Streptomyces > Streptomyces sp. NPDC058701. The sequence goes on along the minus strand of NZ_JBHXSY010000042.1, from coordinate 30,921 downwards.
GCACCACCACATCGTCCGGGAGGTTGGCTTTGTTCACGTTCAGCAGCAGCGTTTGTCGATGGGTTTCAGCAGCGGTTGGTCAGCATCTGGCTCGTGGATGTTCATGAGAAGTAGCGGCAGTGCCGTGTCGCTGAGGCGAACATCCTGAGGGGAAGCTGGTTCGGTTCACGTTGAGTCCCGGATGCTGGCGTCCCTGACGAAGGTGCGATGATCTGTTGGTGGTGACAGATGCCGAGTGGACTCGGATCCGGAGGGGCCTGCGCTTCGGGCAGGTATTCGAAGGCACCGTGGTGCTGGTTCCCCGGCCCGGTACGATCGGGATCTTCGTGGACATCGGCCTGAGCGTCGGAGGGTTTGTCGACGCCCTGTGGCTGTCAGGCGAGATCGAGGATTGGCCAGCGGAAGGCACGGTTGCCGATTTCAAGATCTTTTGGGCTGACAGCCGCCAACAGATCCGGCTGGTGCCGTGCGATTCTCGGTATCTGCGGGACGACTTCACAGCCTTGGTCGAACACTTCCGCCCTAATTGGCCATCCGACGTCGGCCAGCCAGTGCCTGACCCAGAGCCTGCGTCCCCTGGCGAGTAGCGGACCGCTCTTCGCGCTGATGGGCCGCTGGCCAACTCCCCGTGAGGATGGAGAGGTGGCCGACGGCCCTGGCGGGAGCTAGCTGGCCGCGGCTTCGGCGCGGGCTCGAGTGCTGGCGAGGCGGTAGGAGTCTGTTCCGGTCTCGATGATGGTGCCGTTGAAGGTGAGGCGGTCGACGATGGCCGCGCAGAGGCGGGGGTCGGTGAACGTCTTGGTCCAACCGCCGAAGGACTCGTTGGAGGCGATGACGACGCTGTTCTTCTCCTCGCGTTCGGTCAGGACCTGGAAGAGGAGTTCGGCGCCGCGACGGTCGAGTTCCATGTAGCCGAGCTCGTCGATGCAGAGCAGGTCGACGCGGCCGTAGCGGGCGATCGTCTTGGTCAGCTGCTTCTCGTCGGCGGCCTCGACGAGCTCGTTGACCAGCTTCGTCGCCAGCACGTACTTGACCCGGTAGCCGGCCATCGCTGCCTCGGTGCCGAGCGCGATCAGCATGTGGGACTTGCCGGTCCCGGAGTCGCCGATCAGGCAGAGCGGCTGGCTCTTCTTGATCCATTCGCAGCTGGCGAGGGTGTGAATGGCGGCCGCGTCGATGTTGGGGTTCGCGTCGAAGTCGAAGGTCCGCAACGACTTGTCCCGGGGGAAGCCGGCCGCCTTGATCCGTCGTTCCGACCGACGTCGGGCACGGTCGTCGCACTCGGCCATCAGGAGTTCGGCGAGGAAGCCGCGGTAGGTCATCTGGTCCTTCATCGCCCGGTCGGCGATGTCGGCGAACTCGTTCCTGATCGACGGAAGCCGCAGCAGGCGGCAGGCGGTGTCGATGGCCGTGGTGGCGGCCTGCTCGGTCAGTCCTCGCTGGCGGGGCAGGGTCACTGTGCTTCTCCCTCGCGGTGTTCACCGCCGCTGGCGCGACGGCGTCGGAGCAGTTGGTCGTAGTGGGTCACCGAGGGCAGCGGCCTGGTGTCCGGGGGAAGATGCGCGAGCCGCCACTCGTGCAGAAACGTCACCGTCGCCTCACCCGCGGCGCCGGCCCGCGAGGCGTGACCGGCCGACTCGTCCTCGGCCTGGGCGACCTTGCGTGCCTCGAGCGCGACCGCGTCCGCGGTCAGGGCCCCAGCCCGCAGGGCAGTCGCCAGACCGGCGACCAGGTGCTCGTGCGAGACGTGGCGGGCCAGCAACAGCACCTCGATCAGGGCCCTGGTGCCGGCGGTGTCTCCGTGAGCCTTGACCGCTGCGTCCCACCAGGCGTCATGGACCGGCGTGAACTTGCCTGCTGAGCGGGCCTGTTCAAGTGCGGTGGCGCCGGGGAAAGCACCCGGCTTACGGATCAGGGCCTCGAGGTAGTGGTCCAGATCCAGGCGGCAGCCGCCCTTCGCGATCAGCCGCTCGTGCCGGGCCACTTCCACGTTCTGGTCATAAACCACCAGGTGAGAGGCGTGGAGCACGACCCGGACCCGCTTGCCGATCAGCCGGACCGGCACCGAGTAGCGGTTCGTGCGGACCGCGATCTGGCTGTAGCGGTCGACCCTCGGAGTGAAGAGCCGGCCCGTCTCGAACGACTCCTCGGGCAGCGGCAGCAGCAGAGGGCGCTCGGTCTCGAAGTACTCGTCGATGGTCCGCGGCCGCGAGCCGATCCGGCGCCGCCCGTCATGAAGATCCCACTGGTCGACGAGTTCGTTCAGCTCGGCCAGCGTGTCGACCTCGGGCACCGGGGTGAAGTGGTTGCGGCGGAAGTAGCCGATCTGTCCCTCCACTCCGCCCTTCTCGTGGGCGCCCTCGATGCCCGGCCTGCAGTAGAAGCTCTCGATCGAGAAGTGCGACCTGAACGCGATCCACCGGTCAGCCTCCACCCTGGCCCGGCTCAGCCCCAGCACCCGGGCGACGGCGGCCTTCAGGTTGTCGTAACGGACCTTGCTCTGGGGGACCCCGCCCAGCGTCCGCAGGGCGTGAACGTGCCCTTCGAAGAAGGCTTCCTGGCCGCAGGACGCGAAGACGCGGTGGACGGCCTTGCCCGAGTAGGACAGGCGGAAGGAGAACAAATAGTAGGTCACAAGCTCGCCGGCGAGGCGGATGGTCACGTCGCCGAAGTCGACCTCGGCTTCCATACCGGGATGGTGGGTCTGCGGCACGAACGCTTCGACCGGCGCCTTTCCCGACTCGACGAGGATCTGAGGCTTCCGATCGGCAACGTAGCGCCGGACCATCTGGTAGGAGACGTCCGCCGCGTGTTCCTCGACCAGGCGATGGAAGATCCGCGTGATCGTGTGCCGCTGCTTGCGCGGCGCGTCCAGATCCGCCTGGAGCATCCCGTCGATCACCAGCTTGTACGGATCCAGCCCGGTCGGTCGCGGCGGCAGCTGCTTCCTCGGCTCCGGCCAGACCGAGTCGACGGCCTTGCGGACCGTCCGCCACGACACGTTGTACTTGCGCTCGATCTCCCGGATCTTCATGCCGCCGCGGTGGTCGCGCCGGATCGCCGCGTACAGCTCGACCTTCGACATCTGCGGCATGACCAGGCCCTTTCACCGGGAGCATCCCGATGCTGCCCTGGCAAGCACCCCGGTGACTTCAAAACTCGTGAACATCACCCGACCGTGGATCTGGGCGCCTCCCAAACCCGTGAACAACTGACTTCACAACCCGTGAATAAAGCCATCGGCAACGGCCGCGGCGAGGAACGCCGTGCCCTGGCCGCGCTCCCGAAGGCACGGTGAGGTCAGGCCTGCGGGCTGCGGCCGGAGGTCTCCCGTCCGGCCGGACACCCGGCCCGGCCGCTACGGCGTCGGCTCCCACGCTTCGGGGCCGGCACCCCTCCACTCCACGAAGTCGGGATCGGTCAGGTCCACGTCCTCGGCATTCTCCAGGCCGGCGGCGGCCAGGAAGACCCTGATGTCGGATGGGCGGTGCGCGACTCCGATGGCGACGCCGTCGTAGCGGACCCGGCGCCACCCCTGTTGGTCGGGCGGGTAGACGATCAGCTTGGCGGCCATGCCTCCACCATGGTTGCGCCACTGCCGCTCAGCAGGTGGAGGCAGCCATCCGGGCTACCGCATCGGCTGCATCACGAGGGCAAGCCGAAGGGGAGCCTGGGCAAGCCACCCCACACCCCGGCTTGCTCACCCCGGCTGGGGCCTGTCGGCAGGGGACGTCGGTCACGGTCGGCCCGGCGCCTCCCGGTGAGGAGACGGCTGACCGGTGACCGATGGCCGGTCACCGGCTCGATCAGGAGTTGCACGGACCGGTCACGGCCCTGACGTGCTGGTTGACCGATCGCGGGAGGAGGATCGGTCACGCCTGGCCTGCCGATGGGTCACGGGGTACTGCTGGGCACGCGGCTCGGCATGAATGGCTTGCCCAGCGCCCGGATCGCGTGGCGGGACGGCTCCCAAGGTCGCAGCGTCACCGGCTGGGACGCGACGGCCTGAAGGCGGCCGACGCCTCCTCGCTGGCTGTAGACCGGAGCCATGAGACGAAGCAAGCAGGAGAACCCGGCCGCGCCCGGGCAAAGCGATGCGGGCGACATGTGGCTGGCCCTGGCGCGCCTTCACGCGTCCCACCGCGACCCCGTCGGCCGCCTCGTGCCGTTCGAGCGACCGGAGGCACTGCTGTCCCTCACCAACCCGGACGACCTCCTCTTCACCGCACGGGTCGAGCTGTCCGGGATGGAGACGATGGGCCACCTCCACGACCTCATCCGCACGGTCACCCACGGTGTCGCCGCGGAACTGGGCTACGCCGGGCCCGGGGTCGCACTGGAGGTCCTGGTCGGCAAGCGCCACGAACTGGCCCTGCACCCGGCCCACGTCGACGGCCTCACCCGGCTCCTGCGCGAGGCAGTCGACACCATCGGGGCTCGCAGCACGCCCGGGGGCGGCCGGTGCTTCCACTGCGACGGCACCGGCCGTGCCCACCCGCTGTGGGAGCCGGCCGCCGGGCAAGCCTGAGCGGCTGGGCAAGCCCAAGGGGAGCCTGGGCAAGCCGCGCCGGACGGGGGCCCAGGTCCGCTAAGGGCTTGCCCAGCGCCGGATGGATCCCTGGCCGTCGTAGTCCTTCGCCCGCAGTCTCGGATCCTGAGCTAGGCGCGGGGCAGCCAGCCGGCGGCGAAGTCGGCCTGGTCGCGTGCCCGCTGGGCCCGGTCCTCGAGGAGCCGGCGAAAGCCCGCCACCGCGTACCGTTCGCCGGCGGCCGCCCCTGCCCCCGGGATCCCGGCCACCTCAGCCATGAGCTGCTGGGGTTGGGGCTGCCAGCCGGTGACCACCACACGCAGGCGCCGACCTTCGGCGCGCCGGTGCAGGGCCAAGAGGTGGAACAGGCCGTCGGTGTCCATGGCCGTCACCCCATGCAGGTCCACCAAGAGGTCCCTCTCGTCGGTGATGACACGGCTCAGAGCCTGACGGAGCACCTCGTCCGCGTCCTCATCGAGTGTTCCGTCGATGCTGATCAGGACCGAGCCGCCGCAGTACTGAACGCCCACGTTGATCAATTTCGTCTCCCGTCACCCGCGGCCCCGGCATGCGGAGCTCCATCGTGGCCCGGTGTTCCCCTGGCCTGGATGCGGCGCGCTCTGCTCGGCGCCGTATGAACGGGGGGAGTGAGGGGCCCCCGGCCGGGCGCGGCAGGGGCCCCTTCTACGCGCCTTCGTCGGGGGCGGGCAGGCACGCGTCGCCGGGACAACGAACGTCACGCTGGCGGGACACGCCGCTTCCGCCGGAAGCGGGACCCGCGCCATGCTGGAGTGATAAACGAGAACCCTAGCTGGCTGACCGACGAGATGTGCCAGGCCGCGGACAGCGCCCGTCGACAGGGCCTTCAGACAGACCTGCGCACCCTGGCCGCCCGGATCCGGGCTGACGCCGAAGGCCGGTACGCCCACGAGTCAGCCGGCTGGCAGGGCGGTGTCGAGTGGACCCTGCTCTACATCGAGAACATGGCCAACGGTCTGACTGAAGGCAGGTCGTAGCACCGGCGGCCTCTGACGCTGCCCGGCCACTTGCGCCGACGTCGGGGTGACCGACTCCTGTCCGGGAAAGGTTGCACGGCCCGCTCGTAGCGGTGACGTGCGGTTTGACCGATGGCCGGAGGACCGGCCGCCGTCCTGGCTGGCCGGTCCTCCGGCTGGGCAAACCGAAGGGATGGCCTGATCGGTTTAACGGAGCCGGTGCTGCCGCAGGGATGGGGGGACCTACCCCGCGCCGCGTGGGGTTCTCATGTCGCAAGGGAGAGCTGGATCTTGGGTGAGTTCCGTCCGGTGGCCAACGGACTTCGTACCGATCACCCCGTTCCTGGCTTGCCGTTCATTAACGACGAACGGCTGCCGCTAAACGACCCGGACGCGATCGAGCGCACCGGCCGGGACCAGGGCGAGGGACTGTGGGGCCGCACCGACCCGTTACCGGGAGGCGGCTGGGTGGCGTTCACCACCGAGCCGAAGAACCGCGCGTACGCGTGGGCCGTCCACTACCACCCCGATCACGGCCGCACTGTCCTGCTGGTCACCGACGGCAGCTGGAGCGGACTCCACCACGACTGGATGTACGGCCACACCGGCTTCCTCTACCGGCACGGCGGCTACTGGTGGGACGGCACCGCCTGGCACCGGCCCGGCGTGGTCTTCGACGGCGCCTTCGAACGCTACGACGCCCGCCCCGTCCAGGACGCGCTCACCGTCACGGCCGCCGACCTCCTGGTCCACCCCGCCGACCCGGGTAAGGGGAGTATCGCCACCATCGCCGGGTTCACCGCGCACAAGACGGCCCTGCCCAACTGGCGTGATCATCTGGCGCTGTGGGCGGATCACCGCCGGCGCGTGCCGGATGCAAGGCCGCTGCACCAGTGCGTCGTCGACCTGAAGGCTCCCGAGCTGGAGCCGGGCAGCCTAGTGGACCGCGCCGGGCTGGCGAAGATCGCGAACATCCCCGAGGACGACCTCCCGGACCCGAAGTACGAAGACCACAAGATGCCCGAACCGCAGGCCCACGGCGCAGGCGGACCTCTGTGGTCGCAGTCCGTGGCCCGGGACTGGGCTGAACAGCATCACCGCGACCATGGCCCCGGCGCGCTCCTCTCCGCCACCAGCTCTTTCGGCACCCCGCAGCCCCAGGGGCTCGTCGCCGACCACAACCGCCTCACCAAGGTCATCCACGTGGACGGAAAGCAGACCGAGGAGGCAGCCAAGACCCTCGCCTGGTGGCCCGCGGTCTCGCTCACGGTGGGAACCGAAAGCCTCGTCCCCATGTCGGCGCTGCGCACGACGCTGATCGAGGCCGTGCTCTCCCATCTGGCCACAGGCATTAAGAAGGGGAGGAGCGGAATCTGGATCGGCACCCTCCGCCGTGACGTGGTCAAGGTCTTCGACTGGTACGTCCAGCGAAAGCCGGACCACACCGCAGGACTCCTGAGCGAGATCTGCCTGGACGCCCACACACGGCTGGACGTGGACCCGGAAACCGTCGGGCAACTCATCCGCCGATCCCTCCACCACGACAGCACGCTCGGCAAGGAAACCATCGACGCGCTCCTCGACACGGCCCTGCCGCCGTCCGCGAAAGCCGCCGAAAGCTAGCCCTGAGACCCAGCCGGCTGCGCCCCGCCAGGGCCCGGTCCAGCGAGGTTCAGATGGGGAACTTGGCGGCCGGGCAAGCCAGACGCGTCTGGGCAAGCCCGAGGAGACCCTGGGCAAGTCCTTAGGGGGCTTGCCCAGGGCCGGCGACCCGGTCGGGTCAGCGTCGGTGGCGCCAGTGCTGGTGGGTCTTGAGGACCTCGTAGCTCCATGCGGTGTGCGGACGGCTGCCGCCGGGTGTCGTCCAGCCGAGCTGTTCGGCGACGGCCGGGAACCGGGGATGCATCTGGCGGTCTCCCACCGTGACGAGCGCGGACAGGAGCGGTTCTCCCTTTCGACCGTCTTTGTCGACCAGCCACAGGAGCACGCACTGGTCGTCGGCGTGCAGGCGGGGCAGGCCCGGAAGGCGTTTGTGGATCTGGGGCCAGGTGGTGGTCGAGCCGGCCCGGGCGGTCTGCTCCAGCAGCGGCCGAAGCTCGGTCGCGATCTCCCACAGCTGCCCGGTTTCCAGGAGAGCCGGCTCTTCCCTGTGCGGCGGGCGAACCCTCACGACCGGCACCACGACCGGCGAAGGGTCCGGGGCCGGGATCGGTGCCGGCGCCGATACCCGGACGGGCGGCCGGGGTGGTACGGGGGAACGCCGGGGCGCCGTAGACGACGAGGGGTTCCGGCGTGGGGACCGGGTGACGGATTCGCCGGCCCGGGCGGCCTCCGGCCGCACCCGGGGCGCGGCAGCGACTACCCGGGGCTGTGAGGGGACGGACTTCGGGGGAGCCGCGGCGGCCTGGCGGCGCTCTTCCTCCTGCCACCGGCGGGAGCCAAGGATCGCCTTGAGGTCCTTCAGCTGGGCCCGCTGCTCGCGGGTCTCGCTGGGGGGCGCTCCGGCCGCCTGCTGCCAGGCGAGGGCGTACAGGTCGGCGGCGACCGCGACCGCGTACCGGTCGATGGCCGCTTCAGCTCGGTCAGCGTGTGGTTCAGCGTGCGGCGGACCGTGGCGATCTCCATCGCGGTCCTGGGAGCCCGGCCTGTGGTCCGGCGACGGAAGTCCGTCTGCCATGCCGCACCACTGCTGAGCCGCACCCGGTTGTTCCCCAAACCCCTACTCCCCCCGAGCTGCACAACAGATTCCCAAACGGTCAAGCAGTCCGCCGCCCAGGCGCAAGAGACCGACCGGCCAAGAGCGCCGCACGGCCGACCTTCCGTCGGATGGTTGCCGGGGGCTTGCCCAGCCCGCCCCGCCCGTATGCCACATGGGCCGTATGGGGGTTGCATCGGAGGTTGCGTGCACAGGTGCTTGCAGGGGTGCACTAGGCGGGGGACCGCAGGTGTGACCGGAGGTGGGACCCCCCGAAACTGGTGATCTTCCCTCTATGCAGGTCAGATGCCGTGGGCAAGCCCCCTTCGGAAAACGACACCTCTTTGTCCGCGATAGCCGGACGAAGAGGACCGTCTCCGCGCCTGGGGGCCGGCGGCGCCGCAGGGGTACACGTACCGGTCAGTGGCCTGAGCCCTCAGTCCGTCTCGAAGTCGGGTTCCCAGTCAGGGTCGGCCTCTTCATCGTCGTTGAGTACCTGGGCCTTGATTCCAGCGAGATCGAGCTCCCACCTCGTGAGTGTGAGCCCGCACAGGCGACAGCCGAAGTGCCGGGGGAGGAACCAGACGTCCCCGTAGTCCCCTGACTTGTCCCGGCCGCTGGCGAAGCCGGTGTGTCCGCACGCAGGGCAGTCTGCGGGCACGGCCAGCGGCCACGGAGCGGCAGTCGGCAGCGAGGAGAGACTGCTGACGAGTTCAGTGATCTCCTCTTCGGACAGGCGCCGGGTGGTCTTGGCGAACTGCTCACGAGCCTGCCGGAGTTTCGCCTGGTACCGGATCTCCATCTCGCTGGTGGCCTGGGCCACCAGCGCGGTGCAGGCGTCGAGGTGCGTGCCCCAGAAGCCGTCGGGCTCGGTCGACAGGTGTTTCAGCAGCGCGTTGATGTGCTCGATACCGGCGGCCAGGAGTTCGCGGCACTCGTTCACGGGCTGGCCCCACCCCATGTGGGTGATGCCATTACGAGACTCCCGCAGTTCCTTGAGCTTGACGGGCGCCTTGTGTTCGGGTCCGAGGATCTGGGCTGCCCTGAGGATGGCTCCCTCGCCGCCGATAGTCTTCAGCCCAGCGCGGCCCTTCTTCGTCCTGTCTTCGTTCCCGCTCAGGACCAGGAGGTCGTCCACGCTCGGCTGCTTCTCCGACGCGAGAAGCACGGGAGAGATGGACGCCAGGTACGCCTTGGACGCGTGCTCCACCGCGACCGCCATGTGATGCACAGCGAAGTCCTGGTCGATGGGCTCCTCCAGGTACGCATCGACAGCCGTGCGCGCCCACTTCCGGGCCGATATCAGCAGGTGCTCGTGGATTGATTCGTGCGACATGCGCATCAAGGTAGAGGGCGAGGTGCGGGCGCACCGCGAATTTGGCTGCCGGGCAAGAAGAACAGACAGGTGGAATCGAGCCCAGGCGTCGCTCATCATCAGGAGATGGGGGAACAGATGGACCTGGCGCTGCTGCGGAGGCTGATCGACGGCGTGCTCGCCACGCTGTACACGCGCTACGGGCACAAGGAGCTCCCGGCCTTGTGCCAGCGTCTCGGCCTTCCCCCACCCGATGAGGGAAGCACCAAGCACGAGCGCTTGGTCGCCAGCCTGAACGCCTGCCCCGACGACCGGCTGCCGGATGTCGCCGACGCCGTTCTCGAGCAAGAGGAGCTGGGCCAGGCCGAGAAGATGGCGCTGCAGGACGTTCTGTGGCTCGGCCGCCACCACGTGCAGATCCCGAGCCGGACGCGGCGCGAGCTCGCCAGGGACTTCGACCTCTCCGACCACCTCGGCTACCCGGACCGCTTCATGGCACTGCTGAGCCGCCTGTGGCACCTGGACAACGACCCGATGAGCGGGTGGGTCACCTCGACCAGCAGCCTCCGCGACCAGATCAACCGCCACGTCGTCAGGTTCCCGGGCGACTGGTCAACCGAGGAGTTCTTCGAGCAGCTCGGCGCCTTCGAAGCCCCTCACCCACGCTTCGGCGTCTTCCTTGAAGGGCTGGCCTCCGCCGCCGTCCTTCCCGACGAGCAAGCCCAGCGCCGCTTCGTCGAGCTCGCCAACCGGCATCTACAACCAGCCGGCGCCATCCTGAGCCAGGATGGAGAGGCCGACGGCTACCCCCGGTTCCACCTGGTCCAGCACGGCCGCGGCACCGCGCGCCGGCCGCGCAACCTCATCTTCGCCACCCTGGGCAAGCCCGACATCCGCTTCACCAGCGCCCTCGACAACGACATCGAGGTCGCCCAACGCGACGACAAGGTCCTGGTCTACGACCACCCCGTCGGCAAAGAGGGACTGCTCTGGCGCCACCTCCTGGCCTGGTGGCAGGAGACCCGGAACATCACCGACCACGAGCAGGCGGCCCGGGCCCTCTACAGCCGCATGGAGGCTTCCCTGCCCCCGAAGTCTCCAGGGCAGAAGAACCTGTTCTGGCACTACCACCACGCCCACCGGGACCACCTGAACGACGTCCCCGCCCTCCTGCCGGAGATCTGGCTCCACTGGGACCCCAAGACCCTCCGCGAACGCGGGCCGCAGGCCATGCAGAACCTGCGCATGGACTTCCTCATGCTGCTCCCCGGAAACCGGCGCGTGGTCCTGGAGGTCGACGGCATGCAGCACTACACCCGCAACGCAGGAACCGAACCCGACAGCACGAAGTACGAACCCGACAGCACGAAGTACGCCGCGACCATGGCCGGCGACCGCGCCCTGAAGTTCCGCGGCTACGAGGTCTTCCGGTTCGGCCACGACGAACTCCGCGACCGCGACCGCGCCCAACCCCTCCTTGCCGACTTCTTCGCCGCGCTCCTCGAACGCTCACCCGCCGGTCCGTCCCAAGTGCCGCTGGCAGCCCAAGGCTGACAGCGGGACACCGTCACCGCAGCGGCCCTCGCCCTCTCACCAGCGGGGGGCGTCGGCGGGGGAAAGGTCGGGGCACGGCACCCGCTCCGGTTCAAGCGGCTGCGCCTGGACGTCACGGCCGAGGACGTGCCGGGGTTCGGGGCCCTGCGTAGCGTGCTGGTCCAGGAGCGCGTTGCGGGTGACGGTCCTACGATCCGGTCGTTGGGCAGGCCATGAAGATCACTTCCGGCATCCTCGCCGTGCCGCTGCGGGCGGGATGGTGTGGTCAGGGAGGCGAGCCGCCCGTACGAGGAGGATGCGGTCGAGTCACTGCCCGGCCTGATCGGCCATGACCACGAGGAGTAGGCCCTCCCTGGCCCGCGAGGCTTGCGCCTGAGCGACTGCCTTCGATGAGCCCCAGCGCGGGCCCCACCACCTGGTGGCGGCCCGCGCTTTCGTGTGTCCGGGACCCGCCTTGGACACGAGGTGCGGGTGATCGACCATTCCGTTCGGGGTCGGGCGGTCTGCGGGTGACGCTGGCGTGGCCGTCCGGCCTGCGGGGCGGAGAGGTCGGCGGCCGGGGTGGTCCGTCACGGGGTGGCGTACGCCGGCCCGGGGGAAGGGTGTGTGCAAGGGCCACGACTGTGGGGGAGTCGTCCCGGTCTCCTGGTGCCCGGAGCACGGGGACGCGGTGGGCCCGGTGATGGAGTGGCATCCCGGGGGCGGGATCCGCTGCGCGGAACTGGCCCGGGGATGTGCTGGGCTGCCCGTCTCGTAGCGGACTCTACGGCGCTCAAGTCGGTGAGGATGGGGGCCAGAGGCGTGATGGCGAAGCCGGGTCGGCATGTGCCGATCCGGCTTCGCTGTGCCTCGGCTACGGCAGGTTGTCGATGACGGATCCGGCAACATTGCCGGGGCCGTCAAACCCGCCGTTGTTTTGGAGGACGGCGGGGTGGTTGGTGATCTTCTGGATGTGGTCGGTGTTGACGGTGTTGGAAGTGATGTCGTCACTGGCCTGTGCTGCCGGGGCAGCACCGCATACGAGCGCTGCTGCGATGACTGCCCCGGCCGAGACGTACGACTTCATGGATGGCTTCATGCCCCGTGAACGAGTCCAGCGTCAGGCAGTAACCCGCGGGCACGGTGCCCCGGAGGGCGGGCGCAGCAAGGCTTTTGCGACGGGTACAGGTAGGGGTGTTTTCGGCCATCTTGTCGGTTCTCGGCCGTTTCGCCAGGGGTTGTTGATCGGTAACGCTGCGTACTGGCACGCTCTGACCAGGCAGGCGCCGTGTCTGCCGGTAGGGAGCCAGACATATGACAGACGCCGGTAACTCCAAAGGTCCTGCTCCGGTTCAGGCATCTGCGTGGTTGAACCAGACGCCGGCCACCGCGGCCTCCGAAGTCAAGCCTGAGGACATCGGTACCTTGGCGATTGAGTACCGGGACGGGCAGCCCGTGATCGTTGTCAGGGAAGGGACGTTCGTTCCCGCGGACATCGTGGTCGTTGGCGCGTCCGGCAACCCCGTAGGGGCTTACACGGCACCCGCGGTAGACGTACAGAGCGCAATCGTCAGCAGGAAGATGGGCATCGGCTTCGACGCAGCGGCGAGTAGTTGGGTGAACGGGCACCATCGACCCCACAAAGGTCACCCGGTAATGCACGCCTAGGACCTGCCCCTGGCCTCCAGGGCGCCGAGCAGCTGGGACCGCCCTGGAGAACACCATCCAGAGCGCCCCAGACGGTCCCTCACGGGCGCGGCGCCCGCCCCGGTCCCACCGATGCCGTCCGGGCTGGCCGTGTCCGCCGTGTCGGTCTTCATCACCGCGGCGGTCAGGACGCTGTGCGCCGTGGCCGGCCTGCTCGTTCTCGCTCCCGCCGCCGCCGCCGGGCCCGGCCCCGCCGGCCCGCCGCGCCGCCGTCACGCCGCCGCTTCGTGTGCGGGCCGCGCGTCCGTTGCGCCCGTGCCCGGCCCCTTGCCGCGTTCACCGGTCCGGGCCCGCTGCCGGCCGCCCGTGGCCCGTGGTCCGGTGTTCTGTTCTGTTCGTGCCGGGGCTGGAGCGGTCAGCGGTGTCCAGTGTGTTCGGCGGTCCGTCCGTCGGTGTCCTGGGCCGCTGGGCCGTTGCGGCTGCTGCTGGCGGGTTGCGGCTGTCCGATGCCGTCCGTCGGTGTCCGGCGCCGTCCCGTCTTCGGCGCGCTTGCCGCCCGGCCGTTCCGGCGCCTGCCCGGCCGCCACCGTGCCGCCCCGCTCCCAGTCCGCCGCCCGTCCGGCCGCCGCCGCGCGGCGCCCCGGCCTCGGTGCCGCGCGCTCCCGTTCCGCCCCGGCCCGCCCTTGCCTCCGTGCTCCGGGCCGCCGCCGTACCTCGTTCCTGTCCGCCGCCGTACCCGGCTCCTGTCCGCCCCGCGCCCCGCCGCCGGTCCGTTCCCGCGCCTCGGCCCCCCGCGCCGTCGCCCCCGCCGTCGCCGCCGCGCCGCCCGTCCGGCCGTCGCGCTGCCGCTCCGCCCCCGCACCTCGGCTCGCCCGTGCCGCCTGAGCTCCGCGCCCCGGCCGCCGCGCCGCCGCGCCTTCGCGCCTCGGCCGCGCCTCGGCCCGCCTCCGCCGCCCGCCTGTCCGGCCCCCGCCCCGCGGGTCCTGCGTCGGTCCGCCGCGCCCCTGCCACTCTGCCGCTGGCCGGGTGTTGCTGTGTCCGGGGTGTGGCCGGTGGTCGGGTCGGTGTCAATGGTGGCTTGGCAGCCTGGCCGCATCACCGCGCCCAATCCACGCCTAGTTGCGAAGCGCCGCACGGTGGTGCCTTTCGCGCCATTCTGACGATTCTCAGCCGTTCCCTCGGGTGCTGTCTTGCGGTGATGCTCCGCACTGCGACGCTCTGACCAGGCAGGCAGGGAGCCGGCCGGTATTGGAGACGTCATGTCAGAGATCACGCCCAACTCCAAGGGACCCGCCCCGGTCCAGCTCACGCCCGAAGCAACCAAACCTGTATTCATCCCGGTCGACCAGGCCAAGCCCGAGGACATCGGCACACTGTCGATCGAGTACCGGGACGGTCGGCCCGTGATCGTTGTCAATGGCGGAAAGTACGTTCCAGCGGGGCTGACGGTCATTGACGGAGCCGGAAACACCGTCAAGACGTACATGGCAGGGGCGGATGACGGGCCCGGTAGCGACTGGCCGTGGCTGTCCGAGTACACGCTGGAACTCGCAAGGCGCGGTTCCGTCCAACTTCCCTAGTACGACTCGGCACGCCACGGCAGAAGCAGGACTGCTGCGGCCTTGTCGGGCCGGTGCTCCACCGCCCTTTGGGAGCACCGGCCCGGCTCACCCGCACTTCCGCCTAGGAAGGGACCGGTCCGTGCGCGGGGGCGGTCGGCAGCGGGCGGTCCGAGGGGCGCGCGACATCGTCGGGACAAAGGAACTGCGCGCCGTTCGGTGAGAGCGGGGGCCGCCTCCGCCCCGTCGGGCAGCGCGGTTCCGTCGGTCGTTGTGTCGGCGCGTGTCCTGCCTGCGTTGAGCGTGGGCAGGACGATCTTGTGTGTCGGTGGCCGGGCTCAGCGGCGGTACATCACGTACAGCTTGTCGTCGTGGGAGACCGCGGCCGGTGCGTCGATGGGGCTGGCTCCGTTGATGGTCTCGGCGGGTGACCAGGTGTGGTTGTCGCAGGTCGATGCGTAGAGGCGGCCGTCGGTGCCGCGCATGAAGATCCACATGAGGTCGCCGTGGGTGGCGAGCGCGGGGGCGTGCGCGGTGTGCCAGGTCGGGTGGGCCTCGACGTTGTGCCATCCCTGGCCGTAGATCCAGCGGCTGGTGTAGACCCTGTTGTTCAGCCCGTTCGAGACCCGCCACAGGTGCTCCCGCAGAGGGGCCATCGCGATGCTGTTGGGCACGACCCAGGTGCTCGGGTCGCGCCAGGCGCTGCCCCAGTGGGTGCTGTCGTTGTAGTTGGTGAACACCTTGCCGGTGGCACCGACGTGGCTGAGGAACACTCCGTTGGTGTGGGGGTGCGCGGCCAGGGCGGGCGCGTGGGCGGAGTGGTAACCGGTGAACTGCGAGATGGGGCTCCAGCCGCCGCTCTCGGTATAAGTCCGCCACCACAGCTTGCCGCCGTCGCCCGTGACGGCGTAGTACAACTTCCCGTGGGCCACGGTCACCGCCGGTGCCAGATGGTCGCTGCCGTCCCGGCCGCCGACCCGCTCGGGGGTCCTCCAGGTCTGCCCTTCCAGACGGGTCCACATCACCGCCTTGTCGCTGCGCACGAACAGGGCGTACAGCTTCCCGTTGTATGAGGCCAGGGCCGGCGGAGTCAGACTCTCGAAGGGCAGGGTGATGGGCGCGCCCCAGGTGCTGCCGGTGCGGACGGCGTACTGCAGGGTGGGGTAGGGGATGGCGGCGCCGGTGAACTTGACCTTCAGTTCGTGGTGGCCGTCGCCGTTGAAGTGCCATTGCGCGCTCCCGTTCTGGGAGAGCGCGGCCAGGGTGTTGCGGTCGAGATAGAGGGTGCGGGAGGAGGAGAGGTCGTTCTTCGCGACCACGCTGACGACGGTGATCGCGAGGGAGCTGATGTCCATCAGCAGCCCGAGGAACGTGGGCGCCAGCGAGCCGGCAGCCGCCCACGCGACGGTGAACACAGGATCGTTGTTGAGCCTGATCAGGGCCTCGCTGACACTGTCGATGGTGCCGTCACCGGTGTCCCACTCCCAGCATGCGACGTTCAGGATCAGCCCACGCTCGCCACCTCCTTGGAAGGCCAGCCGCAGGTGGGGGTCGTTGGCGTTGAAGCGCGTCGTCCGCCCTGCCTCCGCCGAGGCCCCGCCGAACTCCTGCGACACGAACGGAGTGGCACGCGCACCCAAGTCGCTCCGGCCGCCGGAGAGCCAGCGGATCTCATCCCCGGTACTCGGCCACCCGTCACCCACCTGCCGGTGGACATGGAAGTTCTCGTACTCCAGCCGGAACCCGTACGCCGCCGCCTCGTCCTCCCCTGGAGGCTCCTGGCTCGCTTGGCCATCCCCGGGCACGGCCAGATAGGCGGGCAGGGTGACGGCGAATCCCCACTCGCGCATGCCCTCGATGAACTCCGGGCTGTCGAAGTCCTCACCCGCGGCCAGCGCCTTGTGGTCCACAGCCGACCAGTTCGACTGCGCCCTCCACTCCGCGGTCACCGCCGGCAGGTCCTCAGCCAGATCAGCGAAGCTGTACCCGGCGGACACCGGACGGCTGGTGATGGCCCCCGGCACCCCCACCAGCGTCCCGCGCGCGGTCACCGACTCACGGTAGACGCGGCCCCACTCCCTGACCTCCTCCTCCCCGAGCCCGTCCCGCAGCGAACCCAGCAGCATCTCCTCCAGCTCGGTCAGCTCCTCACCCTGGCGCAACCGGTCCGCGGTGTGCAGCAGCGCCCCGAACATCACGTTCGCCTTCGGCACCCGCGCCAGGTTCCGTGCCACCCGCGAGTCGCTCCGCGTCCCCGACAGCAACCCCCGCAACCGATCCAGCCGCTGCTGGGCAGTCGTCTCCCCACCATCCATGGCTTGTTCCTCCTCAGCTCGGAAGCTCAGGCCGTTCGTGACCCGACCCCAGCCAGGACGCTACTCAGAGCGATTGCCATCCAGGGAGCCGACGGCAAATAGCCAACCAAACGTCCGAAATCTACCCAAGAGTGCGAGCGCCTTGGGGTAAGTCCAGTGGACTCCTTCGACTATGAGGACAGGGCGGTCAGCTCCGCTCCGGTATAGCCGACCCACGGGCTACAGAGGGGCTGTCGATCACGGCACTCAGAGGTTGAGAACGCGCCGGATCTCCGCTGGTCCCCCGGTGTGGTGATGCGGCCGCTCACTGCAACATCCCAGCGCAACACCGCCCCGTCGTGCAGCGCTGACCTGCGGTGATACCCCGGATGGGGGGCCGTGGTGCCCGTGTTGCACCTTGCGTTGCCCGCCCGCGCCACGTCCGGGCCGGGCAGTTGGCCATTAGGTGACATCGCAGGGCGAGTTAGAGGACTCGGCCGCAGGGGCGCGGCCCGGCCGGAGCGTGCACCGCTCAGGGTCCCGGTCCGTACTCGGCTGCGAGTCACGGTGCAGGGGTCAGGCACTGTCGTTACCGCGGACGGCCAGGAGCTGCACAACGTCAGCGTCGGCGTGGGCGCGTTCGGCGTACGCGGCGCTGCGGGCATGGCTGGAGGCGTAGTTCAGCCGCTCCTGCTGCTTCTTCAGCTGTTCCTCGCAGGTGTCCAGGATCTCGCCCCAGGTGACGACGCGGATGCTGATCCGGCCGTCATTTTGGATGAGGCCGCCGCCTTCCCCGTGGCTCTCGATCATCCACCGCACGACGTCGTCGATGGCGTTGCCGACGAGCCAAAAGTCCCACTTCGTCTGGTCGTCGTGGCTGTAGCGCTGGTCCCGGCTCACGGTGAAGGCATAGGAGCGGACCTGGGCCACTTCCTTCTCCGCCAGGGTCACGCTCGGCCGCTTAAGCTCCACCACGAGGTGCCGCTTGGTCTGTCCGGCACCGGAGACCGCGGAGAGCATCAGGTCCAGGCGGCCGCTTCGGCCATCGGCTCGGCGGACCTGCTGGCGAGGCACACCGTCGACGCGACCGAGGGCCCGCTCCAGCGCCTCGGTCAGCCCGACCTCGGACACGGCACTGGCGTAGGCGTCTCCGAAGATCCACAGCTCCTTCTCCAGCATGCGGTGGAGTTGGTCGACCTCCCGCATGGCGGCTCGGGACGTGGGCTCGAAGAGCAGGGACCGCAGCATGCCGAGGAAGTCGATGCGGTCGACGGCCTGGGCGTTGGCGGCGATCAGGTTCGCCAGCGGCGTGCGGTCGACGAGGTCCTCCAGGCGCTCCCTCTGCGGCCCGCTCAGCCCGAACAATTCGTCGAGAACCTTGGGCATGGCGTGGGGCTGTCGCCGTAGCGCCTCACGGAGCAGCACCATCTGCGTGCGACGGGCCTGTCGTGAGCCTTGCAGGTGTCGGCTCACCAGGACGGCAACCGAGTCGAACGCCTCTCGCTCGGCGACATCCACCGGCACCGCCGGCTCACCGCTGTAGGGGTAGACCCCTTCCTCGATCCACTTCGCGATCAGCTCCTTGGCCCGGTCGCGTTCACGTTCCCGGAAGTACGACCGCAGCCTCGTCCGTGCGGCCTCCACCGCACGGCCCAGGTAGGAGTCGGACTGCTCGAACTCGCCTTCCAGCATGTCGTGGTCGGTCAGGCCAGCGAACTTGTCCCACAGCACGTACGCCGTGAAATCGAAGTCGGGCGCCTGGATACCTGCCCGAAGGGTGATGCGATGGACCCCAACCGCGTCGCAGACCAGGAGCTCCCGACGCGGCGGCTTCGTCTTCCACTCCACGATGCGCAGTACAGGCCCCTCACGATCCGATCCCGAGCCGAGACTGAGCTGCTC
Organism: Streptomyces sp. NPDC058701; assembly: GCF_042715295.1. Lineage (NCBI taxonomy): Bacteria > Bacillati > Actinomycetota > Actinomycetes > Kitasatosporales > Streptomycetaceae > Streptomyces > Streptomyces sp. NPDC058701. Next base: position 12,453 of record NZ_JBHXSY010000042.1, on the reverse strand, counting down.
CTCGTGCTGATGCTGGATGACCTCACTGGGATCGAGGAGCGCGCCACACCACCAGACTTTCGCCGTCGGGTACTTGCTCAGGTACATCGCCAAGCGGCCAGTCAGCTCCCCCTTCATCGATTCCAGGGTGAGCCGGTCTTTGCGCTGGGCTTCCCCGGTCAGGCGGACGACCGTTCCGGTCTCCTCGGTATCGGCCTGGCCGCGGTCATCGACGTCAAAGTCGCTGTCGCCGTCGCTGAAGCGGATGAGGACTTTGGAACGGCCGCCCGGTCCGTTCGACACGGAAGTCCAACAGGCGCGCGAGCCGAGAGCCAAAACCCTGAAACGGCCGTATCCGTGGCGGCCATGGAGTTGCCTGCCGCTTTCGGTGCCGGCGGCGCCCCGCTTCCAAGAGCCGCCCATGCCCTTGAATGCGGTCTCCACGGAGGAAGCCGGAATCCCCTGCCCGTTGTCGCTCACGACGACTGCGGCGATGCCACCGAGATCGTCAAACTCCAGGTCAACACGGACCTCGGTGGCGTCGGCGTCGAGGCTGTTCCAGACCAGCTCTTCAACAGCGCCTAGAGGGTCGGTGCGGCGGGCAACCTTCTCGATGAAGTCGGGGCGCACTTCCACAGGGATCCGCATGAACGAAGAATGCCACCGTTGACGCTCCATGCGAGCCCGGTCGCACCTGCTGATGGGGCTAAACCCAAACGACGCCGAGCTTGGCGAGGGCAGCGAGCTGGTCGGCGGTGAGCTTGTCGCGCCGGGCGCGGGTGTTCGAGACCCATACGCCCAGCTTCACGGTCACCGGTTCGGTCTCGCCGCCGACAGTGATCGTCTCACTGTGCCCACGTGGGACCGGCCGGTCCGCGCCTTCCCGCTCCACCCACTGGGTGAGGGCCGCCAGGCCCCGCTGGAACGCCTGCTGTGCCTTGCTCGGCCCCTTCGCTCCGCGGCTGGCTGCGGCGGCGGGAGGGGGCGTCTGGTTGGGCTGTACGCCCAGCGCGGTCAGCCGCTCCTGCTGCTCGGGCAGCAGCCGCACCCAGTGGGCCGGCTGCTTCTGCTGCTGGAGCCACCGGCCGACGTCGTCGCCGTCGAAGACGACGCCCGGCGCGATGTGGGGCAGGACGCCGTCGGCGTCGACCAGGTCCGCCAGGATCCGGTAGTGCCGCTGCCAGTCCAGCGGCCACGGGCAGTCCCAGTCCTCGTCGACCGCGGCCAGCTGCTGCGCGCGTACGGCGGCCCGCTCCTGGTTCTTGCCCAGGCCGCCCTTCCGGCGCAGGTTCGCCATGTGCTGCCCGATGGGCACCATTGCCTCGCCCTCGCCCCACACCGCGTCCTGACGCGGCGCGAGGTGTCCCGTGGCCCGCCGATACGACCTGAGTGCGGCGAGCTTGGTCTCCCACGCTTCCTCGCCCGGCTCCCAGACCATCCCGGCCTCCGGGGCGTCCAGCAGGGTCTTGCGCCGGTCCTCCAGCTCACCCGCCCGCAGCGCCTTCCGCTGCTGGTGGACCCATCGGCCAAGCGGGAACCCCTTCGTGACCCCCACCTCGACCTCAACGTCGTAGGGCACGGCGCAGACGCCGGTGATCTCGTTCTCCGCCCGCCACCGGAGCAGGGCCTGGTAACCCTCCAGCCACACCAGCGATTCCGGCCGGTACACCCGCGTCCGGAGGAAGGCCGCGATGGTCGCCGCGTCGCGCGGGTTGGAGAAGTGGAGCAGGGGGGCTTCGGCGGCGGCCTGCGTGTCGTCCTCCTGGTCCTCGCCGTCGCCCTCGCCGCCGGCCCCGACGATCTGCCCGTCCTCGTCACGCCGGACGTGGACCTTGCGCTTGCCGCTGGTGAGCGCGCGGGAAGCGAGCTGCTCAACAAGTCGCTCATCATGGCTGCGGAGGCCCTGGAGGGCCGCTACAAGGGGGCGGAAGCTGGCGCTGGCGACCATGTCGGTGGGGTCCTCGTTCGGCTCGAGGAACACCGGCACGATGATCCTGGCGACCTTGGTGGAGCCGTCCTTGTTGAGCCTCAGCGCCCGGCCGATGTTCTGCACGATCTCCACCTGCGAGCCGCGGGTGTCCGCGAAGCACACGGCCTCCACGCCCCGCTCGCCCGTGATGTCGACGCCCTCACCGAGCACGCGAACGCTGGCGAGGAACGCCCGGTGCACCCGGCGCCCGGCCGCGTCGATGCCGTTGGCGAACTGCCGCAGCACCTCGCGGCGCTCGGACACGAGGTGGTCGCCGCACAGCCACGCCGACCACACGCGATCCGGCGGGACGTGGCGGCCGGCCTCCAGCTCGTAGAACTCCGCGTCGATGGAGGACTTCGGCAGCTTGTCGGCGGCGGCCAGGTCGGCGGCGGAGGCGTCGTTGACGTACAGCTCGGCAGCGGTCTCCGGCAGCTTCTCCGCGAACGCGGCGGCCTCCTCCACCTTCTGGTGGAACGTCATGACCGTACGCAGGTTGTACGCCGCCGCGTGCTCCAGCAGGGCGGTCTGCAAGAGGGCCAGGCGCCGGCCGCGCCGCGCCTCCTCCGACTCCCCGAGGACCGGCGAGGGATCGCGGATCTCCAGCACGTCGATCTCGAACCCGGCAAGGATCTCCCGCTCGATCGCCTCGCTCAGACCCAGCTCCGCGAGCCACGCGCCGTAGGTGCCCTCCGGGTCATCGGCCATGGTCGCGATCTCCGCCTCCTGGCCGTCCGCGCCCTTCTGCGGGCGGGCCGCGGCGAGGATGCGCGGGGTCGCGGTGAGGTAGAGCCGGAAATCCGCCGGGATCCGCTGGTTGTCGTGGATCGCCGCCCACGGCCTCCCAAGATCACCAGCGGTTCCGTGCGCCTCATCCACGATGGCGAGGTTGAACGGGCTCATCTGCTGCCCGTACAGCCGCTCCCCGCCCGCCAGAGCGGCCTCCAGCGGCCCGCGAACCCTCCGCTGGTCCACGGGAGCGTCGACGTCCTCACGGTCCACGAGAGAGGCGTACGTGGCGAACACGACGACCGGCCCCTGCCCGGCCCACAAGGCGAGCTGGATCGGGTTGGTGGTGGTGCGCACGCCCAGTTCGTTTAGCACCGCGTCGTTCTCCAGGGAGCACACCGCGATCATCGGGGCCCGGTGGCCCACCAGGCGCCACGCCTGGGCGGTCTGCGCGAGCAGGTCCAGGGTCGGGACGGTGACGAGGATCCGGCCGCCCGCGAAGGTCTCCAGCGCGCACGCGGCGGCGGTGATCGTCTTGCCGGAGCCGGTCGCTGACACGATTGTGCCCCTGGCGCCCTGCGGGGGCACGGATGACCTTGCAGGGAATCCCACCCATTTTCGGAATGCCGACTTCTGGTCGACCTGGTGCTCGCGGAGGTGAATCACGTGTCTGCCTCCTTCCGAGACCGGGCGGCCGGTGCGGCCTGTGTCATGTCGACCGGTCCGGCGCCGGGTCGGACGGTGGCGGCCTTGCGGCGGCGCCGGTGTTCGCGTTGGGCTTGGGCGCGGGCGCATTCGCGGGTGCAGTACTTGATGCCGGTGGTGCGGTTCTGCCCGTACTCGGCGCGGCCGCGCTGGCGGACGAAGGAGCCTCGGCAGGTCTCGTTTGCGCAGGTACGAACCGTGGCTTCTTCGGCCATGTGGTTGTACATCTGCAGGAATGCCACGGACAGCAGCGGTACGTGTCGATCTTCGAGGCTGCTGAGACCGACGCTGAATGGCTGCAGAGCGCTGTCCAGGGTTGTCCGCAGCTGGTTCAGCCGCAGCCACAGAACGAGCTGCCGTAGATGGTCGAGGTCGCGAGGGTGTACCTCCTCGCTGTGCGCGTTGTCGGCCCTCTCCTGGGCGAGGCGTTCCTCGGTGACTTCTGCTTCCACGAGTTCGTCGAGCCCTCCCTCGCGGCTGCAGGCGAGCCAGGTCATGACGGCCTGCTGAGCTTCGCGGATGTGGAACTCGACCAGGTCGCCGTGTATGGCCCACGGGCCGTACCGCGGGTGCTCGCGGTCCTCCAGCTCCCGCAGCCGCTCGTACTCCTCCTCGACCCACCCGCCCGCGTGGATGTTGCCCCCTAGGTGGCCGTAGTGGCTCATCCAGTCGGCCACTGTGACCAGGTCGCGGGGATCCGCCTCCATCAGTTCGCGTAGGTAGAAGTCCGCGGGCAGGCAGGTTCGCTCTCCGTCGACGCACTCCGGGTCGCTGATATCCCAGATGACCCACTCGCCGTCCGCCCGCGCTCCGCGCAAAGGCGTCAGCTGCGGAGGAGGGACAGGCGAGCCAGGCCAGAGAGTGGGACGAAATCGTGGGTCACCGTATGCCGCCATGTTGGGCATCATAGCCCTACGGAGAAATACGAAAACTGAAAGTCTCGTATCACTGTCCCTGAACTGGCGTGACAAGGAGCCGTAGTGACGAGCTGGCAGGAACGCAAGCCGGTCGGAGACGCCCACGAGCAGCGCGTCACAACCGCGCTGCGCCAACACGGATGGACCGTCCAATCCTGCGGCCAGGGAACCTACCCGCCCACCATCCAAGACGCCCTCCGCCGCACCCGCTCAGCCCTGCGCCAGTTCCCCGACCTCATCGCGGCCCGCGGCAGCGACCTCATCACCATCGACGCCAAAGACCGCATGCCCAGCACTCACTCAGACCGCTACGCCATCAGCACCGCCACCCTCAACGCCGGCCTCATCTTCACCGCCGCCCACGCGCCCACACCCCTCTACTACGTCTTCGGTGACCTCAAGGTCCTCACCCCCGCAGAAGTCCTCCACTACACCGACCACGCCCTGCGCCACCACAGCGGCGCCTACCACCTCGTCCGCACCGACCGAGCCCGTCGTTTCGATGACGTCTTCGGCAGCGCTACCGCACATGCTGCCTGAAGGGCCTTCACAGAACTCTCAAACCGGTTGAGAGGGACTGTGGGTGCGTGGTGCCTGCGTCGGCATGGGGACGGCCCTGCCGCCGGACGGACGGGGGCAGGGCCGTCGTGAGGTGCCGGCCCGGCGATGGAACCGGGGGCACGCGTCGGGCCGGAGCCGGCCGCCGGTTACGGGGAGCCCCGGACCTGTCAGTCGATCATTCGGCGGCACCGCGTGCGCCGGTACCGATATCAGGCGTGGGCGGGTGGCGATTCCTGGGGCGCGCCTCCGGCAGGCCACGTACCCGCCCGGTGTCCCCGCTCCCGTCGACTACGGGCGGGCGTACGGGGGAGTGGTGCAGGTCCCGCTGTACTCCGCGGCCGCGGTCGCGCCGCTGCCGCAGACCCGCCCCCACGTCGACTGGCGACAGGTCCGCCGGACCGCACCCGGCCACCGCTCCCCACTCGCCGCGCTGCAACCGGCCGCCCCCGCCGACGACACGGCGTTCTTGGCGGAGGTCGCGCGGATCGCCCGGGTGGGCCGCGCCGCCGTCGTCGTCTGGCGCCGTAACCTGCCCGGCTTCCCCGAACCGGTCGCAGGCACCGACGTGCACCCCCGCTTCGACCGGCGCGCGATTGACACCTGGCTCCTGGCCCACGACAAGCTCACCGTCCCCCACACGCTTCCCACCGCCGTCCTGTCGGTGACCGCCGCGGCATTCGACGCGCTCCGCGTCCGCCTGGCCGACCCGGAACTGCGCCCTGGCCGACGACGTCGACGGGACGGACCGGGTGTCCGGGTGGGTGGAGCCGGCCGACGCGGACACCCTGACCGGTGCCTCCGGTGCAGCGTGGGGGATGACCGTGCGGCGCCTTGCCGTCCCCGGGGCCGGAGCGGTCTCGGTGACGGGTGACGTGCGGGTGACCGACCATGCTGCCTCGGCGGGCGGGGTGTACATCGAGCTGTCCTGGCCCGCCCGCGTGCGGGGCCGCGCCGACTCCGCCGCGGGCATCGTCCGGCACGGCCTGGCGCATGCCGTGGGGGAGGGGTGCCCGTGCGCGCGGCACGCCTGCGGCGGGATCGTCCCCGCTTCCTGGTGCGCGGAGCACGGGGCGGCGGCGTCACCGGTGATGGAGTGGCACCCCGGCGGAGGCATCCGCTGCACGGAGCTGACGCAGGCCCGGGAAAGGGCGGCCCTGACCGTCTCTCCGTAGCAGCAGCGCCCCCGCCGGTCGGGCGCAGACCACGCCGGCGAACCGTGAAAGCTTCCCAGCGCTGTGAAGGAACGGCGGTCAATGCGACCTGACGCCCGCCATCGAGACAGGCGACCGGACAAAGGGCGCGCCCTGTCCCTGGCCGGAGCCGGATGCTGGCGCTTCCAGGTTGTCGTCGGCGGGCGGTGCGGTGCCGAACGGGCCGGCCTGGCCGGGAGCTGCGCCGAGTGTGGCGGCTCCGCCTTTCATACGGTGCGGGTGCGGGATCACAGCGCAATGGTCCTTCCCGTTCAGGCGTCCCGGGGTAGGGCGCGCCGTCGCGGACATTGGGTCCCCGCGCCCTGCCCCGGGAACGTGCGCCTCACTCTGCCACCCTCCCAATCCACCCAACCGCCCCACCCCTGCCGCCCGTAGCCACCTGTACCGGGTGCCGGCCGCGGTCGTTGGAGGGGACGGGAATGCATACCCTGTGGTCCCCGGCGCCCCGAGCATCCGGGCCGCTCGGCCGGTCGTCTCTGCCCGTCACGGGGCGGGGCAGAGGCGACTGCCGGGCGGGTGCCCGCACCTGTGGGCGGGGTGGCTCGTTGGGTGGGGCGGGAACGCCCGTTCCGGAGGTCTCCCCCGAGCTTCCGGGAAACGCTCCTCTCGCCTGACGCCTGGCCGTACGCTCCTCCCCGCCTACCCCCCCGGGCCGGACTGAGGCGCCCGTACTGCATTCCGCAGTGCCCACGTCCAGGCGTCAGGCTCTCGGCGGGTTAGCGGCCGTCCAGCCTGCGGATAGGGTCGGGGCAGCCTGCGCCGACATGGGTGTGTGGGTCAGGCCCGGTGCCCGCTTCGACGGGGGCAGTACCGCCGGGCCGCCTCATCCTTTCCTTCGCGCTGCACACCGCCGCAGCACCCTGGTTGGCGTCACCGGAAGGCGTCACCCGGTGCCGCCTGCTGAACGGGAAGCCTTCCGCCGCCATGCCCGCGTGCGGCGGCGTGGGGAGCAGTACCGGCTGTCGGACCGCTTCCGTTTCCCGAACGGGGTGTCGCTGGAGTACCACGTTCCCCGGCACTCGGGGCATTCGAACTGCGGCCAGGGATGCCAACGCCCCTCCAGCACCGCACGCAGTGCTTCGCCTCCCGCGTCGATCTGCGCCCGCCGGGCTCTCCACTGCCGCCATGCCGCCGTCCGGCAGGCTGCGTCGCAGTACCGGCGGGATGTCCTTGCCTCTGGCGGGAGCGGGGCCCCACATTGCGAACACCGCCGGACATTCTTCCTGGTCACCTTCCCCATGCTCCTCCTATGGCTCCCTGCCTGGCCAAGGGCCAGGCGTCAGGTGCGCGTGTTGCTGCGGGGCGCGGTCCAGGTGGCGGGAACGGGAGACCGGGGGGTGGTGAGGGTGTCGGGGAGGGGTTGCAGCGCGGGTTGCAGGAGGGGGCGGCTGTCGTCGGTGAGGGAGTGGATGGTGAAGCCGGCGAGGGTCATCGTGGTGGCGGGCGTGTAGCTGATCAGGGTTCCGGCCGGCTGTTGTGCGGCGTATTCGATGATCCGGAGCAGTTCGTCTGCCCATTCCACTCCGGGACGGCCCGTACCGTCCGGGTCCGCGCCTCCGGGGAGGGGCAGGGTGACGGGGTCGCGGTCACCGGTGACGCGGAGTAGCAGCGTCTCTGCATCCGTGGTGACGGCGGTGATCCGGTCGGCCCGGATACGGGCGGGACCGATCCGCAGCCAGACCCGGGAGCGCCCGGCGCTCACCATGAACGGGTCCAGACGGGGGACTGGAAGCCTGTGGGACAACTGATGTGAGCGGCATTCATCCGGCCACGGTCCCAGAAGCGGGCATGGGGCCGCACGGACAACCGCGTATCCCACCCAAGCTAGCCCCACATGCAGATGGGGTGCGGGCATGTACCAGCGGGCCCGGAGTAGGCCACACTGGCCCTCGGGTCCGGCGGCGTGCCAACGTCCGGCCGATGCTGCCGCCGTCGGACCCGCCCCCACCCCTTCGTACGCTGTTCGTACGCGTTTTGTACGGTTCGCGCGTACCGGATCCCGTTCGTTTCCGTTTCTGCGTCTTCCGGGGGAACGGTGGGGGGTGGCCCCACCTGCGCCCTGTGTCCGGCTGTGCTGCGTTCTACGCTCGGGGTGCAGGCCCTGCGACCCCGGCCCCCTCCTGGGGCCGGCGGGGCCTTTCCGGGGGGTTGTGGCGGGTGTGTGGGAGGCGGGGCCTGTGTCCGGTGGGTGATGCGCGGCGTGTGATTTTCAGTGGTTGGCGACAGGGCTTCCAGCAGGTGTTTTTGCTGGTGGGCGGGTTGGGTGGTGTCGTTCTTCTACTGGAGGCCGGTGTCGTTTCCCGCTGAAGGTCTGCTGTCGCGTGTGTCGCGACCGACCCCGGCGTCAGTCCGGTCGGTGATCGGGGTGTGGGGCTGCCGGGTGTGCGTGATGGAGTAGCGGCTACTCGGCGGGCATCGCCGGTTTTCATGATCGAATGGGTGCTGCGATCACACACCGGTTCCCCGGCAGGTCGCTGTGGGCTGCGCGCGTCTGACAGAGCTCGGCGCGGGCAGCCCACCCCCAGCCCGTTGTGTCTTCTGACGGCTTGCTGGCGTGGACGCCACTGCGCCGGAGTCTCCCGTCCTGGGCGGGGCGGGCCGGCCGGGTCTGGCCGTGGCAGGTGGCCGTACCCCGGCGGGCGGAGGGCATGACGTTCCGGGGGGCGGGGGGGGCGGGGGGGCGGACCCCCCCACCCCCCCCAAAGGCAACCCCCCCACACACCCGCCCGCGGCAAGGCAGACCCGCTGGCCAGC
>NZ_JBHXSY010000042.1:0-3619 GCF_042715295.1 Streptomyces sp. NPDC058701 | reverse complement strand
CGGGGGGGGGCGGGGGGGGGGGGCGGGGGGGGGGGCGGCCCCCGGGGGGGGGGGGGGGTCGCCGGGGGGGGGGGGGGGGGGGGGGGGGGGCCCCCCCCCCCCCCCCCCGCGCTCGGACAGCCCCTGCACACTCCCGGCCAGTGCTGGTCTTCGCGGCGTGCCTGCCGCAGTGCAGCTCCGCGGTGTGGCCGCTTCGGGGAGCTTCTTGAAGCGTCTCTTGCGCGACGGCGGTCGTCGCGCCGGAGACTGCTGAGGCCTGCCGGACAGAATGATCATTCCCGCCCCTCCGTTACCTTGTGCTCATGTTTGAGACACGCAGGGTGTGTTTTCGGCCGGGTAGGGGTTAGCGTGATGGTGGCGCCTGGAGGGGCTGCTGTGCCGGTGTCGTTCGAGTGCACCGGCATGCACGGTGGGCCCTGTCCCCCATGGGCAGGGGCCACCGGCCTGCCGGGCCTGCTGCGGGGTGGACCGGACGGCACTCCGGTTCACCCCGCGCATTGCCAGGTGGCCACGCGGGGCGCTTACTGGGAGTCGGGACCGCCTGGATGGCAATGCCCCTCCCCGTGATCATCCGGCCCCCAGGGGCGGCGGTCACATTGGTGACCGCCGCCACCCCTTGCCAGACCATGACGGCGTTCTCCTCGGAGACTTCGGGCGCCGCGCCACCGTGACCGATGCTGGCTGGGCCTCCGGTCGTTGCACGGGGCGGGACCAGGACATGTCTACACAGGGCCTGCCGGGGCCCGGTGCGGTCCTGGCCCCGTGCTCCGGCAGGCCCTGCTTTCTGCGCTTCGGGCGCGGACGTGGCGGCCAACGCGGGGAAACCAGGGGTGTTTGTAGGGGTGGCCGCGGGAGGCCTGTAGTTCTTGGTGGACGGCACCAGCATGTGACTGAAAATCGCTGCGCCCTGGCCTGAATCTTTCGTTAAGGCTTTCAGGGAGATCCATCGCCGAAATGGAGATCTTTTTCGTAATTCGAGTATCTATTACTCAGGTTGGGCCGGCGGGGTGGCGCGATTATTGAGGGGTTTTATTGATGCCAGCTGTTCGGTGAGGGAGTTTTCAGGTGCATGAAAACAGTATTGATCAGGCGGCGGGTAGTTGGTGGCGGAAGCTGACGGATCGCGGCCGGGTGGCTGTCGTCGCGTTCGGCGCCTTTTCGCTTATTGCTGCCGCTGGTCCCGCTATTGCCGGTGTGTCGAATCCGTCGAGTGCTGAAGCCAGTGCGGCGGCTGTGTCGTGCACTCCTCGTGAACGGGCTGATGCCCTGTCTGCCGAAGAGGCTCGGGTGACGCAGCTTTTAGCCGGCCACACCACGCTGCTTAACCAGGCTGACGTGGACAGCCTCGCGCATGTGGGGGCACAGCCCGGGGGTATTACCTACGCGATCAAGCCCCATGAGTTTGCGAGCGTCGGTGGGATGGGGCTGACCTTCCTCAACCCGAACCCGGGGTACACGCCGGGCCTGCCCACCCTGCTGTTCTACCGTCCCGCTCCCGGAGCGACACCCGCGGAGCTCCTCGATCCCGCACACAAGGACTTCCCGTACGAGCTGGCCGGCTGGGGCTATGCAGGGCAGTACAACCCCGGTGTCGCCCCCGGCTTCAGCCAGGACAGGGCCCTGCACTGCCTGAAGCCCACGGACTGGTTCGTCCACGAGCGGAGCGCTCACCCCGGCGACACCTGGCAGAACATCCCGGTACCCCCCGCCGAGGCCCCCGGGCATCACGGAGACGCCCCCGGCAGCACCCCGCCCAGCGCGCAGGAATGCGGCTGCCTTCTCGACATGGACAACGGCGTCGGAATGGCGCATCCCCGGATGTGGGACATCCACTTCTGGCTCCAGCCGGACAACCCCTCCGCGGGGCCGGCTGTCTCCATCCTCAACCCCGGTACCCCGATTCCCGGATTCGATCCCGGCGTGGGAACGGGATTCTTCTACCCTGAAGGCGCAGTCACTTCGTCCGCAGCCAGCAAGGACATGAACCATTCCATGCATTCCGGACATCAGAGCCAGTGAAGATAAATTCAATATTTGAAAACTGATTACCTAGATCAGGCGGCGTAATTGCTGGGGGCTTACCTGTCAGGGAAGCCCCCAGCTGTGTATTCAAGGGGCTTTCAGGGGATACAGGCATCCTGTCCCTTTTACGGCTCACAGTGGCTGCCCTGATGTATGTCACGGGGGAGACCCAGGCAGACCTGGGCCGCGGTCTGCGGCTCAGCCAGGGACAGGCGTCCCGCAAGCAGGCCAGCACCGCCGGGGGTTCGTCGTGGACGCTGGCCGACCTCGACCGACTGTCCGCCCACTACGGCATTCCCGTGTCGGACATGCTATGTGGTGTCGACCACGCCGTGACGCGTCTGCCGGCCCGACGGCGTGCCGCGACGGTAGGCGGACTCCAGACCACGATCACTCCGTGACCGCTGGCCCTGTTGTGTGCCCCGCTGCGGGGGTTTGCGGCACTGCCCGCCCTCCGGGGTACGTGAGCGCCTGATGAGCCCCCAGAGGGGCGCGTGGGGCTTCGGATTGCCTGAGGGGGCGGAGTGACGGGCGAATGGGTCTGCGCCGGTCTGTTGAAATCCAAGCGTGAGCTTGGAACCCCCACCCCTTCGTACGCTGTCCGTACGCCGCTCTTACGGTTCGCGCGTGCCGGATCCCGTCCGTTTCCGTGTGTGCGCCTCCCGGGGGAGCGGTGGGGGGTGGCCCCACCTGCGCCCCACCTGTGCCCTGCGTCCGGCTGTGCTGCGTTCTGCGCCCGGGGTGCGGGCCCTGTGACCCCGGCCCCTCCTGGGGCCGGCGGGGCCTTTCCGGGGGGTTGTGGCGGGTGTGTGGGGGAGGCGGGGCCTGTGTCCGGTGGGCTGGTTCCGCGCCCCGCGTTCCTCGGTTCTCGCTCCTCGGCTCCCCCGACCAACTCGGGGGACAAGGTGGTGGATCTTGCAGGGAGGGGGTCACAAGAAATCCGGGATGCTACACAGCTCATCATGTGATGCACCATGCACCGGGATTCATTCCAGAGTCAGGCTAGCCCGTAAATTGAAGCACCCTCGGGGGGTGGCCCGGATCCGCCAACAGCACATGCTGCATCATTTGATGCACACCGGCCCGGACGGACTCCAGCCGGAGAGAGTGGAGGCCTTTTTCAGGATTCTTCGAAAGTTTTCGGGGAGGGAAGCACCCGCCCGGTCACACCCGTCCCGGGCCGTGGGGTCCGCCGGTCCGTCACACTCGCCGGCCCCCCGTCACGCTAGGCGCCCCACCATCGGCCACGTGTGACGGACGACCCGCTCACCCCAACCCCTGCAAGGGTTGTGGGTGTGATGGTGCCTCAAAGCCACGCAGGAGGGCAGCCGCCCAGACCGGCCACCCTCCGCCTTTGCCAGCGCGGCGGAGCCGCAGGGCGGGAGCGCAGCGGACGCCCCGTACGGGACCGCGGAGCGGGTCCGTACGCACTCTGTTCGGATTGGAGCGAAGCAGAAATCCGCTATTACCGCGCAGCGGGAATAGCAATAAACCGCGCAGCGGTTTATCAGAAAGGCGCGCAGCGCCTTTCTCCGCTTTATGGAATGAGCGCAGCGAATTCCATCCCTTGCAATGCGCGCAGCGCATTGGTACCCGC
>NZ_JBHXSY010000041.1:0-57595 GCF_042715295.1 Streptomyces sp. NPDC058701 | reverse complement strand
ACTCGCGACATCCACCTTGGCAAGGTGGTGCTCTACCAACTGAGCTACGTCCGCAGGTCACCGTGTTCGCTCCGGGGTGTTACCCCTTCGCTCCCTGGCGACGAGTTGAACTCTAGCGGATTCCCGGGCCAGCTCAAAAACGCGTTTCCGCAGCGTGCTGCCGCTCGATCACGGCCGGTCACCCCGCGCTCACCCCACCGGCGCCGCCGCGTCGCCGGTCATAGACTCGCAGCCGTGCACGACCTGCCTCCCCTCGCCCGCTTCGGCGGCCTGCTCGCGACCGACCTCCGCGACGTCACCGGTGATCCCACGGCCCTGGACTCGACCGGGTTCTGGGCGGTCGCGGCCGACTTCGAAGGGCGGCTCGTCTGCGCGCGCTTCGGGGACGTGCGCCCCGACCCCGTCCCCGCGCCGGTTCCCGGCGCCTGGCGCGGACCCGACGCCGACGCGTGGTTCTCCTCGCTCGACCGGGCCGCGTACGTCTCCGGCGTGCGCCGCATCCGCGAGCACATCGCCGCCGGCGAGGTGTACCAGGCCAACCTGTGCCGGGTGATGTCCGCGCCCCTGCCCGACCCGGACGCGGCCGACGTGGACGCCCTCACCGCGCTGCTCGCGCGAGGGAACCCCGCGCCCTTTGCAGGAACGATTCGGCTGCCGGCCCACGGCGTCGAGATCGCCACCGCCTCCCCGGAGCTCTTTCTGCGCCGCACCGGCCGCCGCGTCGAGTCCGGGCCCATCAAGGGCACCGGCCGCACCACCGCCGACCTGCTTCCCAAGGACCACGCCGAGAACGTGATGATCGTGGACCTGGTCCGCAACGACCTCGGCCGCGTCTGCGCCACGGGATCGGTCACCGTCCCCGAGCTGTGCGCCGTCGAGGAGCACCCGGGCCTCGTGCACCTCGTCTCCACCGTCGCCGGCGAGCTCGCCGACGGGGCCGGCTGGCCGGAGCTCCTCGCCGCCACCTTCCCGCCCGGCTCCGTCACCGGCGCCCCCAAGTCCTCGGCTCTGCGGATCATCGAGGCCCTGGAGACCGCGCCTCGCGGCCCCTACTGCGGCGGCATCGGCTGGGTGGACGCCGACCAGGGCACCGCCGAGCTCGCCGTCGGCATCCGCACCTTCTGGATCGACCGCGAGGTGCCCGGCGGGGCCCGCCTGCGCTTCGGCACCGGCGCCGGGATCACGTGGGGCTCCGACCCGGACCGTGAGTGGGCCGAGACCGAGCTGAAAGCCGCCCGCCTGCTGCGGGTAGCGTCGGGCACCCATGAGGAGACCGGTGTCCATGGGACGAACGGCATGAGCGGAGGGACCGTACGGTGAAGATCTGGCTCGACGGAGCGCTGCGGGACGCGGACGACGCGAGGGTGTCCGTGTTCGACCACGGACTGACCGTGGGGGACGGCGTCTTCGAGACGCTCAAGGTGCAGCACGGCGAGCCCTTCGCGCTCACCCGCCACCTGGAGCGGCTGACCCGCTCGGCCCGCGGTCTCGGCCTGCCCGACCCCGACCTCGACGAGGTGCGCCGGGCCTGCGCCGCCGTCGTCGAGGCCAACCCGATGGCCCTCGGCCGGCTGCGCGTCACCTACACCGGTGGGGTGTCCCCGCTCGGCTCCGACCGCGGCGACGCCGCGCCCACCCTGATCGCGGCCGTGGCCGCGTCCGGCCGCCGCCCCGACACCACCGCGGTCGTCACCGTGCCCTGGGTCCGCAACGAGCGGTCCGGGGTCACCGGGCTGAAGACCACCTCGTACGCGGAGAGCGTCGTCGCGCTCGCCGCCGCCCACCGGGCCGGTGCCTCCGAGGCGCTCCTCGCCAACACCGTGGGACGGCTCTGCGAGGGCACCGGCTCCAACGTGTTCGCCGTCCTCGACGGGGAGCTGCACACGCCGCCCGTCGCCTCCGGCTGCCTGGCCGGCATCACCCGCGCGCTCGTCGTCGAGTGGGCCGGGGCCAAGGAGACCGACCTGCCGTTCGACGTGCTGGAACGGGCCGAGGAGGTCTTCCTGACCTCCTCGCTGCGCGACGTCCAGGCCGTGGTCCGCATCGACGGCCGCGCGACCGGATCCGCCCCGGGCCCGGTCACCGCCGAGGCCATGCGGACGTTCGCGGCCCGCGCCGCCGTCGACCCCGACCCGGTCTGACCGGAGCGGAGGGGCCCGGCCCTGTCTTCGCGGCCGCCGGGCGGGTAGAACTCAGGGGATGACCACCACCCTGCGGCCCGCACAGCCGCTCCAGCAGAACAGCGACGGCACCCGCTCGCGGACCTACGAGGTCCGGGTCAACAGCCGCCGCGTCGGCAGCCTCGAACTGGCCACCCGGTCCGCCGCCCAGCCGGGGGTCGGGCTGATCCGGAACCTGTGGATCGAGGAACCGGACCGGCGGCGCGGACGCGGCACGGTCGCCGCGCTCGCCGCCGAGGAGGTGCTGCGCGGCTGGCGCTGCGCGAGCATCGCCGTGTCGGTCCCGGTCGGTGCGGAGCGCGCCCGGCGGCTGGTGGACGCGCTCGGCTACCGGGAGACCGGCCGGGTCATGGTCAAGGATCTGCCCGCCGAGCCGCCCGAGCTGCCGCCGGGCGGCCGGGGGCGCCCCATGGCCCCGGCCGAGTTCGACGACTGGCTGGAGCGGGCGGTGGGGGAGTACGCCCACCACCTGACCACGCCGGGCACCACTCCGGAGCAGGGGCTGGCCGCGTCCCGCGCGGAGCACGCCCGCATGCTGCCGGCGGGGCGGGAGACGCCCGGCGCGGACTTCCTCCTGCTGGAGGCGCCGGGGGGCGGCGTCCTGGGCACCCTGTGGATCGGGGACCTGGAGGTCGCCGGGTTCGGCGCGATCCCGTACGTGTGGGACGTGGACGTCGCGGCCGAGCACCGGCGCAAGGGTCACGGGCGGGCCCTCATGCTGCTGGCCGAGCGCACCGCCCTCGCGGCGGGAGCCCGGAACCTGGGCCTGCACGTCGTCGAGGGCAACACCCCGGCCCGCCGGCTCTACGAGTCGCTCGGCTACCGGGACACGGTCGTGAACGCCATCAAGGCACTGGTGTAGCCCCGAGGCGCGGCCGCGACGGGGGTGTCGTCGCACTCGCCCCTGCCGCGCGGTGTGCGGCCCGTACGCGCGCCGCGCTGTCGGGGTCGACCGCGCCCGTCCGGTCCGCGGGCGACCCTCCGCCGGGCGGGCGTACGCACCGGACGCCGCGCGCCCCCCCGGGGGGCGTCGCGACCGTGACGACGCGGACCCGGCAGGATCCGCACGAGACGGCCTACGCCACTCCGGCCAGGAGGCGGTCGGCGATCTCCTCGATGCGGGCGCGCAGGCCGTCCTGGCTCTTGCCGCCGTCGAGGCGCTCGCCGCCGATCACGTACGTCGGGGTGCCGGTCACGCCGATCGCCTTGCCCTCCGCCTGGTCGGCGTCGACGATCAGGATGTGCCGCCCGTCGATCAGTGCGGTGTCGAACTCCTCGACGTCGAGGCCGAGTTCACGCGCGACCTCCAGCAGTACGGGCTCGCCCTCACGGCCCAGCCCGGCGGTGCGCGCCAGCACCGCCTCGACGTACGGCCAGCCCTGCCCCTGCGCCACGGCCTCCTCGGCGGCCTGGGCCGCGGCGAAGGCGTGCTTGTGCTTGTCCAGCGGGAAGTGGCGCAGCCGGATGTCCAGCCGGTCGCCGTAGCGGGCCCGCAGGGCGCGGACGTCGTCCAGGGCGGCGTGGCAGTCCGGGCACTGCAGTTCGCACCAGACGTCGAGGATCACGGAATCGGTCATGGGAACAGTCTCCCAGCCCCCGCACGGCCCTTTGACCGGCACCTGGGGAGGAGACCCGACCCGGAGATGTCCCGGAGATCGCGCCCGGCGGGGCCGGCGACCTGGCCCGTACGGGGGCGACCGGTGCACGATGGACGGGTACGGATCGCCCGTCACCGACAGCCGGAGGGCCGCATGCTTGCCGAGACCATCTGTTCCGCGGCGTCGGTGGCCGGCCTGGGCATCGCCGCGCTCACGGCCTACCGCCGCCGCTTCCTGACGGCCACCCGGATCGCCGCGTACGCGCTCGTCCCGCTCGGACTGGTGATGACGGGCGTCGTGGCCTGGGCGACCGAGGTGGTGTTCGAGCCGACCGTGTGGGCCGGTTTCGGGGTCCTCGGGCTCGCCTGGCTGCTCTTCGCCACCACCCGCGTCGTCGAGCGCCGCAGCCTGGGCAAGGCCGCGAAACCTCCGCGGCCGGTCAAGGGCGCCCCCGCCCGGGAGGCCGTCGCCCCGGCCGCCTCCGAGCCGTCGCTCGGCGCCGCGGCCGCGGGCGGTACCCGGCCGGCCGGGCGGCAGAAGCCTGCGGCCGCCGCGGGGGACGACTTCTCCGATATCGAGGCCATCCTCAAGAAGCACGGCATCTGACCGGGAGGGGCGGACATCGGCCCGGGTCCACGAGATCGGGCGAACTACCGCGCGGATATTGGCGTGTTGAGACAGGGGCGGTCACGGGCTGCGCCATCATCGCCCGGACATGCTCGACACACCGCACAGTGAGCCGTCGGTACCCGCACCGCTCCCCGCCCCCGTCGCGGAGGAGCCGCGGGGCTGCCTCTTCGCGCTCTCCCAGCCACCCCTGATGATCTTCCTAGGCGTGATCGGAACCCTGCTGCTGCTGGCCGCCGTGCACGACCTGTTCGTGCTGTGACGCCGCGTGTCCCGCCGCCGGCCCGGGGGCTCCGTGCTCCGACACCTCGGCGTCGGCCTCCTTGCGCCGGGCCCGGTACGCGGCCACGTGCAGCCGGTTCCCGCAGGTCCGGCTGTCGCAGTAGCGGCGCGAGCGGTTCCTGGAGAGGTCCACGAAGGCGCGCCGGCAGTCCGGGGCCTCGCAGCGGCGCAGCCGTTCCTGCTCGCCGGAGACCACGATGAAGGCCAGCGCCATCCCGCCGTCGGCGGCGAGGTGGTCGCCCAGCGAGGCGCCCGGCGCGAAGTAGTGGACGTGCCAGTCATAGCCGTCGTGGTCGGTCAGCTGCGGCGTGGTGCCGGCGGTCGCCACGAGCTCGTTGATCAGTGCGGCCGCCGCGCGTGGGTTCGGCGCGGCGAAGACCTGGGCGAACTTGCCGCGCACGGCCCGGACGCCGGCCAGGTCGCGGGCGCTGAGCTCGCCCACGTCGCTGATCGCGTAGTCCCGGACGAAGCCGCGCAGCGCGCCGATCTCCGCGAGCCTGTCGGGCTGGTCGGCCTCGGCCGTGGTGTTCACCAGGGCGACGACGACGTCGAGCGCGCGACGGGTGTCGTGGGGGATCTGCACGGGTCTCCCTCATGGGCCGGAGCCTGCGACGACGGGCCGCCGCCGCTGGTGGCCGACTCTAGCGGGTCCCCTCGCGGGGCCGTCCCCACGCGCACCGGCGCCGTCCCCGTGGTTGGCTTCCGCGGGAACAGCGCCGGCACTCGCGTATGTGGTTGTCCGGCCCACACCGTCGCCCCGAGTCGGACGGTGCCGGGCGGCTGTAGGCCTGGCTCAGCTTTCGGCCAGGATGTGGGAGAGCTCCTTGTCGAGGTCGAAGTGCCGGTGCTCGGTTCCTGGCGGAACCGCGGCGTCCGTCCGCTTGAGGAACGACTCGAGTGCTCGGGCGGGTGCTTCGAGCAGTGCTTCTCCCTCCGGTGAGCTCAGGGCGATGCAGACGACGCCCTGACCGTGGCTGCGGGACGGCCAGACGCGGACGTCGCCGGTACCGGTGGGCCGGTGGAGGCCCTCCGCGAGGAGGTCGCGGGCGAATACCCATTCGACCGTCTCCTCGGCGCCGGTGTGGAAGGTGGCGTGCACGGCGTAGGGGTCGGCCGTGTCATACCGCAGGCCCGCGGGAACAGGCAGTGAGGACTCGCTCGACACAACGAGGCGCAGGTGCAGCTCGCAGCTGACCGTGGTGTTCATAAGCGCCAGGGCCTTTCGCTCAGTGTGCGCTCGGGGATTCGCACGTCGGCGAAATCGACATGCCACCTACGGTGCCGTTGTAAACCCCTCTGACCGTTTTGCGGACCTCTGGGTCCCTCGTACGGCGGATCCAAACCCGCATTCACGTGTGCATCCGGCTCGGGTAGATTCGAGGCCATGAATACGGGGAGTGACCGCGAGACCAACGAGTCCGCCGCAGGGGCCGCCGCAGGATCCACGCCGGACGCGCAGACCACGCCGGACGTCCCGGCCGCGCCGGCCGCCGAGGCCGCGGCCGAGGAGACGCCGCACGTCTCCAAGGCGCCCGACTTCGTCAAGGCCCGGCGCGGCCTGCACCTGAGCTGGCAGGTCGGCGTCTTCGTCGTCGGCCTCGCCGTCATCGGCGCGGGCGTCGCCATGCTCGTCCTGCCCGGCCCCGGCTGGGTGGCGATCTTCGCGGGGCTGGCGATCTGGGCCACCGAGTTCGCCTGGGCCCACCTCGTCCTGCGCTGGACCAAGCGCAAGGTCACCGAGGCCGCCCAGAAGGCGCTCGACCCCAAGGTGCGCCGCCGCAACCTCATCCTGACCGGCGCGGGCCTCGTCATCGCGGGCGCCCTCATCGGCTTCTACCTGTGGAAGTACGGGCTCGTGCTGCCCTGGGACATCAAGGACCAGTGATGGTCGGGGAGCACCGCTGACATGCGGTAATGTTTGCGGTGCGTCCGGGCGATTAGCTCAGTGGGAGAGCACTTCGTTCACACCGAAGGGGTCACTGGTTCGAACCCAGTATCGCCCACCCGGACCAGAGGCCCGGAGACTTCACCGTCTCCGGGCCTCCGGCGTTTCCCCGGTCCCTCCGCTCCCCTCCCGCGCGGTCCGGCACCCCCGTCGCCCGCCGTCAGCGCAGGCGCCCCAGTGCGTCGCGCAGGCGCCGGGCGTCCGCCAGCCGCCTCTCGTACGTGGCGCCCACCGCCAGCAGCAGCAGGCCGGCCAGCGCCGGCGGCAGCCAGCGCGGCAGGGCGCCCGCGACCTGCGCCACGTACGGCGCCAGCTCGTGCAGGGCCACCGCCGCCAGGACGGCGCCGCCGAGCAGCAGCGGAGCCTGCAGTCCGCGGCGGGCGCCCGCCAGGGTCAGGGCCAGGGCGGCCAGGCCGAGCAGCAGCGGGCGCTGCCAGTCCGCGTCCGCCCAGGCCGCCAGCAGGCTCGGCAGCAGCGTCGCCGCCAGGCCCGGACCGTACGCCGTCCAGGACGAGGCCTCCGGGTCCTTGCGGCGCCGCAGGAACCCCACCGCGAGCGCGGGCAGCGTCACCGGCAGGGTGTACGCCTCCGGGGCCGTGACCCCGTCCGACGCCAGCCGGACCCAGGTCGCCGCCGCGAACAGCGCGACCGCCGCCCAGCCCAGGGCGCGCCGCTCCGGCCGTACCGCCGCGCCCGCGCACACCACCCCGGCCAGCGCCAGGACCAGCGCCAGCGTCCCGGGCCGCGGGGCCGCCAAGGCCACCGCGAGCAGTCCGGCCGCTCCCGCCGCCGCTTCCGCGGAGAGCCGTACCGGTCCCAGGCGCGGCCCGAGCGCGGCCACCGCCGCGGGGACCGCGAGCACCGGCAGGCCCCACCAGGCCACCGCCAGGCCGGAAGCCGCGGCCGCCGCCGCGAGCAGTCCCGCGGCGTACCCGACCGCGCATCCGGCCGCCGTCGAGCGGGCCCACCGCGGAGCGCGCCCGTACGCCGCTCCCGCGGCGCAGCCCGCGCCCAGCAGGCCCCAGACCGCGAAGGTGGCCGCGCGGCCGTCCAGCGCGCCCAGGGACACGCTCGCGGCCCCGCCCAGCGCGCACGCGGCCGCCGCGAACGAGGTGCCCCGCGCCGACGCGCGCAGGGCCAGGCACCCGGCGGCCCCCGTCACCGCCAGCTGCGCCGCGAACACCCCCGCCGCCGGAAGTCCGAGCAGGACCGGTGCCGCGAACAGCCCCGACCAGGCCGCGACCACCGCCACCACCGCCGGCTCCGGCCGCGCGAGCGTGCGGGAGAGCGACCAGGCCGCCCCCGCCACCACCAGCAGGACCACCGGGGCCGAGGCCCCCGACGCGTACGGGCTCCAGCCGGGCGTCGTGCCCGACCACACCTCGTCCAGCACCGCGAGCGGCGCCGCCAGCGCCGGAACCGCCGCCGCCCAGCCCCACAGCGCCGCGAGGGCGCTCACCCCGGCCCCTGCCCGGGCCGACCCGCGCCGGACCGCCGCCGGCAGCCCGGCGACGCGTACGCACGCCACCAGCGCCAGCGCCGCCGGCAGGTGCGCCGCGACCGCCCAGCCCGTGTCCAGGGCCGGACGTGCCACGCCGCCGACCGCCACCGCCCAGGCGACCCCGCCCGCCGTCGCGGCCGCCGCCGCCCGCGGCTCCCGCCAGGCCGCCGCCGCCCCGAGGGCCGCTCCCGCCAGCAGCAGGGCCGCCGGGGCCACCGCTCCGCCGGGCGAAGCCGCCGACCAGGACGCGGCCGTGCCCAGCAGCAGCGCCCCCGCGCCGAGGACCGCGCCCAGGGCTGCGGCCAGGGCCGCCGCCGGCGCCCCCGGCGTGCCCCGAGCCGACCGGAACCGCAGGGCCGCGGCCACGTCCAGCGCCGCCGTCACCAGCAGCGCCCAGCCGACCCGCACCGGGCCCCCGTCCGAGGCCAGCGCGGCCAGCGGGAGCGGCAGCTGCGCCGCCAGGACCGCCGCCGGCAGCGGGAGGCGCAGCCCGGACGGACCCCCGCGCGCCAGGACCCACCCGTACCCGGCCCAGAGCGCCGCCAGCGCCGCCGCGGCCCCCGCCGCGTACCCGGTGGCGTCGAGGCCGGACAGGGCCGCCGCGTACAGCGCGTACGCGTCCAGCACCGTCAGCAGCAGGCCCAGCGCGCCCACCGACTCCGCCGTCGAGCGCAGCCCACGGCGCAGCAGGAGGACCGGCGCGGCCAGGGCCGCCGCCGTCACCACGGCCAGCACCGCCGACCGCCCGGCGATCCCCAGGGACCCCCAGCTGACCAGCGTGAAGGCCAGCGCGGCCACCGCCAGCAGCACCGCGCCCAGGGTCAGCAGCACGTTCTGCGCGCTCGGAGCCGAGGCGTCCTTCGCGGCCGCAGGGGCCCATGCCGGAGCGCCGCCGGGAGCCGGTCCACGGCCGGGCGCACCGGCCGGCGGGGCGGAGTACAGCAGGCGCAGCAGCCAGTCCCTGCGGCCCAGCAGGTAGAGGCGCCGGGCGTCGAGTCGTACCAGCTCGCGGTCGATGAGCGCCAGCTCCTCGGCCGGCGGCAGTGACGTGTTCATGATTCGCAGTGTGGTGCCGGTCACGCCGTCAGCACATGGGCGGGGGTACTCAGATGCGCCTGAGTACCCATCCGGTACCGGCAAAACCCGGACAACGGGGGGCGCAGCGGGCCAGACTGCACCCATGGACCTGAGCAGCTGGGACCGCTGGAGCCGCTACCGCTTCCGCAGCGTGTGGGACCTCGACGCCGCGCCCGCACGTGTCTACGCCGTGCTGGAGCAGCCCGGCGAGTACCCGGCCTGGTGGCCGCAGATACGCCGGGTCCGACCGGTCGACGAGCGCACCGGCACCGCGCTGGTCCGCTCCGTCCTGCCCTACGCGCTGCACGTCACGGCCACCGAGCTGCTCCGCGATCCCGGCCGCGGCGTCCTGGAGGTGGCGCTGCGCGGTGACATCGAGGGCTGGGCGCGGTGGACCGTGCGGGCGCGGGGCGCGGCCGGCGGCGGGCGCAGCCGCGCGCTGTACGAGCAGGAGGTCGAGGTGCGCCGGCCGCTGATGCGGCGCCTCGCGCTGCCGGGGCGGCCCGTGTTCCAGCTCAACCACGCGCTGATGATGCGGGCCGGGCAGCGCGGTCTGGCGGCCCGGCTGGCGGCGTTCCCGGAAGCGGTTTGAACGAGCCCCGGGCCTTCTGTATTGTTCAGTCCGTTCCCGGGCGATTAGCTCAGCGGGAGAGCACTTCGTTCACACCGAAGGGGTCACTGGTTCGATCCCAGTATCGCCCACCATGCAGGACCTGGCTTCGACAGCGGGGCTGAACACAGGCCCCCCGGCAGGGCCTTGACGGACAAGCCGCAGGTCCCTTCCCCAGCGGGGGAGGGACCTTTCGGCGTTCCCGCACCGGGCCGGCCCGGTGCGGTGCGCCCGCTACGCCGCCGTGGACAGGTCCGGCCGCAGCGGCCAGTGCGGGTCGACCGACTCCGGCGTGCCCTGCCGCGCGAACCAGGCCTGGAGGCCGCGCGCCTGCGCGGCGTGCCACACCTGCTGGAGCGTGTGCAGCTCGGCCGGGCTCAGCCGCTCCAGCCGCCCCGCGAACCGGCGGCCCACCGCCCGCACCAGCTCCAGGGACGCCATCGCGTCCGCCGCCGCGTCGTGCGCGCCCTCCAGCTCGATCCCGTAGTGCGCGCAGAGGTCGGTCAGCGTCCGGCGGCCCTTGCGGTACCGGTCGAGGTGCTTGTCCAGCACCCGCGGATCCAGCACCGTCAGCGGCCGGTTGTCCAGGTACCGCGACAGCGAGGACGCCCGGTGCCGGCGCAACTCCCGGTCCAGCAGCGTCAGATCGAACGGCGCGTTCATCACCACCACCGGCCGGCCGGCCACCTGCTGCTCCCCGAGCGCGCGGGCTATCTCCTCCACCACCGGCGCGGGCCAGCGCCCGTGCCGCTGCAGGTGCTCGTCGGTGAGCCCGTGCACCTCCGTGGCGCCCGCGGGAACGGGGATGCCGGGGTTGACCAGCCAGCGGGTGGAGCGCACCCGGCCCCCCGCACACTCCTGCACGACGAGCGCGGCGGACACGATCCGGTCCCGCTCGACGTCCACTCCGGTCGTCTCCGTGTCGAATGAGGCCAGCGGGCCCTCGTACCAGCGTGTCATGGCGAACTCCTCGTCCCCGGTCGGCAGATGGGGCGCCCCCGGGCGCCTCCGCCTCCGAACGCGCCACCCTTGCCCGCTTCGGTGATACCCGGGCTGTTTGCCCCGTACGCCGTTTGCGGGGACCCGGCTGCGGAGACAACAACCGTGGGGGGCCGTGCACATGACCGGCCGTCACCCCACCCACCACCCACCGCGGAGCCGGAAGGCATGGGGACCGGCCATGGCGCTCGCACAGCCCGAACAGGGCGGGGTGCTGGCGGGGCGGATCGATGCGCGGACCGGCACGCCGGACGAGCCGCGGACCGGACCGCTGCGCGGCACACTCGCCACCACCGCCTGCATGGAGACCCTCCAGGTGGGATACCTGCACGCCGTCGCCGCGGCGGCCGGCTGCTCGCTCTCCCAGCCCTTCCCGGACAACGGCATCGACTGGCACGTCAGCCACGGCGCCCCCGAGCACGTCGTCGACGACGAGGTCACCGTCAAGGTGCAGTTGAAGGCGACCTACCAGATACCGCCCAGACCGCCCGGCCCCACCTTCTCCTTCACGCTCGACAACGAGCACCTGGTGAAGCTGGCCCGCACCCCGGTCGCCGTCCACAAGATCCTCGTCGTGATGCTCGTCCCGCGGGAGCGCGACCAGTGGCTCGCCGCCGGGCACGACCGGCTCGACCTGAGGCACTGCTGCTACTGGACCAATCTGGCCGGGCACCCCGTGACCGGCCGGCGCCGGACCACCGTGCGGATCCCGACCACGCGGATCTTCGACGACCGGGCGCTGTGCGAGATCATGACCCGGGTCGGGTCGGGAGGGACACCTTGATGCACCGGCACTCGCCGAACCTCGAACCGCTGCCGTCCACGCCGTACGCGGACCTCGCCCACCCCGCCGCACCCGACCCCGCGAAGGTCGACCCCGTCGTGCTCGGCGCCCTGCTGCGCCACCACGGCTGGCTGCGCCGGGGCGGGGCCGCCGGCCGCTACGGGCGCTGGACACCGCCCGCGGGCGGCTCCGGCGCCAGCCTCCTCGTCCCGGAGAGCCGGGCCTTCCCCGACAGCGGCGACCTGCTGGAGGAGGCGCTCACCGCGCTCTCGCGCAGCGCGGTGCCGTCCGCGCGGGATGTGCTCTACGGGCTGAGCGTGCCGAGCGACGAGGTCCGCTGGGACCGGGAGATCCCGCCCGGCCCGTACGGGTTCCCGTCCGAGGCCGCGTGGACGGCGCAGGAGCAGCTCCGCTCGGCCGCCCGCCGGCTCCTGCTGGCCGGGGCCCTGGCGGACCGGGCGCGGGCCGGCTACTACGGCGCCCGGCACCGCGCGAAGGCCGAACGGGCCCTGGACGGCGTCCTGGTGGGCCCCGCCCCGGGCGCCCGGCGGCTCACCGCGTACGTCCCCGTGGACGGTGGGCGGGGCCTGGTGACCCGGCTCCACCACGCCCTGCACGCGACCCGCGAGGCCGTGGACTACCGGCGGGCCACCGGCGGCATGGAGGCCTTCGACGCGGCCGTGGCCGCCGGGGTCAGCCGGGAGCTCGCCGACGCGCTGATCGCGCTGGTCCGGGGCACCGAGGGAGCCCGGATCGCGCTCGCCTGGGCACCGGCGGCCGGGGTGCCGGCCGGGTGCGCGGCGCGCCCGGAACCGGTGGAGTTCTCGCCCGGCGACCTCCCCGTCCTGCGCGAGGCCGCCGCCCGCTACACCCGGGACGAACCGGCCGTCCGGGTCAGCGTCACCGGCGCCGTCGTGCGGATGCGGCGCTCGGCCCCCGGGGGCGGGGGCACCGTACGGCTGCGGGTCCTCGCCGGGGCGGACGTCCCGTACGTACGGGTGGCGCTGGACGAGGAGGCGTACGGGGTGGCGGTCCACGCCCACCTGGCGGGGCTGCCCGTCAGGGTCGGCGGGCGGCTCCAGCGGCGGGGCGGCTTCCGGCGGCTGACGGACGCGGCGGACCTCGTGCCGGTGCCGCTGGACGAGGTCGAACGGGACCGGCTGATGAAGTCGCTGGACGCGGCGTTCGACGCGCCGGACGTACTGCCGGGGGACGCCTAGGCGATCGGCCGGGACGCCCGGGGGCCCGGGCGGCGGCAGCCGCGCGTAGCCTGGGCGCTCCCGCCCGCGACCCCGAGGATCCCGCATGCCGAACCCGCTCGTCCGCCCGCTGGACCTCGCCGACGACGCCACGGCGGGCGCCGTGCACCGGATCGGCCGGGCGGCGTACGCGGTGGAGGCCGGGCTGATCGGATTCGACGGCATCCCCGCCCTGCACGAGAGCCTCGACGAGATGCGGGCGCGACCGCTGCGGTGGCTCGGCGCGGTGTCCGCGGACGGCGTGCTCGCCGGTTTCCTCGCCTGGGCGGAGGAGCCGGACGGCGTCGTCGGCGTCGACCGGCTCTGCGTGGACCCGGCCTGGTTCCGCCGGGGGATCGCCTCCCTGCTGCTGCGCCACGTACTGGCGGAGCTCTTCCCGGACCGCCGCGTCGAGGTGACCACGGGCGCCGGGAACGCCCCGGCGGTGACCCTGTACGAGCGCCTCGCTTCCTCCGCGGCCCGGACTTCTCGCCCGTCCCGGGGTTGCGCATGGCGTCGTTCGGCCGGCCGCCGGGGGTTCCGGGCGGTGCCCCGCCGATAACCGTTTAGGGGCGCCGCCCCTCCGCTCGGTACGATTCGGGAGCGCAGTGTTCGCTCGCGCACCCCCTGAGTCAGGAGAGACCGGTGTCAGACGTCCGTGTGATCATCCAACGCGATTCCGAGCGGGACGAGCGCGTGGTGGCCACGGGCACTACGGCGGCGGAGCTCTTCGCCGGCGAGCGCACCATCGTCGCCGCCCGCATCGCCGGTGAGCTGAAGGACCTCGCGTACGAGGTGAAGGACGGCGAGACCGTCGAGCCGGTGGAGATCTCCTCCGAGGACGGCCTGAACATCCTGCGCCACTCGGCCGCCCACGTCATGGCCCAGGCCGTGCAGGAGCTCTTCCCCGAGGCCAAGCTGGGCATCGGCCCGCCGGTCCGGGACGGCTTCTACTACGACTTCGACGTCGCCAAGCCCTTCACCCCCGAGGACCTCAAGGTCATCGAGAAGAAGATGCAGGAGATCCAGAAGCGCGGGCAGCGGTTCTCCCGCCGCGTGGTCACCGACGAGGCGGCCCGCGAGGAGCTCGCCGACGAGCCGTACAAACTGGAGCTCATCGGCATCAAGGGCTCCGCGTCGACCGACGACGGCGCGAACGTCGAAGTGGGCGCCGGCGAGCTGACCATCTACGACAACCTCGACGCGAAGACCGGCGAGCTGTGCTGGAAGGACCTCTGCCGGGGTCCCCACCTGCCCACCACCCGCACCATCCCGGCCTTCAAGCTCATGCGCAACGCCGCCGCCTACTGGCGCGGCAGCGAGAAGAACCCGATGCTCCAGCGCATCTACGGCACCGCGTGGCCGTCGAAGGAGGAGCTGAAGGCCCACCTCGACTTCCTCGCCGAGGCCGAGAAGCGCGACCACCGCAAGCTCGGCAGCGAGCTCGACCTCTTCTCCGTCCCGGACGAGATCGGCTCCGGCCTCGCCGTCTTCCACCCGCGCGGCGGCATCATCCGCCGCACCATGGAGGACTACTCGCGCCGCCGGCACGAGGAGGAGGGCTACGAGTTCGTCTACACCCCGCACGCCACCAAGGGCGCCCTCTTCGAGAAGAGCGGCCACCTGGACTGGTACGCGGAGGGCATGTACCCCCCCATGCAGCTCGACGGTGGTACCGACTACTACCTCAAGCCCATGAACTGCCCGATGCACAACCTGATCTTCGACGCGCGCGGCCGCTCCTACCGCGAACTGCCGCTGCGCCTCTTCGAGTTCGGCACCGTGTACCGGTACGAGAAGTCCGGCGTCGTGCACGGCCTGACCCGCGCCCGGGGCTTCACCCAGGACGACGCGCACATCTACTGCACCCGGGAGCAGATGGCGGAGGAGCTCGACCGCACGCTCACCTTCGTGCTGAACCTGCTCCGCGACTACGGCCTGACCGACTTCTACCTGGAGCTCTCCACCAAGGACCCGGAGAAGTTCGTCGGCTCGGACGAGGCCTGGGAGGAGGCCACCGCCGTCCTCCAGTCGGTCGCCGAGAAGCAGGGCCTGCCCCTGGTCCCGGACCCGGGCGGCGCCGCGTTCTACGGCCCGAAGATCTCCGTCCAGTGCCGTGACGCCATCGGCCGCACCTGGCAGATGTCGACCGTCCAGCTCGACTTCAACCTGCCGGAGCGCTTCAACCTGGAGTACACCGCGCCGGACGGCTCGCGCCAGCGCCCGGTCATGATCCACCGCGCGCTGTTCGGTTCGATCGAGCGGTTCTTCGCCGTACTGCTGGAGCACTACGCGGGCGCCATGCCGCCGTGGCTGGCCCCGGTCCAGGCGGTCGGCATCCCGATCGGCGACGGGCACGTGGAGTACCTGCAGGAGTTCGCCGCCGAGGCGAAGAAGCAGGGGCTGCGGGTCGAGGTCGACGCCTCCTCCGACCGCATGCAGAAGAAGATCCGCAACCACCAGAAGCTCAAGGTCCCGTTCATGGTCATCGTCGGTGACGAGGACATGGCCGCGGGCACCGTCTCCTTCCGCTACCGCGACGGTTCGCAGGAGAACGGCATCGCGAAGGACGAGGCCCTGGCCAAGCTGGCCAAGGTCGTCGCGGACCGCGTCCAGGTCTGATCCGAAGCGGAACGCGCACGTGGGGCCCCCGGGGGAGCGATCGCTTCCCCGGGGGCCTTCCTCGTCCGCTCGGGCAAGGTCATATGCTGCATCCCATGACGATTGAGCCGGAGCAGCAGATCGGTGTGGGCACGCAGGACGCGTTCCAGCGTCTGTGGACGCCCCACCGGATGGCCTACATCCAGGGTGAGAACAAGCCCACCGGCCCGGAGGCCGGGGACGGCTGTCCCTTCTGCGGGATTCCGGAGATGTCGGACCAGGACGGCCTGGTCGTGGCGCGGGGCCGGCACGTCTACGCGGTGCTGAACCTCTACCCGTACAACGGGGGCCACCTGATGGTCGTCCCGTACCGGCACGTCGCCGACTACACCGAGCTGGACGGGCCGGAGACGGCGGAGCTGGCCGACCTCACGAAGCGGGCCATGGCCGCGCTGCGCAAGGCGTCCGGGGCGCACGGCTTCAACATCGGCATGAACCAGGGCGCGGCCGCGGGGGCGGGCATCGCCGCGCACCTGCACCAGCACATCGTGCCCCGCTGGGGCGGCGACACCAACTTCATGCCGGTGGTGGGCCACACCAAGGTGCTGCCCCAACTCCTCGCGGACACCCGCCAGATGCTGGCCGACGCCTGGCCCGTCGGCTAGGCCGTGTCGTTCGGATCAGCGCGGGCCCGGGGTGTCCGGCACCGCGCCTCGCGGCGTTCTCGTCGGTCGCCGACACACCACGTCGGCTCCCTCCTCGGCCTTGCGACGCACGGCACCGGACACCCCGGGCCGATCCGCCCCGATCCGAAAGACACGGCCTAGGCCGGTCCGGAGCCGGTCCCGGCTCGGCCGGGGGACCGGTCCCCGCGCTCGCGCCAGGTGCGCAGCACGGCCTCCACGTCGAACTCCGTCAGGTTCAGCGGAGGCCCCGGCGGCGGCCTGCGCAGGGCCGTGCGGATCTTCTCGTTGACGTCGGTGAGGACGGCCCGCAGCTGGCGCTCGGAGCGCGCCGCCAGCGCCGTCTCCAGCGCGTCCTCGGCCTCCTTGCGGAGCGCGAGGGCCGGCGGCAGGACGGCGAACCCCTCGTCGTGCAGCTTCCCCTTGACCCACCACAGCTCGTCGTACGGGGCGTCGAGCGAGGCGAGCGGCTTGCCGTAGCCGGGAAGGTCCTCGAAGTCCCCGCGGGCGGCGGCTTCCCGGATCTGCCGGTCCACGAACGTCTCGAAGCTGACGCCAGGCGGTTTGCGCTCGGTCACGGGTCGCTCCTCCGGTGCGTACGGATGCCCTGGGCTGCGCCTTCAGCGTAACCGGGACGTCGTCCCGGCCGGGCGGGCCGGCCGGGGGAGGGCCGACACCATCCGGAGGAGACGGACCCGGCCGACAAGATCCGAAAGAGACGCCCTAGCCGTCGTACGCGTCCGCCTTGCGCGGCGACGGTTCCTGGATCATGCCGCTCATGATCGACGAGCGGTTGGTGAAGCGCTCGGTGTCGACACCGTTCTCCTCCAGGACCTTGAAGGTCGCGGCGTGCACGGACCGCAGGACCGGGGCCACGGTGCGCAGGGCGTCGTCCGCCATGAACCGGTGGCGCCACATCGAGCCGGCCCACACGTGGCGGACGCCGAACGGCTCGGGCAGGACCAGCTTGCCGCCGAGGTAGTCCAGGATCGGCGGGTACCACGTGAGCGGGGCGCGCACGGCGAGGCGCACCACCTCGCTGGCGTCGACCAGCGGGAGCGGGCGCTCCGTGGTCTCCCAGAAGCGGATGCTCTTGGGGACCTCCACCGTCGGGGCCTTGGACTTCGTGGTGAACAGGCCGTTGACGGGGCCCAGGGCGTGCGCCGTCACGTCCACGCGGAGCGTCTTGTAGAGCACGGTGACGGTCACCAGCATGGTGATGACGAGCTGGCCGTCCCAGAGCGGGTACTGGATGCCGAGGTAGTGCCGGTTGCCCGCGTTGAACTGCTGCTCGTTGCATATCCGGGTGATCTCGTGCGGCTTGATCAGGAAGGTGTCGACGTTCTCGCCGGTGGGGCGGGCCACCTCGCCGGCGCCCTCGCCGACCGGCGTCACGATCCAGTGCTGGATGGCGGCGGGCGGGAACCCGCCGGTGTGCAGGGGGCCGCGCTCCAGCTTGCGGAGCTGGGCGTCGATCGCGCGTACGACGTCCCAGCTGCGGAACGGGTGGATCTCGGCGACGCCCTCCCTGGGCGCGAGCTCCTCGGCCATCTGCCAGTTGCCCCAGCGCACGCCCATGCCCAGGATGCCCTTGGAGCCCGCGTAGAAGACCGAGTTGCTGCGGTCCTCGGCGGTCAGCTTGGCCAGCTGGCGCCGGAGGTCCTCGCGGGCCTTCTCGTCCGGGTTGCCCGGTACCGCCTCGGGGATCTTGGCGGCGACGCCGCCGCCGCCCAGCAGCCCGTCCCAGCGCGAGCGCAGGTCGGCGGCGGTCGCCTCGCAGATCCGGCGGGCGAGCAGCCAGCCCAGGGCCGGAGCGATGATCATGGCGCGCAGGTACAGGCCGAGGAACCCGGTGAACGGCAGCCGGAACATCAGCACGGCCACCAGGACGGCCACCCCGACCAGGAGGAGGGTGCCGATCCAGGAGGAGCGCTTGCCGTCGCCGGACGCCAGCGACCGGCGGAGCTGGAAGAGGCCCAGCCACAGCAGCAGGCCGGGCAGGAACAGCACGCCGCACACCAGCATGATCAGGCGGAGCTTGCGGTCGCGTTCCTTGCGGATCCGGGACGCGGCCAGGCAGTGCTCGACGACGGTCTGCGGATCGGCGCCGAAGGACTGGATCAGCGGCTTGCGGCCGGGGCCGAGGGTGCGCGTCTCGACGGCCCGGCAGAAGGCCTCGCCGAGGCTGGGCTCGAAGAGGGAGATCTTCGGGGGCTTGACCGTGGACGCGTGGTGCTCGCTGTTGGCGCCGAGTATGAGGTCGAGTCTGGTGTCCTTCGCGCCGTCCCGGTACGCCGCGGAGGCCAGCGCGTTGGTCGCCGCCGTCTGCCCGCCACCCCCCTGGAGGGGAATCTGCGCTCCGGGCCTGAAGTCGAATCCGTCGTCCGCCACCGCTGCCCCCATCGCTGTGCGTCGTGCGTTTTGGTGCGCCGACGAGCTTATCGGCGGATCTCGCCCCGTGGTCATGGGACAGGGAAATGCCGCCCGCCGCAAGCGGGTTGGCCGGGCGGCCGTTCCGCGTCAGGTCAACTGACGGCTCGCGTCGGCTGGTTCGTGCATCTTGTCCGCGATGTGGGACGGCACCGGTTCGTGGCGTACGTAGGCCCGGGCGAAGCCGCCGGTACCGTGCGTGACGGAGCGCAGCTCGACGGCGTAGCGGCCGATCTCGATCTCGGGGACCTCGGCGCGCACGCGGGTGCGCCCCGGGCCGGCCTGCTCGGTGCCGACGACGCGGCCGCGGCGGCCCGCGAGATCGCTCATGACCGGGCCGACGTACTCGTCCGGGACGAGGACGGAGAGCTCGGCGACCGGTTCCAGGAGGTCGATGCGGGCCCCGGCCGCCGCCTCGCGCAGGGCGAGCGCGCCGGCGGTCTGGAAGGCGGCGTCGGAGGAGTCCACCGAGTGGGCCTTCCCGTCGAGGAGGGTGACGCGCACGTCGACCAGCGGGTGGCCGGCGGCGACCCCCCGGGCGGCCTGGGCGCGTACGCCCTTCTCCACGGACGGGATGAACTGCCGGGGCACGGAGCCGCCGACCACCCGGTCGACGAACTCCACGCCGCTGCCCGGCGGGAGCGGCTCCACCTCGATCTCGCAGATCGCGAACTGGCCGTGGCCGCCGGACTGCTTCACGTGCCGGCCGCGCCCGGCGGCCTTCGCCCCGAAGGTCTCGCGCAGGCTGACCTTGTGCGGGACCGGGTCGACCTGGACGCCGTACCGGGTGCGCAGCCGCTCCAGGGTGACCTCCTGGTGTGCCTCGCCGAGGCACCACAGGACGAGCTGGCGGGTGTGCGGGTTCTGCTCCAGCCGCAGGGTCGGGTCCTCGGCGACCAGGCGCGCCAGACCCTGCGAGAGCTTGTCCTCGTCGGCCTTGCTGTGGGCCTCGACGGCGAGGGGGAGCAGCGGGTCGGGCATGGGCCAGGGCTCCATGAGGAGCGGGCGCTCCTTGGCGGACAGGGTGTCGCCGGTCTCGGCCCGGGTCAGCTTGGCGACGCATGCGAGGTCGCCGGCGATGCACCGGTCCAGGCTCCGCTGCTGCTTGCCGAAGGGGGAGGTCAGGGTGCCGATCCGCTCCTGGAGGTCGTGGTCCTCGTGGCCGCGGTCGGCGAGGCCGTGGCCGGAGACGTGCACGGTGGCCTCCGGGCGCAGGGTGCCGGAGAAGACGCGGACGAGGGACACCCGGCCGACGTACGGGTCGGAGGTGGTCTTGACGACCTCGGCGACGAGGGGGCCGTCGGGATCGCAGGTGACGTCCGGGCGGGCGGCGCCGTCGGGCGCGGTCACGGTCAGGGCGGCGCGCTCCAGCGGGGTGGGGAAGCCGCCGGTCACGAGTTCGAGGAGCTCCACGGTGCCCAGGCCCTGGCGGGCGCCGTCGGCGGCCGGGGCGGCCATCAGGACGGGGTGGAAGGTGCCGCGGGCGACGGCACGCTCCAGGTCGTCGACGAGGGTCCCCGGGTCGATGTCCTCGCCGCCGAGGTAGCGGTCCATGAGGCCCTCGTCCTCGCTCTCGGCGATGATCCCCTCGATCAGGCGGGAGCGGGCCGCGTCGATGAGGGCCTGCTCGGCCGGGTCCGGGTCGCGCTCGGCGCGCTCACCGGAGGCGTAGTCGTACGCGCGCTGCGACAGCAGCCCGAGGAGGCCGGTGACCGGGGCGTGCCCGTCGGGCCCGGCGGGGCCGTACAGCGGCAGGTAGAGCGGGATGACGGCGTCGGGGTCGTCGGCGCCGAAGACGTCGCCGCAGACGGACGCCATCCGGTCGTAGTCGGCGCGGGCCGCCTCCAGGTGCGTGACGACGATGGCGCGGGGCATCCCGACGGCCGCGCACTCGTCCCAGACCGCGCGGGTGGCCCCGGACAGGCCCTCGGCGCCGTCCGCGGCCGAGACGACGAAGAGGGCCGCGTCCGCGGCGCGCAGACCGGCCCTGAGCTCTCCCACGAAGTCGGCGTATCCCGGAGTGTCCAGGATGTTGATCTTGATTCCGTCCCAGGCGACGGGGACGAGGGACAGCTGGACGGAGCGCCGGCGCCGGTGCTCGATCTCGTCGTAGTCGGAGACGGTGGCCCCGTCCTCGACCCGGCCGGCCCGGTTCACGGCTCCGGCGGTCAGGGCCAGGGCCTCGACGAGGGTGGTCTTGCCCGACCCGCTGTGGCCGACCAGCACGACGTTCCGTACGGATGAGGGGCGGTCGGCCGTCAGTGCCCTGCCGGCGGCTCCGGAATGGTGTGACGTGGCTCCCATGGTGCTCGTGCCTCCCGATGGTGACGGTGAGGAGGGAAACGGGGTCCTTCGAGCTTTGCACCGGTGGCACAGCGCGTCCATACGTCGCGCCGACGGCGCACCGGTGGCGCGCCGGGAGGCGGCGGAGGGATGAAGTACGGCCCCCGCGGCCCGAACCGGTGGGTGCGCGGCGTCCGGGAGGCGCCGTGCTGGCTACGATGGGCCAGCCGGTGGCCGTGGTGGCCGTGCGGCCCAGCGACCCTCCGGGAAGGCCATGCTGAACAAGTACGCGCGTGCATTCTTCACGCGTGTTCTCACGCCATTCGCCGCATTTCTGCTCCGGCGGGGGGTGAGTCCGGACGCGGTCACCCTGATCGGCACGGCCGGAGTGGCGGCGGGAGCGCTGGTCTTCTTCCCCCGGGGCGAGTTCTTCTGGGGCACGATCACCATCACCCTCTTCGTCTTCTCCGACCTGGTGGACGGGAACATGGCCCGCCAGGCCGGTGTGTCCAGCCGCTGGGGCGCCTTCCTCGACTCCACCCTCGACCGGGTGGCGGACGCGGCGATCTTCGGCGGGCTCGCGCTCTGGTACGCGGGCTCCGGGAACGACAACGCGCTCTGCGCCGTCGCGATCTTCTGCCTCGCCAGCGGCCAGGTGGTCTCCTACACCAAGGCCCGCGGCGAGTCGATCGGGCTCCCGGTCGCCGTCAACGGCCTCATCGAGCGCGCCGAGCGGCTGGTCATCTCGCTGGTCGCCGCCGGCCTATCCGGCCTGGAGATCTTCGGCGCCCCCTCGTGGATCGGGGTCCTGCTGCCGATCGCGCTGTGGATCGTCGCCGCCGGCTCCGTCGTCACGCTGATCCAGCGGGTGGTCACCGTACGCCGCGAGGCCGCCGAGGCCGACGCCGCCGCGGCCGCCGCCGAAGGGGGAGCCGCCTGATGGGCACCGCACAGGACAAGCTGGTCGACGGGCTGTACGGGCTCGGCTGGGCCGGCGTGAAGAAGCTGCCCGAGCCGGCCGCGGTCGCCCTCGGCCGCCGGATCGCGGACTTCGCGTGGAAGCGCCGCGGCAAGAGCGTGCTGCGCCTGGAGTCCAACCTGGCCCGGGTCGTGCCCGACGCCGGTCCGGAGCGGCTGCGCGAGCTGTCCAAGGCCGGCATGCGCTCTTACATGCGGTACTGGATGGAATCGTTCCGGCTGCCCACCATGGATCCGAAGCGGTTCGGCACCGACGTGCAGATGAAGGACGACCACATCCTGCGCGAGGCCCTGGCCTCCGGCCGCGGCGTCGTCGTCGCCCTGCCGCACCTGGCCAACTGGGACCTCGCCGGGGCCTGGGCCACCGGCCACATCGGCGTGCCGCTCACCACGGTCGCCGAGCGGCTCAAGCCCGAGTCCCTCTACGACCGCTTCGTGGCCTACCGGGAGAGCCTCGGCATGGAGGTGCTGCCCCACAACGGCGGCGCCGCCTTCGGCACCCTCGCCCGGCGGCTCCGCTCCGGCGGCCTCGTCTGCCTCGTCGCCGACCGCGACCTGTC
Source organism: Streptomyces sp. NPDC058701 (assembly GCF_042715295.1). Taxonomy (NCBI): domain Bacteria; kingdom Bacillati; phylum Actinomycetota; class Actinomycetes; order Kitasatosporales; family Streptomycetaceae; genus Streptomyces; species Streptomyces sp. NPDC058701. The sequence continues at coordinate 35,219 of NZ_JBHXSY010000041.1, read as the reverse complement.
CGCCTCCGGCGTCGAGGTGGACTTCTTCGGCGCCACGGCGCGCATGCCGGCCGGTCCGGCGCTGCTCGCCCAGCACACGGGCGCGGCGCTGCTCCCCGCCACCCTGTACTACGGGGACGCGCCCCAGCTGTACGGTCGCATCCACCCCGAGGTGGAGGTGCCCACGGCGGGTACCCGGACCGAGAAGACCGCCGCCATGACGCAGGCGCTCGCGGACGTCTTCGCACGGGGCATCGCGGAGCACCCGCAGGACTGGCACATGCTCCAGCGCCTGTGGCTCGACGACCTGGAGGAGCGCCCGTAGTGAAGATCGGCATCGTGTGTCCGTACTCGTGGGACGTGCCGGGCGGCGTCCAGTTCCACATCCGCGACCTGGCGGAGCACCTGATCCGCCTCGGCCACGAGGTGTCGGTGCTGGCCCCGGCGGACGACGAGACCCCGCGGCCGCCGTACGTGGTCCCGGCGGGACGGGCGGTGCCGGTGCCGTACAACGGGTCGGTGGCCCGGCTGAACTTCGGCTTCCTCTCGGCGGCCCGCGTGCGCCGCTGGCTGCACGACGGGTTCTTCGACGTCCTCCACATCCACGAGCCCGCCTCGCCCTCCCTGGGGCTGCTGGCCTGCTGGGCGGCGCAGGGCCCCATCGTGGCCACGTTCCACACCTCGAACCCCCGCTCACGGGCGATGATCGCCGCGTACCCGATCCTGCAGCCCGCGCTGGAGAAGATCAGCGCCCGGATCGCGGTGAGCGAGTACGCGCGCCGCACCCTCGTGGAGCACCTGGGCGGCGACGCGGTGGTGATCCCGAACGGGGTCGACGTGGACTTCTTCGCCAAGGCCGAGCCCAAGGCGGAGTGGGGCGGGCAGACGCTCGGCTTCATCGGCCGCATCGACGAGCCCCGCAAGGGCCTGCCGGTGCTGATGGCGGCCTTCCCGAAGATCGTGGAGGCCTGCCCGGACGTACGGCTGCTGGTCGCCGGCCGCGGCGACGAGGAGGAGGCGGTCGCCTCCCTACCCGCCGACCTGCGGGGGCGGGTCGAGTTCCTGGGCATGGTTTCGGACGAGGACAAGGCGCGGCTGCTGCGCAGCGTGGACGTGTACGTCGCCCCCAACACCGGCGGCGAGAGCTTCGGCATCATCCTCGTCGAGGCCCTGTCGGCGGGCGCGGCGGTACTGGCCTCGGACCTCGACGCCTTCGCGCAGGTCCTGGACCAGGGCGGGGCGGGAGACCTCTTCGCCAACGAGAACGCCGACGCTCTCGCGGCCGGCGCGATCGCCCTCCTGCGGGACCCGGCCCGGCGCGCCGAGCTCAGCGACCGCGGCTCGGCGCACGTGCGCCGCTTCGACTGGTCCACGGTCGGCGCCGACATCCTGGCCGTCTACGAGACGGTGACCGACGGCGCGGCGGCGGTGGCCGAGGACGAACGCGTCCCCCTCCGCACCCGGCTCGGCCTCTCCCGGGACGCCTGACCGCGACGGCGGCGCCGGTGGCGCCGGCGACGACGGCGGCCCGGCGGACCGGGCGACCCGGCCGGGTCCGCCGGAGCGCCACCCCGCCCACCGGCGCTGACGGGGGCCGGGGCGGGGGCCGGTAGAGTCGCCGCCCGTGATCGAAACCCTTGTCTGGATTGCCCTGGCGCTCGGTGTCATCGGGGTCTACCTGAGCTGGACCGCCGGCCGGCTGGACCGGCTGCACTCGCGCATGGACGCCGCGCGGGCGGCCCTCGACGCCCAGCTCGTACGGCGCGCCTCCGTGGTGCTGGAGGTGGCCACCTCCGGCGTCCTCGACCCTGCCTCCTCCCTCGTGCTCTACGAGTCCGCGCACGCCGCCCGGCAGGCCGCGGAAGAGCACCGGGAGGTCGCCGAGAGCGAGCTCAGCCAGGCGCTGCGGGCCGTCTTCGCCGACGCCGACCAGGTGGACGTGCTCAAGGCGGCCCCGGGCGGGACCGAGGCCACCGAGGACCTGGCGGCGGCCGTACGCCGGGTGCCGATGGCCCGGCGGTTCCACAACGACGCCGTACGGGCCGCCCGCGCCCTGCGCAGGCACCGCAAGGTCCGCTGGTTCCGGCTGGCCGGACACGCGCCCTTCCCGCTCGCCTTCGAGATGGACGACGAGCCCCCGGCCCACCTCGCGGAGCGCCCGGTCTAGGAAGGCGGAGCGGGCCGGTTCAAGGGTGAAGGAGGCCCCCCGGGGGCGGCCGTGCCCGCCGATGCAGGCCGTCCGGCGGACCGGTCCAGGGCCGCAGCGGACAAGTCGGGGAGCCACCGGCTACACATTGGCCCTTGTTGTGGACTGGTCGGTGGGGTTGTCTCAACGGAGTAGTAGTCGCGTCTTCCCTTTCGAGTGAGGTCAACCCGTGAGCACGCTTCCCCCCTCCCCCCAGTCCGCCGAGTCGGCGATCGGCACCTCCCGCGTCAAGCGCGGCATGGCCGAGCAGCTCAAGGGCGGCGTGATCATGGACGTGGTCAACGCCGAGCAGGCGAAGATCGCCGAGGACGCCGGCGCCGTGGCCGTCATGGCCCTGGAGCGGGTCCCGGCCGACATCCGCAAGGACGGCGGGGTCGCCCGCATGTCCGACCCGAACATGATCGAAGAGATCATCGAGGCCGTCTCGATCCCGGTCATGGCCAAGTCCCGCATCGGCCACTTCGTCGAGGCCCAGGTGCTCCAGTCCCTCGGCGTCGACTACATCGACGAGTCCGAGGTGCTGACCCCGGCCGACGAGGTCAACCACTCCGACAAGTGGGCGTACACCACCCCCTTCGTCTGCGGCGCCACCAACCTGGGCGAGGCCCTGCGCCGCATCGCCGAGGGCGCGGCCATGATCCGCTCCAAGGGCGAGGCCGGCACCGGCAACGTGGTCGAGGCCGTCCGCCACCTGCGCCAGATCAAGAACGAGATCGCCCGCCTGCGCGGCTACGACAACAACGAGCTCTTCGCCGCGGCCAAGGAGCTGCGCGCGCCGTACGAGCTCGTCAAGGAGGTCGCCGAGCTCGGCAAGCTCCCCGTCGTGCTGTTCTCCGCCGGTGGCGTCGCCACCCCGGCCGACGCCGCGCTGATGCGCCAGCTCGGCGCCGAGGGCGTCTTCGTCGGCTCCGGCATCTTCAAGTCGGGCGACCCGGCCAAGCGTGCCGCCGCCATCGTGAAGGCCACCACCTTCTTCGACGACCCGAAGATCATCGCGGACGCCTCCCGGAACCTGGGCGAGGCCATGGTCGGCATCAACTGCGACACCCTCCCCGAGTCCGAGCGCTACGCCAACCGGGGCTGGTAACACGTATGGGCAGCACCCCCGTCATCGGTGTCCTGGCTCTTCAGGGCGACGTACGGGAGCACCTGATCGCCCTGGCCGCGGCGGACGCCGTGGCCAGGCCGGTCCGGCGCCCCGAGGAGCTCGCCGAGGTCGACGCCCTGGTGATCCCCGGCGGCGAGTCCACGACGATGTCGAAGCTCGCCGTGCTGTTCGGCATGCTGGAGCCGCTGCGCGAGCGCGTGCGCGCCGGCATGCCGGTCTACGGCACCTGCGCCGGCATGATCATGCTGGCGGACAAGCTCCTGGACGGCCGCGAGGACCAGGAGACGCTCGGCGGGATCGACATGATCGTCCGCCGCAACGCCTTCGGCCGGCAGAACGAGTCCTTCGAGGCGCGGATCGACTTCGCGGGCATAGCCGGCGACCCGGTCGAGGGTGTCTTCATCCGCGCCCCGTGGGTGGAGTCGGTCGGCGCTTCGGCCGAGGTGCTCGCCACGTACGACGGCCACACGGTCGCGGTGCGGCAGGGGAACGTGCTCGCCACGTCCTTCCACCCGGAACTGACCGGCGACGACCGCGTTCACGCGTACTTCGTCGACATGGTGCGCGCGGGGCTCTGACGGCGTCCCGGTAGGATCTGTGGCGAACACTGTTGGTGACGCGAAGGAGACAGGCAGATGTCCGGCCACTCTAAATGGGCTACGACGAAGCACAAGAAGGCCGTGGTCGACGCCAAGCGCGGCAAGCTCTTCGCGAAGCTGATCAAGAACATCGAGGTCGCGGCGCGGATGGGCGGCGCCGACATCGACGGCAACCCGACGCTCTTCGACGCCATCCAGAAGGCCAAGAAGAGCTCGGTCCCGAACAAGAACATCGACTCCGCGGTCAAGCGCGGCGGCGGCCTCGAGGCCGGCGGCGCCGACTACGAGACGATCATGTACGAGGGCTACGGGCCGAACGGCGTCGCGGTGCTCATCGAGTGCCTCACCGACAACCGCAACCGCGCCGCGTCCGACGTACGGGTCGCGATGACCCGCAACGGCGGCTCGATGGCCGACCCGGGTTCGGTCTCGTACCTGTTCAACCGCAAGGGCGTCGTCCTGCTGCCCAAGGGCGAGCTGTCCGAGGACGACATCCTGGAGACGGTGCTGGAGGCGGGCGCCGAGGAGGTCAACGACCTCGGCGAGAGCTTCGAGATCATCAGCGAGGCCACCGACATGGTCGCGGTCCGCACCGCACTCCAGCAGGCCGGCATCGACTACGACTCGGCCGACTCCAACTTCCTGCCGACCATGCAGGTCGAGCTGGACGAAGAGGGCGCGCGCAAGATCTTCAAGCTCATCGACGCGCTGGAGGACAGCGACGACGTGCAGAACGTCTTCGCCAACTTCGACGTCTCCGACGAGGTCATGGAGAAGGTCGACGCGTAACGCGTCCGCCGACACCGTTCGAACGGCGGGCCGCCGGGGACACACCCCGGCGGCCCGCCGTCGTGTTGTGCGCGATGTCAGTGGCGCCGGATAGCCTGCACGCACACGGACGGGCGATCGAACGGACAGGGGGCAGGGTGCGCGTACTCGGTGTGGACCCGGGGCTGACGCGGTGCGGCGTCGGCGTCGTCGAGGGTGTCGCCGGCCGTCCCCTGACCATGCTCGCGGTGGGGGTCGTACGGACGCCCGCCGACGCCGAGCTCGGCGCCCGGCTCGTCGCGATCGAGCGGGGCATAGAGGAGTGGCTCGACGCCCACCAGCCCGAAGTCGTCGCCGTGGAGCGGGTGTTCAGCCAGCACAACGTGAGCACCGTGATGGGCACCGCCCAGGCGAGCGCCGTCGCCATGCTGTGCGCGGCCCGCCGCGGCATCCCGGTCACCCTGCACACCCCGAGCGAGGTCAAGGCCGCCGTCACCGGCAGCGGCCGCGCCGACAAGGCCCAGGTCGGCGCCATGGTCACCCGGCTGCTGCGGCTCGCCGAGCCGCCGAAGCCCGCCGACGCCGCCGACGCCCTCGCCCTCGCCATCTGCCACATCTGGCGGGCCCCCGCCCAGAACCGCCTCCAGCGGGCGGTCGCCCTGCACGCCTCGAAAGGCCGTACCCGATGATCGCCTTCGTCAGCGGCCCGGTCGCCGCGCTCGCCCCCACCCTGGCCGTGATCGAGGTCGGGGGAGTGGGCATGGCCGTGCACTGCACGCCGCACACGATCGCCGGCCTGCGGACGGGCGAGCCGGCCCGGCTGGCCACCTCCCTGGTCGTACGGGAGGACTCGCTCACCCTGTACGGCTTCGCCGACGACGACGAGCGGCAGGTCTTCGAGGTGCTGCAGACCGCGAGCGGGGTCGGCCCGAGGCTCGCGCAGGCGATGCTCGGCGTGCACCGGCCGGACGCGCTGCGGACCGCCGTGTCGACGGGCGACGAGAAGGCGCTCACGGCGGTGCCGGGCATCGGCAAGAAGGGAGCCCAGAAGCTGCTCCTGGACCTCAAGGACAAGCTGGGGGCCCCACTGGGCGCCAGCGGCCTCGTCGGCGCCCAGCGGGCGGTGGCGGCCGGTCCCGCGCCCTGGACGGAGCAGCTCGCCGCGGCCCTCATCGGGCTGGGGTACGCCGCGCGCGACGCGGACGAGGCCGTCGCCGCGGTCACCCCGCAGGCCGAGGAGGCCATCGCGGCCGGCGGCCAGGCCCCCGTCCCGCAGCTCCTGCGCGCGGCCCTGCAGTCCCTGAACCGCGCCCGCTAGCCGCCGGCCCGCAGCCGTCCGCGTACGGGCCCCCGGGCGCGTTCCCCCGCCGGCCGGCCGCAGGGGCGGCCACCGCAGCAACCGCAGCAACCGAGAAGGCAGACTGACACCGTGAACTGGGACGACGACACCACCGCCGAGGACGAGGCACGGATCGTCGAGGGCGTCGCCGACGGCGAGGACACCGCGGTGGAAGCGGCCCTGCGGCCCAAGGACCTCGGTGAGTTCGTCGGTCAGGAGAAGGTCCGCCAGCAGCTGGACCTGGTCCTCAAGGCGGCCCGCCAGCGCGGGGCCACCGCCGACCACGTCCTGCTGTCCGGCGCGCCCGGCCTCGGCAAGACCACCCTCTCGATGATCATCGCCGCCGAGATGGGCGCCCCGATCCGCATCACCTCGGGCCCCGCGATCCAGCACGCCGGTGACCTCGCCGCGATCCTCTCCTCCCTCCAGGAGGGCGAGGTCCTCTTCCTCGACGAGATCCACCGCATGTCGCGGCCCGCCGAGGAGATGCTCTACATGGCCATGGAGGACTTCCGCGTCGACGTGATCGTCGGCAAGGGCCCCGGCGCCACCGCCATCCCCCTGGAGCTTCCGCCGTTCACCCTCGTGGGTGCCACCACCCGGGCCGGGCTGCTGCCCCCGCCGCTGCGCGACCGCTTCGGGTTCACCGGGCACATGGAGTTCTACGCCCCCGAGGAGCTGGAGCGCGTCATCCACCGCTCCGCCGGACTCCTCGACGTCGAGATCGACACCGCCGGCGCCGCTGAGATCGCCGGACGCTCCCGCGGCACCCCGCGCATCGCCAACCGCCTGCTGCGCCGGGTCCGCGACTACGCCCAGGTCCGTGCCGACGGGGTGATCAACCGCGAGGTGGCCGGCACCGCCCTGAAGGTCTACGAGGTGGACGAGCGCGGGCTGGACCGCCTCGACCGGGGGGTGCTGGAAGCCCTGCTCAAGCTCTTCGGCGGCGGCCCCGTCGGCCTGTCGACCCTGGCCGTGGCCGTGGGGGAGGAGCGGGAGACCGTCGAGGAGGTCGCGGAGCCCTTCCTGGTCCGCGAGGGCCTGCTGGCTCGCACGCCCAGGGGACGGGTGGCGACGCCCGCCGCGTGGGCCCACCTGGGACTCGTACCCCCGCAGCACGGCGGGAGCGGATCAAGCGGACAACAGGGCTTGTTCGGGGCCTGACGGCGCGGACGTTCGCCCCCTCAGGAACTGCGATGCCATGCTGGGCGTTGTTCCATCGGTGCGGACTCGCCTAGACTCCGCCGATGCCGACCCTTCGGGTCGGCATGCCCACCCCCCGTAAAAAGGCCGCCGTCCGCGTGCGGTCGTGCGAAGGATTTCCGTCCCGTGAATCTCGTGACCTTCCTCCCGTTCATCGTGCTCATCGGGGCCATGATCCTGATGACCCGCTCCGCCAAGAAGAAGCAGCAGGCGGCCGCGCAGATGCGCAACGAAATGACGCCCGGCACCGGTGTCCGCACCATCGGCGGCATGTACGCCACGGTGAAGGAGGTCGGCGACGACACCGTCACCCTCGAGGTCGCCCCCGGCGTCCACGCCATCTACGCGAAGAACTCCATCGGTGCCGTGCTCGAGGACGAGGAGTACAACCGCATCGTCCACGGCGTCATCGCCGACGCCGAGAACGACACGCCGGTCGTCCCCGACGACGCGTCCTCGCTCACCGGGACGCCGAAGGCAGACCTCACGAAGGACGAGGACGAGGCTCCCAAGCTCGACCTGGGCAAGAAGGAGGGCTCGGTCGACGAGCCCGGCGACGAGCCCAAGGACGGCAAGGCCGACGGCGAGGCCGGCGCGAAGTAGCGCGCGGCCCGGGACCGCGGGGCGCCTGACCGGCGGCCGTCGCGGTCCCGGTCAGTGACCCACTTCTGCGGGGGGCAGGGGTCCCCACCACACATTTCGTGGCCGTCCGCGCGCTGACCCGGCGCGGGGCGGTTGGACAGGGAGAAACGACAAGGTGGCAGCACCGAAGAAGGGCCGGCGGCCCACGGGGGCTCAGGGGAGGCCGGGGCGTGCCCTGGCGATCATCCTGATCGCGATGGTGGCGCTCACCGCGGGGATGTTCGTCTCGGACCAGACGACTCCCCGGCTCGGCATCGACCTCGCGGGCGGCACGAGCATCACGCTCAAGGCCAAGAGCGAGCCCGGCAAGCCGGACGCGATCAACGAGACCAACATGAACACGGCGGTCGGCATCATCGAGCGCCGCGTCAACGGTCTCGGCGTCTCCGAGGCCGAGGTCCAGACCCAGGGCCGCGACCACATCATCGTCAACATCCCCAAGGGGATGAACGAGAAGCAGGCGCGCGAGCAGGTCGGTACCACCGCGCAGCTCTACTTCCGCCCGGTCATCGCCTTCGCGGACGGCGCCCCCGCCGCTCCCGAGGGCAGCCCGAGCCCGAGCCCCTCCGCCAGCGGTTCCGGCGCCCCCAAGGCCGAGGACGGCAACAAGTCCTCTCCGTCGGCCACCCCGTCGTCCAGCGCCACTTCCCAGGGCCGCGCGCTCAGTGAGGCCCTCAAGGCTCCGAACGCCCCCACTCCCTCGCCCTCGGCGAGCGAGTCGAAGAAGGCAGACGACAACAAGGCCCCGTCGCCCTCCGCGTCGGCCCCGCCGACCGGTGACGAGGCGGCCGCGGCCGACCTCCAGGCCCGGTTCGCCACACTCGACTGCACCGACGAGGCGCAGCGCACCGCCGTCGGCAAGGGCGTCAAGCCCACCGAGCCGACGCTCGCCTGTGGCCAGCGCGGCGATGCCTGGGGCAAGTGGGTGCTCGGTCCGGCCGCCGTCGAGGGCAAGGACATCGCGAGCGCCAAGGGCGCCATCGACCAGCAGTCCGGTCAGTGGATCGTCACGATGGACTTCAACGACAAGGGCAGCGACGCCTTCGCGAAGGTCACCGGCGAGCTCTCCGCCAAGCAGCCGCCGCAGAACCAGTTCGCGATCGTGCTCGACGGCAACGTCGTCTCCGACCCGTCCGTCTCCTCGGCGATCATGGGCGGCAACGCGCAGATCTCCGGTGGCTTCACCCAGCAGTCCGCGCAGGACCTGGGCAACATGCTCTCGTACGGCGCCCTGCCGCTCTCCTTCAGCGAGGACAGCGTCACCACCGTCACCGCCGCCCTCGGCGGCGAGCAGCTGCGCGCCGGCCTGATCGCCGGTGCGATCGGCATGCTCCTCGTGGTGATCTACCTGCTGGTGTACTACCGCGGCCTCGCATTCATCGCGATCATCAGCCTCCTGGTGTCCGCGGTGCTCACCTACACGATCATGTCGCTCCTCGGCAAGGGCATCGGGTTCGCGCTCAACCTGCCCGCGGTCTGCGGCGCGATCGTGGCCATCGGCATCACAGCGGACTCGTTCATCGTCTACTTCGAACGCATCCGCGACGAGATCCGCGAGGGCCGGACCCTGCGTCCGGCCGTCGAGCGCGCCTGGCCGCGCGCCCGGCGCACGATCCTGGTCTCCGACTTCGTGTCGTTCCTCGCAGCCGCGGTGCTCTTCATCGTCACGGTGGGCAAGGTCCAGGGCTTCGCCTTCACACTGGGTCTGACGACCCTGCTCGACGTCGTCGTGGTGTTCCTCTTCACCAAGCCCGTCATGACGCTGCTGGCGCGTACGAAGTTCTTCTCCAGCGGCCACCCGTGGTCCGGGCTGGACCCGCAGCGGCTCGGCGCCAAGCCCCCGCTGCGCCGGTCCCGCCGACCCGGCCCCGCCCCCGCCCCCGTCGACGCAAAGGAGGCGTGAGAGATGTCGAAGCTGGGAGATCTCGGCGCCAAGCTGTACCGCGGTGAGGTCGGCTACGACTTCGTCGGCAAGCGCTTTCTCTGGTACGGCGTTTCCATCCTGATCACCATCACGGCCATCGTGGCCGTGGCCGTTCAGGGCCTCAACATGGGGATCGAGTTCAAGGGCGGTGCCGTCTTCACCACCCCGAAGACCTCCGTCTCCGTCGCTAAGGCCACGGAGGACGCGGAAGCGGCCTCCGGCCACGACGCGATCGTCCAGGAGCTCGGCACCGGCGGCCTGCGGATCCAGATCTCCGGTGTGGACACCGCCGCCGCGAGCGACGTGAAGAAGCAGCTGGCCACCGACCTCAAGGTCAACGAGGCCGACATCAACGCCGACCTGGTCGGCCCCAGCTGGGGCTCCCAGATCGCGAACAAGGCGTGGACCGGCCTCGGCATCTTCATGGTCCTCGTGGTCATCTACCTCGCCATCGCCTTCGAGTGGCGGATGGCGGTCGCGGCACTGATCGCCCTGATCCACGACCTCACGATCACGGTCGGCGTCTACGCGCTGGTCGGCTTCGAGGTCACCCCGGGCACGGTCATCGGTCTGCTGACGATCCTCGGTTACTCCCTCTACGACACCGTCGTCGTCTTCGACGGTCTCAAGGAGGGGTCGAAGGACATCACCAAGCAGACCCGCTTCACGTACAGCGAGGTCGCCAACCGCAGCATCAACGGCACCCTGGTCCGCTCGATCAACACCACGGTCGTGGCGCTGCTCCCGGTCGGGGCCCTGCTGTTCATCGGCGGCGGCTTCCTGGGCGCCGGCATGCTGAACGACATCTCGCTGTCGCTGTTCGTCGGCCTCGCGGCCGGCGCGTACTCCTCGATCTTCATCGCGACCCCGCTGGTCGTCGACCTCAAGGAGCGCGAGCCGGCCATGAAGGCCCTGAAGAAGCGCGTGCTCGCGAAGCGGGCGGGCGCCGCGGCCAAGGACGAGTCCGCGGACGACGGCCACGCCACCGACGCCGGTGACGCGCCCGAGGCCGTGGCGCCGGGCCGGCCGGGGCGTCGCCGGTGACCCCGCCGCTGACCGAGGACGTGCGGGGGCTGCTGCTCAGCCGCATCAAGGACGTACCGGACTACCCGAAGCCGGGCGTGATGTTCAAGGACATCACCCCGCTGCTGGCGGATCCGAAGGCGTTCGCCGCGCTCACCGACACGCTCGTGGAGCTGGCCGGGCAGTACGGCGCGACGAAGATCGTCGGGCTGGAGGCGCGCGGGTTCATCCTGGCGGCTCCGGTCGCCGTCCAGGCCGGGATCGGCTTCGTGCCGGTGCGCAAGGCCGGGAAGCTGCCGGGCGCGACGCTCGCCCAGTCGTACGAGCTGGAGTACGGGACGGCCGAGATCGAGGTCCACGCGGAGGACCTGTCGGCCGGTGACCGGGTCATGGTCATCGACGATGTCCTGGCCACCGGCGGCACCGCCGGGGCCTCGCTGGAGCTCATCCGGCGGGCCGGGGCGGACGTCGCCGGGGTCGCGGTCCTGATGGAGCTGTCGTTCCTGCCGGGCCGGTCCCGGCTGGCCGGCGCCCTGGACGGGGCTCCACTGGACGCCCTGATCGTGGTCTGACCCTTTCGTCACGAGCGGCGGGCACCCGGTTCACCCCCGGGCGCCCGCCGCTTTCGCGTACGGCGCCGGTGCCCGTGCGGGCCGGATCGGGCCCCGGCGGCCCGAGGCGCGGCCTCGGCGAACGGCGTGCGGAAACCCTCGCTACCATGGGATGTCCGGACCTGACCGGGGCACCGGATCCTCCCCCAGACTCCGTCCCGGGGGACCCCCGTGAGGAGCGCTCTTGCCAGACGAGGTCCAGCCAATCTCCGCCGCGCAGCCCGACCCGCAGGCCGAGGCGGCCGCGGCGCCCGCCGCCGCGCCCCCGCCGGCGCCGACGGCCCCGGCGGCCAAGCCCGCCCCGGCCGTGAAGCCCGCCCCGGCCCCGGCGGCCAAGCCGGCGCCGGGGAAGTCGGCCGGATCGTCCAACCGGGTGCGGGCCCGCCTCGCCCGCCTCGGCGTGCAGCGCTCCAACCCGTACAACCCGGTGCTGGAACCCCTCCTGCGCATAGTCCGCAGCAACGACCCGAAGATCGAGACGTCGACGCTGCGCCAGCTGGAGCAGGCCTACCAGGTCGCCGAGCGCTGGCACCGCGGCCAGAAGCGCAAGAGCGGCGACCCGTACATCACGCACCCGCTCGCCGTGACGACGATCCTCGCCGAGCTCGGCATGGACCCCGCCACCCTGATGGCCGGCCTGCTCCACGACACCGTCGAGGACACCGAGTACGGCCTGGAGGACCTGCGCCGCGACTTCGGTGACGCCGTGGCCCTCCTCGTCGACGGCGTCACCAAGCTCGACCGGGTCAAGTTCGGCGAGGCCGCCCAGGCGGAGACCGTGCGCAAGATGGTCGTCGCGATGGCCAAGGACCCGCGCGTCCTGGTCATCAAGCTCGCCGACCGCCTGCACAACATGCGCACCATGCGCTACCTCAAGCGGGAGAAGCAGGAGAAGAAGGCCCGCGAGACCCTTGAGATCTATGCCCCGCTGGCACACCGGCTGGGCATGAACACCATCAAGTGGGAGCTGGAGGACCTCGCCTTCGCGATCCTCTACCCCAAGATGTACGACGAGATCGTCCGGCTGGTCGCCGAGCGCGCGCCCAAGCGGGACGAGTACCTCGCCGTCGTCACGGACGAGGTGCAGACCGACCTGCGGGCGGCCCGGATCAAGGCCACCGTCACCGGACGGCCCAAGCACTACTACAGCGTCTACCAGAAGATGATCGTCCGCGGCCGCGACTTCGCGGAGATCTACGACCTGGTCGGCATCCGCGTCCTCGTGGACACCGTCCGGGACTGCTACGCCGCCCTCGGCACCGTGCACGCGCGATGGAACCCGGTCCCCGGCCGGTTCAAGGACTACATCGCGATGCCCAAGTTCAACATGTACCAGTCGCTCCACACGACGGTCATCGGACCCAGCGGCAAGCCGGTCGAGCTGCAGATCCGCACCTTCGACATGCACCGCCGGGCCGAGTACGGCATCGCGGCGCACTGGAAGTACAAGCAGCAGACCGTCGCCGGCACCTCCAAGGTGCGCACGGACGTCCCCCAGGCCGCCAAGGGCAGCGCCGGGCAGGACACCGTCAACGACATGGCCTGGCTGCGCCAGCTGCTGGACTGGCAGAAGGAGACGGAGGACCCGGGCGAGTTCCTCGACTCGCTGCGCTTCGACCTCTCCCGCAACGAGGTCTTCGTCTTCACGCCCAAGGGCGACGTCATAGCGCTGCCGGCCGGCGCCACTCCCGTGGACTTCGCGTACGCGGTCCACACGGAGGTCGGCCACCGGACCATAGGGGCCAGGGTCAACGGCCGCCTGGTGCCGCTGGAGTCCACCCTCGACAACGGCGACCTGGTCGAGGTCTTCACCTCCAAGGCCGAGGGGGCCGGACCGTCACGGGACTGGCTGGGCTTCGTCAAGTCCCCGCGGGCCCGCAACAAGATCCGCGGCTGGTTCTCCAAGGAGCGCCGCGACGAGGCCATCGAGCAGGGCAAGGACGCCATCGCGCGGGCCATGCGCAAGCAGAACCTGCCGATCCAGCGCATCCTGACCGGCGACTCCCTGGTCACCCTCGCGCACGAGATGCGCTACCCCGACATCTCCTCCCTCTACGCGGCGATCGGCGAGGGCCACGTGGCCGCGCAGGGCGTCGTGCAGAAGCTCGTCCAGGCCCTCGGCGGCGAGGAGGCGGCCAACGAGGACATCGAGGAGAGCATCCCGCCCGCCCGCGGCCGCAGCAACCGGCGGAAGAACGCGGACCCGGGCGTCGTCGTCAAGGGCGTCGACGACGTGTGGGTCAAGCTCGCCCGCTGCTGCACCCCGGTGCCGGGGGACCCGATCGTCGGCTTCGTCACGCGCGGCAGCGGCGTGTCGGTCCACCGCGCGGACTGCGTCAACGTGGACTCCCTCTCCCAGGAGCCCGAGCGGATGCTCGAGGTCGAATGGGCGCCCACCCAGTCCTCGGTCTTCCTGGTCGCCATCCAGGTCGAGGCGCTCGACCGGTCCCGGCTGCTGTCGGACGTCACCCGGGTCCTGTCGGACCAGCACGTCAACATCCTCTCGGCGGCCGTCCAGACCTCCCGCGACCGAGTGGCCACCTCCCGGTTCACCTTCGAGATGGGCGATCCCAAGCACCTGGGACACGTCCTGAAGGCCGTCCGGGGCGTGGAGGGCGTGTACGACGTCTACCGCGTGACCTCGGCCCGCAGGCCGTAGCGGCCGGACCGCAACGCGGCGGTGGGCGCCACCCCCTCGGGGATGGCGCCCACCGTCGTACGCGCGGTGTCCGGGGCCCGTCAGCCGCCGAACTCCTCCAGGCCCTTGAGCGCCTGGTCCAGCAGGGCCTGGCGGCCCTCCAGCTCACGGCCCAGCTTGTCGGCCTTCGCGTTGTTGCCCGCGGCGCGCGCCGCGTCCACCTGGCCGCGGAGCTTGTCCACGGCCGCCTGGAGCTGGCCCGTCAGCCCGGCCGCGCGCGCCCGCGCCTCCGGGTTCGTACGGCGCCACTCGCCCTCCTCGGCCTCCTGAATGGCCCGCTCGACCGTGTGCATCCGGCCCTCGACCTTGGGCCGGGCGTCGCGCGGCACGTGGCCGATGGCCTCCCAGCGCTCGTTCAGCGAGCGGAACGCGGCACGGGCCGCCTTCAGGTCGGTGATCGGGACGAGCTTCTCGGCCTCGTCGGCCAGCTCCTCCTTCAGCTTCAGGTTCTCGGTCTGCTCGGCGTCGCGCTCGGCGAAGACCTCGCTGCGCGCCGCGAAGAAGACGTCCTGCGCACCGCGGAAACGGTTCCACAGGTCGTCCTCCGACTCGCGCTGCGCGCGGCCGGCGGCCTTCCAGTCCGCCATCAGCTCGCGGTAACGGGCCGCCGTCGGACCCCAGTCGGTCGACTTCGACAGCGACTCGGCCTCCGCGACCAGCTTCTCCTTCACCTTGCGGGCGTCCTCGCGCTGCGCGTCGAGCGAGGCGAAGTGCGCCTTGCGGCGCTTGGAGAAGGCGGACCGGGCGTGCGAGAAGCGGTGCCACAGCTCGTCGTCGGACTTGCGGTCCAGGCGCGGCAGACCCTTCCAGATGTCCACCAGGGCGCGCAGCCGCTCGCCGGCGCTGCGCCACTGGTCGCTCTGCGCCAGCTCCTCGGCCTCGACGACCAGCGCGTCCTTGGCCGCGCGGGCCTCGTCCGTCTGCTTGGCCTTCTGGACCTTGCGCTCCTCGCGCCGCGACTCCACGGTCGCGACCAGCTTGTCGAGCCGGACGCGCAGGGCGTCGAGGTCGCCCACGGCGTGGTGCTCGTCCACCTGCGTGCGCAGGTGGTCGATGGCCGTCTGCGCGTCCTTGGCGGACAGATCGGTGGTCCGCACCCGCTTTTCGAGGAGGCCGATCTCGACCACCAGGCCCTCGTACTTGCGCTCGAAATAGGCCAGGGCCTCCTCAGGGGTGCCCGCCTGCCACGAGCCGACGACCTTCTCGCCATCGGCAGTACGCACGTACACGGTGCCCGTCTCGTCGACTCGGCCCCACGGGTCGCTGCTCACAGCGCCTCCTCCACCTGATGCCTGCGAGGGGTTCGCCCCCTGGGCATCGTCCACAGTTTCCTGGGGCGGGCAGCGCCCGCCCTGCACAACGCCAACATAGGCGACCGCCGGGCCGGCTGTCCGCATCCCGCACGACGGAATCTCGGCGTGCGGGGGAGGGAACGGCCGGTCCGGGGGTCGCCGGGTCCCGTCAGTTCTGGGTGACGGTGCCCTTCTCGATCTTCACCTCGGTCTTGGGCGCCCCGTCCTGGCCGCCGTCGGCCGTACCGGCCTTGGCGACCTGCTCCAGGACCTTCAGGCCGGCCGCGTCGATCGTGCCGAAGGGCGTGTACGACGGGGCCAGCGGGCTGTCCTTGTAGACGAGGAAGAACTGGCTGCCGCCCGAGCCCGGCTGACCGGTGTTGGCCATCGCCACCGTGCCCGCCGGGTAGACGACCTGCCCCTGCTCGTTCGCCTTGCCGAGGGAGTCCAGGTTCTCGTCCGGGATGGTGTAGCCGGGGCCGCCCATGCCGGTGCCCTGCGGGTCGCCGCACTGGAGCACGAAGATCCCGCCCGTCGTGAGCCGGTGGCACTTCGTGTTGTCGAAGTACCCGGCGTCGGCGAGCGACTTGAACGAGTTCACCGTCTGGGGGGTCTTCGCCGCGTCCATCGCGAACGAGACGTCGCCGGCGCTGGTCTTCAGCGCGAAGGTGTACTTCGCCTTCGCGTCGATCGCCATCGCGGGCGAGGGGGACTGCTGGGGCGTCGGCGAGGAGGACGGGGTCGCGGCCGGGTCGGCCGCCTGGTCCTTCTTGTCCGAGTCGAAGACCCCGCCCACGACGAGACCGACGAGCGTGGCGACCACCACGGCCACCGCCGCGCCGATCACGGCCGCGCGGCGGCGGGACTTCTGCCGGGCCTCGGCCCTGCGCTGCTGCTGGCGCTCGTACTTCTCCTTGGCGAGCTGTCGCCGCCGCTGATCGCTCGTGACCACCGGGTCGTCTCCTTGTGCGTCTCTGGTACCGCTGTCCGGGCTGGGATAGGCCGTACCGTATATGGGTTCGCTGTGTAATGAGCGGCGCCGGTAGGCTCTGAGCAGCAGCATTCCGATCTGCAGCCTCCCGCCGGACGACGATTGAGGACGAACGTGCTGATTGCCGGGTTCCCGGCCGGGGCCTGGGGGACCAACTGTTACGTGGTCGCCCCCGCCGCCGGTGAGGAGTGCGTCATCATCGACCCGGGCCACCAGGCCACCCGCGGCGTCGAGGAGATGCTGAAGAAGCACCGGCTCAAGCCCGTGGCGGTCGTCCTGACCCACGGCCACATCGATCATGTGGCCTCGGTCGTCCCGGTGTGCGGAGCACACGACGTACCGGCCTGGATCCACCCCGAGGACCGCTACATGATGAGCGACCCCGAGAAGGCCCTCGGCCGCTCGATCGGCATGCCGCTCATGGGCGAGCTGACCGTCGGCGAGCCGGACGACGTCCGCGAGCTGACCGACGGCGCGGGCCTGAAACTGGCCGGAATGGACTTCTCGGTCGCCCACGCCCCGGGCCATACCAGGGGGTCGGTGACGTTCCGGATGCCCGAGCTGGCGGCCACCGCGCAAGAACAAGGGTGTCCGCCGGTCCTCTTCTCGGGCGATCTGCTCTTCGCCGGCTCCATCGGCCGCACCGACCTGCCCGGCGGTTCCCACGCCGAGATGCTCGAATCGCTGGGCCGCGTGTGCCTGCCGCTCGACGACTCGACCGTGGTGCTGTCCGGCCACGGCCCCCAGACCACCATCGGCCGCGAGCGCGCGACCAACCCGTACCTGCGGGAGGTCGCCGCCGGCCTGGCAGCGGACCCGAAAGCCGCTCCACGACGAGGAATGTGACGAGAGTTCCGTGAGTACTTTTCAGGCCCCCAAGGGCACGTACGACCTGCTGCCGCCCCGGTCCGCGACCTTCCTCGCGGTCCGCGAGGCGATCGCCGCGCCGCTGAGGAACTCGGGCTACGGGTACGTCGAGACCCCCGGCTTCGAGAACGTCGAGCTGTTCTCCCGCGGCGTCGGCGAGTCCACCGACATCGTGAGCAAGGAGATGTACACCCTCACCACGAAGGGCGGCGACCAGCTCGCCCTGCGCCCCGAGGGCACCGCCTCCGTGCTGCGCGCCGCGCTCCAGGGCAACCTGCACAAGGCCGGCCTGCTGCCCGTCAAGCTCTGGTACTCGGGCTCGTACTACCGCTACGAGCGGGCGCAGAAGGGCCGCTACCGTCACTTCTCGCAGGTCGGAGCCGAGGCCATCGGTGCCGAGGACCCGGCGCTCGACGCCGAGCTGATCATCCTGGCCGACCAGGCCTACCGGACGCTGGGCCTGCGCAACTTCCGGATCCTGCTCAACTCGCTGGGCGACAAGGAGTGCCGTCCCGTCTACCGGGAGGCCCTGCAGGCGTTCCTCGGCGGGCTGGACCTGGACGAGGACACCGTCCGCCGGGCCGAGATCAACCCGCTGCGCGTCCTCGACGACAAGCGGGAGTCCGTACAGGCGCAGCTGGTCGGCGCACCGATGCTGCGCGACTACCTGTGCGACGCGTGCAAGGCGTACCACGAGGAGGTGCGGGCGCTCGTGACGGCGGCCGGCGTGGTCTTCGAGGACGACGAGAAGCTGGTGCGCGGGCTGGACTACTACACCCGCACCACCTTCGAGTTCGTCCACGACGGCCTGGGCTCGCAGTCCGCGGTGGGCGGCGGCGGCCGCTACGACGGGCTGTCCGAGATGATCGGCGGACCGGCCCTGCCCTCCGTGGGCTGGGCGCTGGGCGTGGACCGCACGGTGCTGGCGCTGGAGGCGGAGGGCGTGTCGCTGGACATCCCCGCCGCGACCTCGGTCTTCGCGGTGGCCCTGGGCGAGGAGGCCCGCCGGGTCCTGTTCGGCAAGGTCACCGAGCTCCGCAGGGCGGGCGTCCCCGCGGACTTCTCCTTCGGGGGCAAGGGCCTCAAGGGCGCGATGAAGGACGCCAACCGGTCGGGGGCGCGGTTCGCCGTCGTCGCCGGCGAGCGGGACCTGGCCGAGGGCCTGGTCCAGCTCAAGGACATGGAGTCCGGCGAGCAGGGCACGGTGCCGCTCGCCGAACTGGTCGACACCGTCCGGGCCCGCCTGGCCTGACGACCGCTGCCGCCGACGGGGCGGGGACGGGGAGCCGCCGCGGCGTGCTCCCCGTCCCCGCCCCCGTCGTTTCCCGGCCCGGGCCGATCCGAGGGGGACCCGCTCAGCGTAGCCCGCGGCGCCCGGCCGTCGTCACCACCGCCGCGCGGTCCGTGACCTCGAGCTTGCCGAACCCCCGCAGCGGGTGTGGCTCCTTATCTCCGCCGAACGGTGGACACACAGCCCCGTACGGCACAATGGCCGGTGCTTGGTGACCTTGCAGAAGCGGAGCGGGCGGTATGACGACACGAGGTACGGACGCGGACACCGCCCCGAGGACGACGATCGGGGGCAGCCGGGCCCTGGCCCTGCTGCTGGTGATCACCGGGGCGGCGGGGCTGCTGGCCGCGTGGGTGATCACGATCGACAAGTTCAAGCTGCTGGAGGACCCGAACTTCACCCCGGGCTGCAGCCTGAACCCGGTCGTCTCCTGCGGCAACATCATGAAGAGCGACCAGGCGGCCGTCTTCGGCTTCCCGAACCCCATGCTCGGACTGGTCGCCTACGGGATCGTGGTCTGCGTCGGCATGAGCCTGCTGGCCGGAGCCCGGTTCAGCCGCTGGTACTGGCTCACCCTCAACGCGGGCACCCTCTTCGGCGTCGTGTTCTGCGCCTGGCTGACCTACCAGTCCCTGTACAACATCAACTCGCTCTGCCTCTGGTGCTCCCTGGCCTGGGTCGCCACGATCATCATGTTCTGGTACGTCACCTCGCACAACGTCCGCGAAGGGCTGCTGCCCGCGCCGGGCTGGCTGCGAAGCTTCTTCGCCGAGTTCACCTGGGTGCTCCCCGTCCTGCACATCGGGATCATCGGCATGCTGATCCTGACGCGCTGGTGGGACTTCTGGACCTCCTGAGCCGAGCGGCCCTGTCAGCGGGCTCGCATAGGCTTCCCGTGTGGAACCAGATCTCTTCACCGCCGCAGCCGAGGAACGCCAGGAGAAGGACCCGTCCAGCTCTCCGCTCGCCGTCCGCATGCGCCCGCGCACCCTGGACGAGGTCGTCGGCCAGCAACACCTGCTGAAGCCCGGCTCCCCGCTGCGGCGCCTGGTGGGTGACGGTGCGGGCGGCCCCGCCGGCGCCTCGTCGGTGATCCTCTGGGGGCCGCCCGGCACCGGCAAGACCACCCTCGCGTACGTGGTGAGCCACGCGACGCAGAAGCGGTTCGTGGAGCTGTCGGCCATCACCGCCGGCGTCAAGGAGGTCCGGGCGGTCATCGAGGGCGCCCGGCGCGCGGCCGGCGGCTACGGCAAGGAGACCGTCCTCTTCCTCGACGAGATCCACCGCTTCAGCAAGGCGCAGCAGGACTCGCTGCTCCCGGCCGTGGAGAACCGCTGGGTGACGCTGATCGCGGCCACCACGGAGAACCCGTACTTCTCGATCATCTCCCCGCTGCTGTCGCGCTCCCTGCTGCTGACGCTGGAACCGCTGACGGACGAGGACCTGAGCGCCCTGATGCGGCGGGCGCTGACCGAGGAGCGGGGCCTCGGCGGAGCGGTGACCCTGCCCGCCGACGCGGAGGCCCACCTGCTGCGGATCGCGGGCGGCGACGCCCGGCGGGCGCTGACGGCGCTGGAGGCGGGGGCCGGGTCGGCCATCGCCAAGGGCGAGGAGGAGATCACCCTTGAGACCGTCGAGGAGGCGGTCGACCGGGCGGCCGTGCGCTACGACCGCGACGGCGACCAGCACTACGACGTGGCGAGCGCCCTGATCAAGTCGATCCGCGGCTCCGACGTGGACGCGGCGCTGCACTACCTGGCCCGGATGATCGACGCGGGGGAGGACCCCCGGTTCATCGCCCGGCGCCTGATGATCTCCGCGAGCGAGGACATCGGTCTGGCGGACCCGGCGGCCCTGCCGATCGCGGTGGCCGCGGCCCAGGCGGTGGCGATGATCGGTTTCCCGGAGGCCGCCCTGACCCTCTCCCACGCCACCATCGCCCTGGCCCTGGCCCCCAAGTCGAACACGGCGACCACCGCGATCGGCGCGGCGCTGGCCGACGTCCGGGCGGGCCTCGCGGGCTCGGTTCCGACGCACTTGCGGGACGGGCACTACAAGGGCGCGGCCAAGCTGGGGCACGCGCAGGGGTACGTCTACCCGCACGACGTGCCGGGCGCCATCGCCGCCCAGCAGTACGCGCCGGACGAGATCCACGGCAAGCGGTACTACGAGCCCACCCGGTACGGGGCCGAGGCGCGCTACGCCGACGTGGTGGAGAAGGTACGGGAGCGGCTGCGCGGCGGCTCCTGACGCAGACGCCCCCGGCCCGGCGGGAGGCGGACACCGGTCCCGCCCAGGCTCCGGCCGTAGACCTCGTGCTCCGCCCACCGCCGCGACGGCGGCTCGGCCCGAGAAGCCCGCGCCACGGCCTAGCGGGAGGCCGCCGAGAAGAGGGTGTGCACCGCCCGGCGCAGGCCGCAGATGTCCGTCACCGGGTCCGGGAAGTCGAAGCGGGCGTCGAACGGGCCGGACGCGCCGCCGGTGAAGCGCACGCGCAGGCCGAGCCGGTCCAGGGCCAGCGGGACGGCGGTCACGCCGTCCGCCCCGCGCGCGCCCAGCAGCCCGCACAGCCCGCCCAGCCGGTCGCCGTGGGCCGCGTGCAGGTGCTGGAGCAATTCGCTCTCGTGGGCCACCATCGGGTCCGGCTCCGCTTCGGCCAGGTCCTCCGGCTCGACGTGCTCGGCGCCCCACAGGTCGTCCACCGAGATCTCGCCGACCTCCAGGCGCAGCAGCATCCACGCCGGACGCCCGGTGTACGGGGCGTCCAGGGACTCCGACATCCCCAGCAGCTCGCCCACCGGGTGGCGCTCGGCGAGCAGCGCCGCGCAGGCCGCGCGCTCGTCCCCGCGCACCGCGGTCAGCCACCCGGCCAGCCATGCGCGGCCTCGGATACGATGGGGCACGGACACCGGCGCCACGTCCGTGATCTCGATCACGGCGGTGAGGTCGTCGTCCTGGGCGTGAGCGGCTGCCCTGGCAGCCGCGGATTCCCCGGAAACAAGGAGAATCACGTCCCCGTCCGGGGTGACGGTCCGTGCGGCCGGCATCCCCGTCCCGAACTCCGTCGGCTCGTGACTGTCGTGAGCACCCCGCAGAGTGAGGGATACTGAGGCGTTGGACTCTACGAGGGTTCGTACGCGTTCGGCTCCGGTGAGCTGCCGAACGCCTTCCCTGGGACGCGGCTGACCTTGCTTATCGTCGTCGAAAGCAGATTCCGTTTCGTTGGAATCTGAACTTCGACGCGCACTGGGCAGGGGGATCCCATGTGGTCGAGACATTACGTCCTCCTCGCTAAGGTAAGCCTCACCTAACTTACATGGAGGTAGGTTCCACGTGAACCAGAAGCGACCCAAGGTCAAGAAGTCGCGTGCCCTCGGCATTGCGCTGACCCCGAAGGCCGTCAAGTACTTCGAGGCCCGCCCCTACCCGCCGGGCGAGCACGGCCGTGGCCGCAAGCAGAACTCGGACTACAAGGTTCGTCTGCTGGAGAAGCAGCGTCTGCGCGCTCAGTACGACATCTCTGAGCGTCAGATGGCCCGCGCGTACGACCGCGCCAAGAAGGCCGAAGGCAAGACGGGCGAGGCGCTGGTCGTCGAGCTCGAGCGTCGCCTCGACGCCCTGGTCCTGCGTTCGGGCATCGCCCGCACCATCTACCAGGCCCGCCAGATGGTCGTTCACGGCCACATCGAGGTCAACGGCGACAAGGTCGACAAGCCGTCGTTCCGCGTCCGTCCGGACGACGTCATCACGGTGCGCGAGCGCAGCCGCGAGAAGGTTCCGTTCCAGGTCGCCCGTGAGGGTGGCTACGCAGGCGAGGGCGAGACCCCGCGCTACCTGCAGGTCAACCTGAAGGCCCTGGCCTTCCGCCTGGACCGCGACCCGAACCGCAAGGAAATCCCGGTCATCTGCGACGAGCAGCTGGTCGTCGAGTACTACGCCCGCTGACGCAGGCGTAGCCCTCACAGGCTGGTCGAAGCCCGTCGTCCCCTTCGGGGGACGGCGGGTTTTCCCGTACCCGGACCCCGTCCCTCCCCGGCGCGGCCCGCTACTGCTGGTCGGCCGCCGCCCGGCGCGACACCCGGGAGCCCCGCGCGCCGCCGCGCCAGGCCGGGCGCGGCGAGGAGGCCGTACCGCCCCGCTCCCCGGGGCCGCGCAGCGCGCGCACCACCAGCGCCTCCCGGCTCAGCACCCGTCCCTCGGCCGCGTACGCCGCGTAGCGCTCGGCGCCCAGCAGCTCACCGGCCCGCTCCCGGCACATCAGCCGCGGCGCGTTGAAGTACCCCGAGCCGAACAGCTGGAGCCCCACCCCTCCCCACATCGGCTCCGCCGCGCCCTGGAGCACCGCGGCCTCCACCGGATCGCCCTCCGCGACCGTCACCAGGGCCAGCAGCTCCAGCGCGAGCACCAGCCCCACCAGGTCGTGGAACGCGTGGTTGATCGCCACGCTCTCCGTCAGCAGCCGCCGCGCCTCGGCCGCGCCCCCCGCGTCCAGGGCCGCGTAGGCGAGGACGTACAGGGCGTACGCCTTCGTCCAGCGCTCCCCGCGCTCCTCGCAGATCTCCCGCACCTCGCCGCACAGCGTCGCCGCACCCGCCAGGTCCCCCTGGAAGGCCAGCGCCATCGCCAGCTCCACCTGGCACATCAGGACGTTGCTGTTCAGCTCCCCGGCCGCCCGGTACCGCTGCAGCGCCCCGCCCAGCAGCTCCCCGGCCCGCGCCATGTCGTCCGAGACCAGCGCCAGGCAGCCCAGCCGGTGCACCGCGTAGGCGGCCGCCACCGCGTTGTCCGTCCGCGCCGCCGCGTCCCGGCACTCGTACAGGGCGCTCATCGACGCCACCGCGTCCCCCTGCAGCGCCGCCACGTAGCCGAGCACCCACAGCGCCTTGAGCCGCGAGGCCTCGTACTCCACCGGCTGCTCGGCCGCCTCCAGCGACCGGTCCAGCCAGTGCCGGCCCTCGGTGAGCCGGCCGCAGCCGGCCCAGTAGAACCACAGGGTTCCCGCCAGGTACTGGCCCAGGTGCGCCTCGTCCGGCTCGTCCAGGCAGCACTCCAGCGCGAGCCGCAGGTTCGGCAGCTCCGCCTCCACCAGCGCGGCCACCGCCTCCTGGCGCGGGCTGAACCAGTCCAGCTCGCACCAGGTGGCCAGTCCCATGTACCAGTCCCGGTGCCGCCGCCGCAGCCGCCCGGCGTCGCCGAGCGACTCCAGCCATCCCGCGCCGTACGCCCGTACGGTCTCCAGCATCCGGTAGCGCACCCCGGCCGGGGTCTCCTCCCGCACCAGCAGGGACTGCGCCAGGAGCTCCCCGACCAGGTCCAGCACGTCGTCCGCGTGCAGGTCCGGCCCCGCGCACACGTACTCCGCGGCGTCGAGGTCGAACTGCCCGGCGAACACCGACAGCCGCGCCCACATCAGCCGCTCCGCGGCGGTGCACAGCTCGTGGCTCCAGCCGATGGCCGTGCGCAGCGCCCGGTGCCGGGGGAGTCCCCCGCGCGCCCCGCCCGTCAGCAGCGCGAAGCGGTCCTCCAGCCGGGCCAGCACCTGCTCCGGGGACAGGGTCCGCAGCCGGGCCGCCGCCAGCTCCAGGGCCAGCGGGATCCCGTCGAGCCGGGCGCACAGCTCGACCAGCGCGGGCCGGTTCGCCACGGTCACCGCGAAGGCGGGATCGGCCGCCCGGAGCCGCTCGGCCAGCAGCGCGAGGGCCTCCTCGGGCGCCGGCGGGGCCAGCGGGAACGCCCGCTCCCCGTCCAGGTCCAGCGGGCGCCGGCCCGCCGCGAGCACCCGCAGGCCGGGGCAGGCGCGCAGCAGCTCCCGTACCAGGGCGGCGGTCTCGTCCACCAGCTGCTCGAAGCCGTCCAGGACCAGCAGCAGGCGCCGCCCCGCCAGGTGCCCGGTCAGCACGGCCCGCGGCGGCCGGGTGGTGTGGTCGGTCAGCCCGAGCGCCTCCGCGACCACGACCTCCAGCAGCGCCGGATCCCGTACGGAGGCCAGCTCGGCCAGCCACACGCCGTCGCGGTGGCGTTCCTGCCCCGCGTCCGCCGCCGACCGGGCCGCTGCGAGCACCAGCCGGGACTTGCCCACCCCGCCCACACCGGTCACCGTGACGAGCCGGGAGGACTCCAGGAGCCGGCCCAGCCCGGCGAGTTCGGCACCCCGCCCGACGAATCGGCCCAGCTCCGAGGGAAGATTGCCCCGGGCGGTGTTGCGGAGGGGTCTGTGTCGCATGGGATACGGAGGGTACTGCTCACGGAGCTCTGCGTACAAGGCGCTCGCGCCGCCGCCGGTATTCCGGTATGGGCGGGGATCTCCGGCGCGATAGGGTCGTAGGGCCATGGGCAGGTGCAGTACAGCCGGCATCCGAGTACAGACAGAGAGCGGTGTGACGTGTCAGGTGGAGAGGTGGCCGGGATCCTCGTGGCCGTCTTCTGGGCCATCCTGGTCTCCTTCCTCGCCGTGGTGCTGGTGAGGCTGGCCCAGGTGCTCAAGGCGACCGGCAAGCTGGTGGCCGAGGTGACCGAGCAGGCGGTCCCGCTGCTCGCCGACGCCTCCACGACGGTCCGCTCCGCGCGCACCCAGCTCGACCGGGTCGACGCGATCGCGAGCGACGTCCAGGAGGTGACCTCCAACGCCTCCGCCCTGTCCTCCACGGTGGCCTCCGCCTTCGGCGGGCCGCTGGTCAAGGTCGCGGCCTTCGGCTACGGGGTGCGCAAGGCACTGGGCAAGACGGACCCGGCACCGGCCGGTACGCCGCGCAAGACATCCCGGCGCACCGTGATCGTCGGCCGTACGGTGCCGTCGGCCAGGCGCCGGAAGCAGAAGGGCTGAGACTCCGATGTTCCGCCGAGCCTTCTGGTTCACCGCCGGCGCAGCCGCCGGCGTATGGGCCACCACCAAGGTCAACCGCCAGCTCAAGAAGCTGACGCCGGAGAGCCTCGCCGTCCAGGCCGCCGACAAGGCCGTGGAGGCGGGGCACCGCCTCAAGGACTTCGCCCTCGACGTCAAGGCGGGAATGACGCAGCGCGAGGACGAGCTGAACGACGCACTGGGGCTCCACCAGGACCCCGACCGGCCCGACAACGTCACCGCCCTGCCCGGGCCGCGGCGGCTGCGGGCCATCGAGCCCGACCAGCACGACAAGACCACCGAACGACCGAAGTTTTCGTACAACCGGAATGAGGACCACTGATGGAGTCGGCTGAAATCCGCCGCCGCTGGCTGAGCTTCTTCGAGGAGCGCGGTCACGCCGTCGTCCCTTCGGCGTCGCTCATCGCGGACGACCCGACTCTGCTGCTGGTGCCCGCGGGCATGGTCCCGTTCAAGCCGTACTTCCTGGGCGAGGTCAAGCCGCCCGCGCCCCGGCTCACCAGCGTGCAGAAGTGCGTGCGCACGCCGGACATCGAAGAGGTCGGCAAGACCACCCGCCACGGCACGTTCTTCCAGATGTGCGGCAACTTCTCCTTCGGGGACTACTTCAAGGAAGGCGCCATCCAGTACGCCTGGGAGCTGCTCACCAGCTCCGTGGCGGACGGCGGCTACGGCCTGGAGCCCGAGAAGCTCTGGATCACCGTCTACCTCGACGACGACGAGGCCGAGCAGATCTGGCGCGAGAAGATCGGCGTCCCCGCCGAGCGCATCCAGCGCCTGGGCAAGAAGGACAACTTCTGGTCCATGGGCGTCCCCGGCCCCTGCGGCCCGTGCTCGGAGATCAACTACGACCGCGGCCCCGAGTTCGGCGTCGAGGGCGGACCGGCCGTCAACGACGAGCGCTACGTGGAGATCTGGAACCTGGTCTTCATGCAGTACGAGCGCGGCGCCGGCGACGGGAAGGACGACTTCCCGATCCTCGGCGACCTGCCGTCGCAGAACATCGACACCGGTCTCGGCCTCGAACGTCTCGCGATGATCCTGCAGGGCGTGCAGAACATGTACGAGACCGACACCCTGCGCGTGGTCATGGACAAGGCCACCGAGCTGACCGGCGTGCGCTACGGCGCCGCCCAGGGTACGGACGTCTCGCTGCGCGTGGTCGCCGACCACATCCGCACCTCGGCCATGCTCATCGGCGACGGCGTGACCCCCGGCAACGAGGGCCGCGGCTACGTGCTGCGCCGCATCATGCGCCGCGCCATCCGCAACATGCGCCTCATGGGTGCCACCGGGCCGGTCGTCCAGGACCTCATCGGCGTCGTGGTCGACACCATGGGCCTGCAGTACCCGGAGCTCGTCACCGACCGCAAGCGCATCGAGACCGTCGCGCTCGCCGAGGAGGCCGCCTTCCTCAAGGCCGTCAAGGGCGGCACGAACATCCTCGACACCGCCATCACCGAGACCAAGGCCACCGGCGGCACGGTCCTGGCCGGCGACAAGGCGTTCCTGCTCCACGACACCTGGGGCTTCCCGATCGACCTGACCCTGGAGATGGCCGCCGAGCAGGGCCTCTCCGTGGACGAGGACGGCTTCCGCCGCCTCATGCAGCAGCAGCGCGACCAGGCCAAGGCCGACGCCAAGGCCAAGAAGACCGGGCACGCGGACATGTCCGCCTACCGGCAGATCGCCGACGGCTCCGGCGCCACCGAGTTCACCGGCTACGCCACCACCCAGGGCGAGTCCACCATCGTCGGTCTCCTGGTCAACGGCGTCTCCGCGCCCGCCGCCTCCGAGGGCGACGACGTCGAGGTCGTGCTCGACCGCACCCCCTTCTACGCCGAGGGCGGCGGCCAGCTCGCCGACCAGGGCCGCATCAGGCTCGACTCCGGCGCCGTGATCGTCGTGCGCGACGTGCAGCAGCCGGTCCCGGGCGTCTCCGTGCACAAGGGCTCCGTCCAGGTCGGCGAGGTGACGGTGGGCGCCTCCGCGTACGCCGCCATCGACGTCCACCGCCGCCGGGCCATCGCCCGCGCCCACTCGGCCACCCACCTGACGCACCAGGCGCTGCGCGACGCGCTCGGGCCCACGGCCGCCCAGGCCGGCTCCGAGAACTCGCCGGGCCGCTTCCGCTTCGACTTCGGCTCCCCGAACGCCGTCCCCGGCTCGGTGCTGACCGACGTCGAGCAGAAGATCAACGACGTGCTCTCCCGCGAGCTCGACGTGACCGCCGAGATCATGAGCATCGACGAGGCGAAGAAGCAGGGCGCCATCGCCGAGTTCGGCGAGAAGTACGGCGAGCGCGTGCGCGTCGTGACCATCGGCGACTTCTCCAAGGAGCTGTGCGGCGGCACCCACGTCGGCAACACCGCCCAGCTGGGCCTGGTGAAGCTGCTCGGCGAGTCCTCCATCGGCTCCGGCGTGCGCCGCGTCGAGGCCCTGGTCGGCGTGGACGCGTACAACTTCCTCGCCAAGGAGCACACGGTCGTCGCCCAGCTCCAGGAGCTGGTCAAGGGGCGCCCGGAGGAGCTGCCCGAGAAGATCGCCTCCATGCTCGGCAAGCTGAAGGACGCCGAGAAGGAGATCGAGAAGTTCCGCGCGGAGAAGGTCCTGCAGGCCGCCGCCGGACTCGCCGCCGGTGCCCAGGACGTACGCGGCGTCTCCGTGGTCACCGGCCGGGTGCCCGACGGCACCGGCGCCGACGACCTGCGCAAGCTGGTCCTCGACGTCCGCGGCCGGATCGGTCAGATGTCGGGGCAGGGCGACCGCCCGGTCGTCGTGGCCCTGTTCACCGTGGCGGGCGGCCGCCCGCTGACCGTCATCGCCACCAACGAGGCCGCCCGCGAGCGCGGTCTCAAGGCCGGCGACCTGGTCCGCGCCGCGGCCAAGACCCTCGGCGGCGGAGGCGGCGGCAAGCCGGACGTCGCCCAGGGCGGCGGACAGAACGCGGCCGCCGTCGGTGACGCCATCGCCGCCGTCGAGCGCCTCGTGGGCGAGACCGCCTGATGACGCTGCGCCGTGGCCGCCGGCTCGCCGTCGATGTCGGGGACGCCCGGATCGGGGTCGCCTCGTGCGACCCCGACGGGGTGCTCGCCACGCCGGTGGAGACCGTGCCGGGCCGGGACGTCCCCTTCGCCCACCGGCGGCTGCGGCAGCTCGTCGCGGAGTACGAACCCCTCGAAGTCGTGGTCGGCCTGCCCCGCTCGCTCAGCGGGCGGGAGGGGCCGGCCGCGGCCAAGGTGCGCGCCTTCGCGAACGAACTGGCCAGGGGCATCAAGCCGGTGACGGTGCGCCTGGTGGACGAGCGGATGACCACGGTCACCGCCGCCCAGGGTCTGCGGGCCTCGGGGAGGAACGCGAAGAAGGGCCGTTCGGTCATCGATCAGGCGGCCGCGGTGGTGATCCTGCAGAACGCTTTGGAGACCGAACGGGTATCAGGTAATCCGCCTGGCGAGTGCGTCGAAGTGGTTGTCTGATCGCGATACGGTAACGTTCCGCGCGATGAGACGGCATTCGAACAAGCCGTCGCCTACCACCAAAGAGGCGGAACCGGGTGTCGCGGAGTACCGAATCCGCGGCCTTCGTCTCGCGGCTCTAGGGGACCGATGACTGAGTATGGACGGGGCCGCGGCTCCGAACCGTGGCACCCCGAGGACCCCCTGTACGGGGACCAGGGGTGGACCGCGCACCAGACCCAGCAGGGCCAGCAGGGCCAGGCGCCCTACGGTGGTGCCCCGCAGCAGCCGTACCCACAGGAGCCGCAGTACCAGGAGCAGCAGCAGTACGGGCAGCAGCAGTACCAGGACCCGGACTACCGCGATCCGCAGCAGTTCCAGGCACCGCAGCAGTATCTGGAACAGCAGGAACAGCAGTACCAGCAGCACCCCGGGCAGCAGCAGTACACCGCCGAACCCCCGTTCGGCGAGGCGCAGCAGTACGCGCAGGCCCAGCAGCAGCACCGGCAGGACCAGCAGCACCAGCAGATGTACGCCGCCCAGCAGGCGTACCCCCAGGCCCAGCCCCAGCAGCCGTCGGTGTACGACTCCCAGGGCTGGGACACCGGCCAGGGCCAGTACGTCGCCGCCGCCGCGCAGACGGACGCGTACGCCGGGACGGACCCGTACGCCCAGCAGCCCGTCGCGGGCTACCCCGGCGAGACCCCGGACCTGTACACCACTCCCGACGCCTTCCCGCCGCCGCAGCCCCCGGGCCGCCGGCACCTGGAGCCCGATCCGGTCGAGGAGCTCCCCGACGACGCGGCGGCCGACGGGGCCGAAGGCCTCTTCGCCGGGGGCGACGACGGCGACGAGCCCGGCGACGGGCGCCGGGGCGGCCGCTCCAAGGGCGGCAAGCCCAAGCGGCGGAGCGGCGCGGCCTGCCTGATCGCCGCCGTGGTGATCATCGGTGTGGTCGGCGGCGGCGGGTACTACGGCTACACCTACCTCAAGGACCGGTTCGGCTCCGCCGCGGACTTCGCGGGCGAGGGTTCCGGCGAGACCGTCGAGGTGACGATCCCCCAGGGTGCCGGACTCGGCCAGATGGGCCGCATCCTCAAGGCGGCCGGGGTGGTCGCCAGCGCCCAGGCCTTCGTGGACGCGGCCACCGCCAACCCGGACGGCAGCAAGATCCAGCCCGGCGTCTACCCGCTCAAGAAGGGGATGTCGGCGGCGTCGGCGGTCGAGTTCATGACGGACCCGTCCAAGCTGAACGTCCTGACGATCGCCGAGGGCTGGCGCAACGCCAAGGTCTACGACGCGATCGACAAGAAGCTGAAGAAGCCCGAGGGCACCACCCGCGGCATCGCCCAGCGCGAGGTCAAGAACCTCGGCCTGCCCGCCTGGGCGAACAACAACCCGAAGATCATGGACCCGCTGGAGGGGTTCCTCTACCCGGCGCGCTACGACCTCAGCCAGGACAGCACGCCCGAGTCCCTGCTCCGGCAGATGGTCAAGAACGCGACGGACAAGTACACCGAGCTGGGCATCGAGGGCAAGGCCAAGGACCTGGGTCTGGAGAACCCGCTCCAGGTGGTCACGGTCGCGAGCCTCGTCAACGCCGAGGGCAAGAACCACGACGACTTCCGGAAGATGGCGGAGGTGGTCTACAACCGCCTCGAGAAGACGAACGACGTCACCAACCAGAAGCTCGAGTTCGACTCGACGTACAACTACATCAAGGGGACGAGCGAGATCAACTTCTCGCTCAAGGAGGCCAGGGCCTTCGACCACCCCTACAACACGCACTTCGTCAAGGGACTGCCGCCGGCCCCCATCGGCAACCCCGGCGCCGACGCGCTCAACGCCACGCTCGACCCCGACGAGGGCGGCTGGATGTTCTTCGTATCGGTCGACGGCGACAAGACGACCTTCACCAAGACCTACGAGGAGCACCAGAAGCTGGCCGCGGAGTTCCTCGAGCGGCAGAAGCAGAAGAACGGCGGGTAGCAGGACATGTCACGGATACGGGCAGCGGTGCTCGGATCACCCATCGAGCACTCCCTCTCACCGGTGCTGCACCGTGCCGCCTACCGGGAGCTCGGCCTCGACGGCCGGACCTACGACCGCTTCGAGGTCGACGAGGCCGCGCTCCCCGGGTTCCTGGCGGCGATGGGCCCCGAGTGGGCGGGGCTGTCGCTGACGATGCCGCTGAAACGGGCGGTCATCCCGCTCCTCGACGGCATCAGCGCCACCGCCGCCTCGGTCGAGGCGGTCAACACGGTCGTCCTCACCGAGGACGGCCGGCGCCTCGGCGACAACACCGACATCCCGGGCATCGTCGCCGCGCTCCACGAGCGCGGCATCGACGAGGTGCCGTCCGCCGCCGTCCTCGGCGCGGGCGCCACCGCATCCTCCGCCCTCGCCGCCCTCGGGCGGATCTGCACCGGCGAGGTCACGGCGTACGTCCGCTCGCGGGCCCGCGCGGACGAGATGCGGCACTGGGGCGAGCGCCTCGGGGTCTCCGTCCGCACGGCGGACTGGTCGGACGCGGCCCGGGCGCTGGCGGCGCCGCTGGTGATCGCCACTACGCCGGCCGGCGCCACCGACGCCCTGGCCGCCGCCGTACCGGACGCCCCGGGCACCCTCTTCGACGTGCTGTACGACCCCTGGCCGACCGCGCTCGCCGCGGCCTGGACCGGGCGCGGCGGCACCCTCCTCGGCGGCTTGGACCTCCTGGTCCACCAGGCGGTCCTCCAGGTCGAGCAGATGACGGGGCACGCCCCGGCGCCGCTGGCGGCCATGCGGGCCGCGGGCGGGGCCGCGCTGCTGGCCCGCCACTGACACCGCCCCGCTGGACCCCGCGGCCCCCCGCACCGGCCGATCTTCGTCCATCCCCGGGTGCGCGGCCGTCCGACAGCTGGACCGGAGGGCCGGGCACCGGCCGGGCCATGGGAGGATCGGGTACGGCGGGTCCGGGCCGCGCACCCGTTCGCGCCGTCGCTGTACCAGGCGCGAGCATGAGGAGCATCGTTGAGCAGGTTGCGTTGGCTGACCGCCGGGGAGTCGCACGGACCGGCGCTGGTAGCGACGCTGGAGGGCCTTCCCGCCGGCGTCCCCGTCACCACGGAGCTGGTGGCCGACCACCTGGCCCGGCGCCGGCTCGGCTACGGCCGCGGCGCCCGGATGAAGTTCGAGCAGGACGAGATCACCTTCCTCGGCGGCGTCCGTCATGGGCTGTCGCAGGGTTCGCCGATCGCGGTCATGATCGGCAACACCGAATGGCCCAAGTGGGAGACCGTGATGTCGGCCGACCCGGTCGACCCCTCGCTGCTCAAGGAAACCGGCCGCAACGCGCCGCTGACCCGTCCCCGCCCCGGTCACGCCGACCTGGCGGGGATGCAGAAGTACGGCTTCTCCGAGGCCCGCCCGATCCTGGAGCGCGCCAGTGCCCGTGAGACGGCCGCCCGCGTCGCCCTCGGCGCCGTCGCCCGGTCCTTCATCAAGGAGGTCGCCGGCATCGAGATCGTCTCGCACGTGGTGGAACTGGCTGCGGCCAAGGCCCCGTACGGGCTCTACCCGACCCCCGCCGACGTGGACCGGCTCGACGCCGACCCGGTGCGCTGCCTCGACGCCGACGCCGGCAAGGCGATGGTGGCCGAGATCGACCAGGCCCACAAGGACGGCGACACCCTCGGCGGCGTCGTCGAGGTCCTCGCGTACGGAGTGCCCGTCGGCCTCGGCTCGCACGTGCACTGGGACCGGCGCCTCGACGCCCGCCTCGCCGCAGCCCTGATGGGCATCCAGGCCATCAAGGGCGTCGAGGTCGGCGACGGCTTCGACCTGGCCCGCGTGCCCGGCTCGCAGGCCCACGACGAGATCGTCTCCACCCCCGACGGCCTCAAGCGCACCACCGGCCGCTCCGGCGGCACCGAGGGCGGTCTGACCACCGGCGAACTGCTGCGCGTACGGGCCGCGATGAAGCCCATCGCGACCGTGCCGCGCGCGCTGGCGACCGTGGACGTGGCGACCGGTGAGGCGACGGTGGCCCACCACCAGCGCTCCGACGTCTGTGCCGTCCCGGCCGCGGGCATCGTCGCCGAGGCCATGGTCGCGCTGGTCCTCGCCGACGCCGTCGTCGAGAAGTTCGGCGGGGACTCGGTCCCCGAGACCCGGCGCAACGTGCGGTCCTACCTCGACAACCTGCAGATCCGGTGACCGGCGGACCACTGGTCGTCCTCGTCGGCCCGATGGGGTCCGGCAAGTCCACGGTCGGCGCGCTGCTCGCCGACCGGCTCGGCGTCCCCTACCGGGACACCGACGCCGACATCGTCGCCGCCCAGGGCCGGGAGATCTCCGACCTCTTCGTCGACGAGGGCGAGCCGTACTTCCGCGCCCTGGAGCGGCAGGCCGTCGCGGCCGCCGTCGCCGAGCACACCGGAGTCCTCGCCCTCGGCGGCGGGGCCGTCCTCGACGGGGGCACCCGAGAGCTGCTGGCCGGGCTGCCCGTCGCCTACCTGTCGATGGACGTCGAGGAGGCCGTACGGCGCGTGGGGCTCGGCGCCGCGCGCCCGCTGCTCGCGGTCAACCCGCGCCGCCAGTGGCGCGAGCTGATGGACGCCCGGCGCCCCCTGTACACCGAAGTCGCGCGCGTCGTGGTGGCCACCGACGACCGCACCCCCGAAGAGGTCGCCCAGGCGGTCCTCGACGCTCTGGAGTTGAAGGACGTATGACAGACCAGGTGACGCGCATCCAAGTCGGCGCCAGCGCCGGACACGCCGCGTACGACGTGCTGGTCGGCCGGCAGCTGCTCGGCGAACTCGGCACCCTGATCGGTACGAAGGCCCAGCGGGTCGCCGTGATCCACCCCGAGGCCCTGGCCTCGACGGGCGAGGCACTGCGCGACGACCTGGCGGGGCAGGGCTACGAGGCGGTCGCCATCCAGGTGCCGAACGCCGAGGAGGCCAAGACCATCGAGGTGGCGGCGTACTGCTGGAAGGCACTGGGGCAGTCCGGCTTCACCCGCACCGACGTGATCGTCGGCGTCGGCGGGGGCGCCACCACCGACCTCGCGGGCTTCGTCGCGGCCTCCTGGCTGCGCGGGGTGCGCTGGATCGCCGTGCCGACCACCGTCCTGGCGATGGTCGACGCGGCCGTCGGCGGCAAGACGGGCATCAACACCGCCGAGGGCAAGAACCTCGTGGGCGCCTTCCACCCGCCGGCCGGCGTGCTCTGCGACCTGGCGGCCCTGGACTCGCTGCCGGTCAACGACTACGTCAGCGGCCTCGCCGAGATCATCAAGGCCGGTTTCATCGCCGACCCGGCGATCCTCGACCTGATCGAGGGCGACCCGGAGGCGGCCCGGACGCCCGCCGGCCCGCACACGGCCGAGCTCATCGTCCGCTCCATCCAGGTCAAGGCCGACGTGGTCTCCAGCGACCTCAAGGAGTCCGGGCTCCGCGAGATCCTCAACTACGGCCACACCCTCGCGCACGCCATCGAGAAGAACGAGCGCTACAAGTGGCGCCACGGCGCCGCCGTCTCCGTCGGCATGGTCTTCGCCGCCGAGCTGGGCCGCCTGGCGGGCCGCCTCGACGACGCGACCGCCGACCGGCACAAGGCGGTCCTCGCCGCGGTGGGTCTGCCCCTGACCTACCGCGGCGACCAGTGGCCCAAGCTGCTGGAGACCATGAAGCTCGACAAGAAGTCCCGCGGCGACCTGCTGCGGTTCATCGTCCTCGACGGGCTGGCCAAGCCGACCGTCCTGGAGGGCCCCGACCCGGCCGTGCTCGTGGCCGCGTACGGCGAGGTCGCCGCGTGAGCCGCCGCGTCCTCGTGCTGAACGGTCCCAACCTGGGCCGGCTCGGCTCCCGCGAGCCCGACGTGTACGGGGCCACCTCGTACGCCGGGCTGGTCGAGAGCTGCCGCACGCTGGGGGAGGAGCTCGGATTCGACGTCGAGGTCCGCGAGACCAACGACGAGGGGCAGATCGTGCGCTGGCTGCACGAGGCGGCCGACGGCAAGATCCCCGTCGTGATCAACCCGGGGGCCTTCACGCACTACTCGTACGCCATGAGGGACGCGGCCGCCCAGCGCACCGCCCCGCTCATCGAGGTGCACATCTCGAACCCGTACGCCCGCGAGGAGTTCCGGCACACCTCGGTCATCGCCGCGGTGGCGACCGGGACCGTGGCGGGCTTCGGCATCGGGTCCTACCGCCTCGCGCTGCGCGCGCTGGCGGACGAGACCACGGCCTGATACCCGCTGCTCCGGCCCGGCCCGGGGGGGGGGGGGGGGGGGGCCCCCCCCCGGGGGGGGGGGTATAAAAAAAAAACACCAACCCACACCGGGGGGAGTAGGGATATAGGGGGAAGTGGTTGTA
>NZ_JBHXSY010000040.1:0-57804 GCF_042715295.1 Streptomyces sp. NPDC058701 | reverse complement strand
TCGCACCCCCCCCGCACACCGCCCCACCCACGCGCCCCACCCCCCGCCCCCAATACCTGGTCGCCCCCCCCCCACCCCCCGGGGTGAGGGGAGCCTCCACCTGTATGTGCCTCAGCGCCCGCCGAGCAGTACCACCTCCAGTGCGCGGGGTCCGTGCACCCCCTCGACCCGGTCCA
Source organism: Streptomyces sp. NPDC058701 (assembly GCF_042715295.1). Lineage (NCBI taxonomy): Bacteria > Bacillati > Actinomycetota > Actinomycetes > Kitasatosporales > Streptomycetaceae > Streptomyces > Streptomyces sp. NPDC058701. The sequence continues at coordinate 57,628 of NZ_JBHXSY010000040.1, read as the reverse complement.
GCTCGATGTCGCTGGTCGCGGACGGTCCCGAGATCCAGGTGAGCGGCCGGGCCGGATCGAGCCGTTCGAGGGCCTGGGGGAGGGAGGAGACGACCTGGTCCGGGACACGGACGACGCAGATGTGATGGTCGGGCATCAGCGTGATGCGACGGCGCCCCTGGTCGGGGGAGCCGTCCAGGACCAGAGTGCCGGTCTCCGCGATGGCCACGGCGCATCCGGTGACGACGCTGTCGACCTTCTCCAGCTCGTAGGCGGTGCTCGTAGCCCGATCATGGACACGGGTGACCTCGCCCGCCCGGAGCCAGTCCGCCGGCAGCCCCGGTGGAATGAGGACGCTCGTCGCACCGCGCTCGGTGAGCAGCCGGGCGAGCAGGGCCGGCAGGCCGTCGGCATCGGTGCGGTGCACCACGGCCCGGTACTCGGTGAGGTTCTCGGCGAGGAGCGCGGTGGTCTCCTCCCGGGTGCGCGTCCCGTGTTCGCGCAGATAGTCGCGGGTGACGGCATCCGCGTACGCGGTGTCGCCGGTGGGCACATCGGCCAGCGCCCGCCGGACGCGGCCGAGAACGATCTCTCTTCTGCTCACTGCACCTCTCCCTTGCCACCGTTCGTACGCTGCCACCAGTCGCGGAAGGGCTCCGGGGGCATCTCGGGAAGGTCCCGGCTCGCCGTCCAGGCCCGACCCGGGCCCGGGAGCGTACGGGGGTGGAGGCGGCGGGTGCGGGCAGCGAACCGCTGACCGGTGCGCAGGGCTCCCGGGCTGCCCAGAACCCAACGGGCCGCGCGCATCGCCGCCCGCTCCGCCGCGTGCCCCCGGGCGGGCCTGAGGACCACCTTCTCGCCGCGGGTAACCGTCGGGCCCCCCTGCGCGACGCGCTCCCGCAGGTGAACCAGGACCTCGGGGATGTCGATGGCGACCGGGCACACGTCGTAGCAGGCGCCGCACAACGAGGAAGCGTACGGCAGGGAGGCGTCGATCTCGGAGGTGGTGCCGCGCAGTTGGGGGCTGAGGATCGCACCGATGGGCCCGGGATAGACGGAGCCGTAGGCGTGGCCGCCTGCCCTCTCGTACACCGGGCAGACGTTGAGGCAGGCGGAGCACCGGATGCAGCGCAGCGCCTGGCGGCCGACCTCGTCGGCGAGGGTGTCGGTGCGGCCGTTGTCGAGCAGCACCAGGTGGAAGGCGGTCGGCCCGTCGCTGTCGACCGTGCCGGTCCACGTGCTCGTGTACGGGTTCATGCGCTCGGCGGTCGAGGAGCGGGGCAGGGTCTGGAGGAAGACCTCCAGGTCCCGCCAGGTCGGCACGACCTTCTCGATGCCGACGACGGAGATGAGGGTCTCGGGAAGCGTCAGGCACATGCGGCCGTTGCCCTCCGACTCGACGACGACGAGGGTGCCGGACTCGGCGACCATGAAGTTCGCCCCCGAAATCGCGACCTTCGCGCGCAGGAACCTCTCCCGCAGGTGCAGGCGGGCCGCCTCCGCGAGCTCGGCCGGTTCGTCCGTGAGACCGTCCGGTGCCGGACGGCCCCATTTCCCCATCGTGTCGTGGAAGATGTCGCGGATCTCGCCGCGGTTGCGGTGGATGGCCGGGACCAGGATGTGAGAGGGCCGGTCGTCGGCGAGCTGAACGATGAGCTCGGCGAGGTCGGTCTCGTAGGCCCGGATGCCCTCGGCCTCCAAGGCCTCGTTGAGGCCGATCTCCTGGGTGGCCATGGACTTGACCTTCACGACTTCGGTCTCGCCGGTGGCCTTCACCAGGTCCGCGACGATCCGGTTGGCCTCGGCGGCGTCGCAGGCCCAGTGAACGGTGCCACCGGCGGCCGTGACGGCTTCCTCCAACTGGACGAGGTAGCGGTCCAAGTGGCGGAGCGTGTGGTCCTTGATCTGCTTCCCCGCCTCCCGCAGGGCTGCCCAGTCCTCCAGTTCGCCGACGGCGCGGGCCCGTTTGTCGCGGATGGTGTGGGTGGCGTGCCGGAGGTTGGCACGCAGCCGCTCGTCCCCCACGGCCTCACGGGCTGCTTTCGGGAACGCCGGCATCCCTACGAAGGTTCCGCTCACAGCACGGAACTCCCTTCCGTGCTCGCGAGGATCTCCGCGATGTGGACCGGCCGCATGTCCACCTTCAGCCGGGACATGGTCCCGCCGAGGTGCATCAGACACGAGTTGTCCGCCGCACAGAGAGCCTGCGCGCCCGTCGACTCGGCGTGGCGGATCTTGTCGGCACCCATCGCGGCCGAGACGTCGGCGTTCTTCACGGCGAAGGTGCCGCCGAAGCCGCAGCACTCGTCCGCACCCGGCAGTTCGACCAGCTCCAGGCCCTTGACGGCGCGCAGCAACCGGTACGGACGCTCTCCCAGGCCGAGGCTGCGCAGCCCGTGGCAGGTCGGGTGGTAGGTGACGGTGTGCGGGTAGTGCGCGCCGACGTCCGTCACCCCCAGTACGTCCACGAGGAACTCCGTCAGCTCGTACGTCGCGGGGACCACGGAGGCAAGGGCGGCGGACAGGGTCCCGCCGCGCCCCTCGGCCCGAGCCCGTTCGCCCATGCGCGGGTACAACTCGCGCACCATTGCGGCGCACGAGCCGGACGGTGTGACGATCGCGTCGTAGCCCGTGAACACGCGGGCGAAGTGCAGCGCGAGCGGTTCGGCCTCGTGCCGATAGCCGGTGTTGTAGTGCGCCTGCCCGCAACAAGTTTGAGCCATGGGGAAGTCGACGTCGACGCCCAGCCGGGTCAGGAGCTTCACCACCGCCTTGCCGGTGTCGGGGTACAACGTGTCGTTCAGACACGTCAGGAACAGGGCGACGCGCATGGTGCTCCTTCGTTGCGACGGTGGGACCGTGGGTGGGCGCGAGGGACACTTGGGCCCGCGCCCACCCCACAGCGGTCAGGGAGGGGTGATGCGCTCGTCGGCGGCGGCCCAGGCTGCCCGGTCGCCGGCCGGTTCGTAGCGGGTCAGGGGCTGGGAGTGCGTCACCAGCTCCCGCAGGGCCGCCCGATCGCCGACGAGTCCTTGGGCGCGTGCCTGTACGAGCACGTTTCCGAGGGCCGCTGCCTCCGCCGGACCGGCCACCACCGGTAGCCCGCACGCGTCCGCCGTCAACTGGCACAGCAGGGCGTTGCGTGCTCCTCCCCCCACGATGTGAACGACGTCGACCTCCCGGTCGGCGAGGCGCTGTGCGTCCTGCACGGCCGTACGGTGGGCGAGCGCCAGGGAGTCGAGGATGCACCGGGTCGTCTCGGCGGGTGTGCGCGGCACCGGCTGGCCCGACCTTCGGCACGCCTCGGCAATGCGCTGAGGCATCCGGCCGGGTGCCAGGAAGGCGGGGTCGGCGGCATCCACCACGGACACGAGCCCCGGAACCTCCGCGGCAGCCTTCAGCAGCGGAACCAGACCGACGCCTTCCCATTCCCGTTCCCGCATGCACTCTTGCAGGAGCCACAGCCCCATGACGTTGCGCAGGTAGCGCACGGTCCCGTCCATGCCCAGTTCGTTGGTGAAGTTCGCACGGCGGCTTGCTTCGGTCAGGACGGGCGAGTCGAGCTCCAGGCCGACCAACGACCAGGTGCCGGTGCAGATGTACGCGAAGCGTTCGTCTCGCGCTGCGGGGACGGCGACGACGGCCGAGGCGGTGTCGTGCGAGGCGACCGTGGTGACCGGCACCGGACCGGCCAATCCCGTGGCGTCGAGGACCTCGGGCAGCAGGAGTCCCGCGGGATCGCCGGGACGCCGCAGCGGCGGGAACAGGCTGAGGTCGATGCCCGCGGCATCCGCGACGGCGTACGACCAGCTCCCGGTGCGCGGGTCGAGCAGCTGGGTGGTGGAGGCATTGGTGAGCTCGGTCCCCTCCTGGCCCGTCAGCCAGTAGGAGATCAGGTCCGGGATCAGCAGGAGCCGCCGTGCGGCGGACAGCTGCGCCGTGCCGCGGGCGGCCGTCAGTTGGTACAGGGTGTTGAAGGGCGCGTACTGAACGCCCGTCTGTGCGTACAGCCGCTCGGCCGGCGCCGCCGACCACACCTTCTCGGGGACTCCCTCGGTGCGGGCGTCCCGGTAGTGCACGGGATTGCCGAGCAGGGCGCCGTCGTCGTCGAGCAGCCCGTAGTCCACGGCCCAGCTGTCGATCCCGACCGAGGCGAGGCGTCCGTCGGTGGTGGTTCCGGCCGCACGCAGTCCGTCGAGGACGCCCGCGTACAGCCCGAGGATGTCCCAGTGCAGCGTGGCACCGGCGCGCACCGGCCGGTTGCGGAAACGGTGGGTCTCGGCCAGTTCCAGGATGCCGGGGCCGACGCGGCCGACCATGACGCGTCCGCTGGACGCGCCGAGGTCGACCGCGGCGAACGGCTGCGGCTCCGTCCTCATCGCAGGAACGCGGCGGCGACGCCGGCGTCGACGGGGATGTGCAGGCCGGTGGTGTGGCTGAGGTCGCCACCGGTGAGCACGAGTACCGCGTTCGCCACGTGCTCGGGCAGGACCTCGCGCTTGAGGAGGGTGCGCTGGGCGTAGAACTCGCCGAGCTTCTCCTCTTCGATGCCGTACGTGGCGGCACGCTGGGCACCCCAGCCGCCGGCGAAGATCCCCGAGCCCCGGACGACACCGTCGGGGTTGACCCCGTTCACGCGGATCCCGTGTTCTCCGAGCTCGGCGGCGAGCAGACGGACCTGGTGTGCCTGGTCGGCCTTGGTGGCGGAGTAGGCGATGTTGTTCGGGCCGGCGAAGACGGCGTTCTTGGACGCGATGTAGACGATGTCGCCGCCCAGGCCCTGGTCCCGCATGATCCGCGCGGCCTCCCGGGAGACGAGGAAGGAGCCGCGGGCCATGATGTCGTGCTGGAGGTCCCAGTCCTCGGCGGTGGTCTCCAGGAGCGGCTTGGAGATCGAGATGCCCGCGTTGTTGACGACGAGATCGATGCCGCCGAAGGCCAGCACAGCTTCCTGGAACGCGCCGGTGATCTGCTGCTCCGAGGTGACGTCGACGCGGACCGCCGCGGCCCGATCGGGGCCGCCGAGCTCCTCGGCGACGGCCGCGGCGTTGTCCTCGTTCAGATCGGCGATCACCACGCAGGCTCCCTCCGCCGCCAACCGGTGGGCGATCGCCCTGCCGATGCCGCTGCCCGCGCCCGTGACCAGCGCGATGCGGGTGGCCAGCGGCTTGGGCGCGGGCATCCGCCGCAGTTTGGCCTCCTCCAGCTCCCAGTACTCGATGCGGAACTTCTCGGCCTCGTCGATCGGCAGGTAGCTGGACACGGCCTCCGCTCCGCGCATCACGTTGATCGCGTTGACGTAGAACTCGCCCGCCACGCGAGCGGTCTGCTTGTCCTTGCCGAACGAGAACATGCCGACACCGGGCACCAGCACGATCGCGGGATCCGCACCGCGCAGGGCGGGGGAGTCGTCGGTCGCGTGGCGCCGGTAGTAGGCGGTGTACTCCTCGCGGTAGGCGAGGTGCAATTCCCGCAGGCGGGCGACGGCCGCGTCGAGAGGTGCGGTGGGGGGCAGGTCGAGGACCAAGGGCCGCACCTTGGTGCGCAGGAAGTGGTCAGGGCAGGAGGTGCCCAGCGCGGCCAGCCGCGGGTGCTCGGCGCGGGAGACGAAGTCGAGGACGGCCTCGCCGTCGTTGAAGTGCCCGATCTGCGCCCGGTCCTGGGAGGCGATGGCCCGGATGTGAGGAGCCAGGGCGGCGGCCCGTGCCCGGCGATCCTCCTCCGGCAGCGGCTCGTATCCGCTGACGACCGGCCCGAACGGCTCCGGTCGGCCGCGCTCGCTGAGGAACCGCTCGGCGGTACGGATGATGTGCAGCGAGTTGCGCCGGCACTCCTCACTGGAGTCGCCCCAGGCGGATATGCCGTGACCGCCGAGGACACAGCCGATGGCCTGCGGGTTCGCTTCCTTGACGGCGGCGATGTCCAGGCCGAGCTGGAAACCGGGCCGCCGCCAGGGGACCCACACCACCGTGTCGCCGAAGCATTCGGCGGTCAGTTTCTCGCCGTCCGCCGCGCAGGCCAGTGCGATGCCCGAATCCGGGTGGAGGTGGTCGACGTGCGCGGCGTCCACCAGGCCGTGCATGGCCGTGTCGATGGAAGGCGCCGCCCCGCCCTTGCCGTGCAGGCAGTAGTCGAAGGCGGCCACCATCTCGTCCTCGTGCTCCACGCCGGGATAGACGTCCACGAGGGCGCGCAGCCGGTCGAGGCGCAGGACGGCGAGCCGGTCCTCCGTGAGGGTGCCGAGGTCGCCCCCGGAGCCCTTGACCCACATCAGCTCGATGTCGCCGCCGGTGACGGGGTCGGTGGTGATGCCCTTCGCGGAGGTGTTGCCACCCGCGTAGTTGGTGTTGCGCGCATCCGCGCCGAGCTGGTGAGAGCGCTCCAGCAGAGAGGCGGCTTCCGGGTGCAGTGTCATATCGCTACGTGTCCTCAGGTCCGTGATGGCGGTGGCGTCGGGTCGGGATACGGGCGGCGGGGCTCACGCACCCCAGCCCGCCTGCGCGCCGCCGACTCGCTCGGCGGCCGTCTTCTGCGCCCAGCCGGAGCGGTGGTACGCGCCGACCGGATCGGCGTCCAGGCCCCGCTCTTCCCGGACCTCGGCGAGCAGGGGCCGCACATCGGTGTTGTAGGCGTCCATGAGGACCGCGTTCGCGGCCAGGACATCGCCGGAGCGCTGGGCGGCGGCCAGCGCGTCCCGGTCGACGAGGAGGGCCTTCGCGGTCGCCTCCTGCACGTTCATCACCGAGCGGATGATCGCGGGGATCTTCGCCTCGATGTTGTGGCACTGGTCGAGCATGAACGCCACGTCCGGTGTGAAGCCGCCGCCGCGGATCACCTCGTACATGATCCGGAAGAGCTGGAAGGGGTCCGCGGCGCCCACCATCAGGTCGTCGTCGGCGTAGAACCGCGAGTTGAAGTCGAACGCGCCGAGCTTCCCCTCGCGCAGCAGCGTCGCGACGATGAACTCGATGTTGGTGCCCGGCGCGTGGTGCCCGGTGTCCACGACGACCTGCGCCCGCTCGCCCAGCTTCAGGCAGTGTGCGTAGGCGGTGCCCCAGTCCGGTACGTCCGTGGCGTAGAAGGCGGGCTCGAAGAACTTGTACTCCAGAAGCATCCGCTGGTTCTCGCCCAGCCGGCCGTAGACCTCGGCGAGGGCCTCGGCCAGACGGTCCTGGCGTGCGCGGATGTCGTCCTGGCCGGGGTAGTTGGTGCCGTCCGCGAACCACAGCTTCACGTCCCTGGACCCGGTGGCGTCCATGATGTCCACGCACTCCAGGAGGTGACCGACGGCCTTCTTCCGGATCTTCGGATCGGGGTGGCAGACGCTGCCCAGCTTGTAGTCGTCGTCCTGGAAGACGTTCGCGTTGATCGCGCCCAGACGCAGACCTCGCTGGGCCGCGTCCGCGGCGAGAGCCCCGTAGTCGTCCACACGGTCCCAGGGGATGTGCAGGGCGACGCTCGGCGCGGCTCCGGTCAGCTCGTGGACCTTGGCGGCGTCGTCGAGCTTCTCCCGCGGAGTGCGGGGCACCCCGGGCTGGGGGAAGACCTTGAAGCGGGTGCCCGAATTGCCGTACGCCCACGACGGCGTCTCGATGGCCTGGGTCTTCAGGGCAGCCTTCACGGCGGCATGGTCGGTCACTGGGCGCTCCCGCGGCATGGATGCGAATGAAACGATTCAATTGTTGTGTCCGGAAGCTAAGAGCTTGGCCAGTCACCTGTCAAGCCCGCGCTCCGCACAGCGGTGGCCCCGGTTGCCGGTGAGGTAGGTGGTGCAATTAAAACGATTCATCCAGTAACCTGGGCGTCCGCTGTCAGGTCGTACCCGGGGTTGCTCCTCCTCGACATGGCCAACCCCTTCTTCGTCGACATCGCCACAGGTGCGGAACGGGCTGCGCGCCGGGCGGGGCCGGGCGTCATGGTGGGCACTGGGAGGGCAGAAGGTGGTCAGCCAAGGGCGAGGGTGCGCTGCCCGGTGATGTCGCGGGACGCACGCGCCGCAGCAAACGTGTAGAGCCCGGGAACGAGCGTCCACTTGCCCGAGTTCCACACCATCAGGTCTTCGGGTGCGATGGTGAAGACGAGGCGCTGAGCGGCACCTCGATCCAGGGACACCTTGCCGAACGCGACCAGGCGACGCGGTTCGGCCGAGGCGGCACTGGGCAAGGTGGCGTAGATCTGCACGACCTCGGTGCCGTGGCGGTTGCCGGTGTTCGTGACGGTTACCGCGAAGGTCACGCTCCTTCTGGCGGGGTCGAAGGCCGCCTCAAGGGACCCGTGGGCGAACGTCGTGTACGACAAGCCGTGGCCGAAGGGGAAGAGGGGCTGCTGACCCCTGGCGTCGTAGTAGCGGTACCCGACGGCGGTCCCCTCGTCGTAGGAGACGGTCGCGTTCTGGCCAGGGTAGGACGCCGGGGTTGCCCCCGGGCCCTGGGTGGCGCCGGCCGGGAAGGTCACGGGAAGGCGTCCGGAGGGATCGCTGTCGCCGAAGAGGACTGCGGCCAGTGCCGTCCCCATGCCCCGCCCGCCGTACCACGCCTGCACGACGGACTCGACCTGATCCAGCCACGGCATCGAAACGGGACCGTCGGTGTTGAGGACGACGATGGTGCGGGGATTGGCTGCTGCTACGGCGGCGATCAGGTGGTTCTGGTCTCCGGGCAGGTCCAGCCGTCCGTGATCCATGGCCTCGCCCGCCACACGGTTGGCGAAGACGACGGCGGCGTCAGCGGCGCGCGCGGCCTGGACGGCCGTCGGAATGGCGGAGACCGGTTGCCAACCGAGAGTGAGGCCGCACGTGCCCGGGTCGGCCGTGGCATTGCTGTACACGAGCTCCACGGACACCGCTCGGCCGGCGGTCAGATCGACCGTTCCCTGGAGGGGGTAGTCGTACGGTCCGAGGAAGAAGCGCCGAGTGCCTCGGGTGCCCGTGACCACCGTGACACCGTCGATCTTCAGCGTGGCCGTGCCGGCGAGCAGGAGCGAGAAGCGGTGCAATCCGGTGTGAGTCGGAGTGAGGGTTCCCGACCAGCTCGCGGACCAGACGCCGGGCAGCGCGTCCACCGGGACGGCACTGAAGTCGACGGTCGTGTCCGTGCGGGTGGCAGCGGGGACGCCCGTCGGGTCGACACGCGCGTAATAGCGCGCGCTGAGCCCTGCGGCTCCGCCGTCGGTACGGAGCACGCCGGAAGGGACGACGGCCAAGGGGACATCGCCCGTCGACCCCTGTGTATGCGTGACCGTGACACTGGCGCCCGCCCGGAAGCGGATGGCATCCAACGGCGTGGTCCAGTCACCGGGGTCCACGTAGCTGGAACCCGCGACGCCCGTGAAGGCATCGGAACCGGCCGGGCCGATGACGGCCAGTGACCGAAGGGAGGACGGAAGGGGAAGGGCGGCGGCGCGGTTGGCGAGAAGAACGGTGGAGGAGACGGCGGCCTCGTGGGCGAGGTTCTTGTGCTCCCGTGTACTGACGTCCTGCGCCGGGGCGGGCACCGGGTTGTCGACCAGGCCGTTCGCGAACATGGTGACGAGGATTCGGCGGGCCGCATCGTTCAGCCGGGAGAGCGGGAAGGTGCCGTTGGCGAGCGCACCGGGTGCCAGTTTGACGCCCGCGCTGCCCAAGCCCGCGAGGTCCATGCCCGCTCGGGCAGCCGCGACCTGATCGTCACCGGCCCAGAAGTCGGGGACGGTGTACCCCTGAAGGCCCAGGCGGACCTTGACGTCGTCGAACAGGGCCGGGCTCTGGGTTGCGAAAGTGCCGTTGACCTTCGGGTACGCCATCATCACGGACGTCGTCGGAGCGGCGCTGATGACGTGGCGGAACGGTGCTTGGTACACCTCGTGAAGAGCCCGGTCGGAGACCAGACAGTTGACGAAGAAGCGGTCCACTTCCTGCGTGTAGCCGGCGAAGTGCTTGACCGTCGCGGTGACGTGGCGGCTCTGGATGGCGGCGGTGAGCGCTGCTCCGAGCCGACCTGCGAGGAGCGGGTCCTCGCCCAGACTCTCGGCTTGGCGTCCGAAGTGCCATGTTCGGACGAGGTCGACGGTCGGACCGAGGAGGTTGTTGTAGCCCTTGGCGCGCCCTTCGGCCCCGAGCGCGACGCCGATGCGGTGTGCCAGGTTCTCGTCGAAGGTCGCCGCTTGGGCGACGGGCACCGGGAAGGCGGTAACACCTTGCTCGCCCCGCAGACCCGCGGACGCATCGACCATGGACAGGGCGGGGATCCCGAGATGGCTCACGGTGGCGAAGTCGCAGCGGATCAGGGCCTCCTTCTCCGATGCCGTCATCCGCGCAAGGAGGGCGTCAGCCCGAGCAATTGCAGCGGGATCGGTCGCCGCGATCGCCGGGCCGACGGCAGCGGGAGCCATGCTCACGGCGAGGGCGGTCGCGATGGCGGAGGTGAGGAAATTGCGTCTGTTCATGACGGTTCTCCATGCGAATGGGTCAACAGATTGTCAGGTCAGCACAGTTGGGGTGGCAGTGTGATGCGGCGTGGACCAGTGGCGGCACGCGACGCCGCCGACGTGCTGCCGCTACCCCTGGGTGGTGGGCGTACCTGCGGTCATTGGGCGCCGGCGCGTCAGTGTCGCGAGGGCTGCTGAGACGAGGGCGGTGAGAAGAGCGAGGAGAGCCACTGCCATCGCCAGGCTTCCCGCAGCCTTTTGGCCTCCGAGGAGAACCAGCGGGCAGAGGAATTCGCCCAGGAAGAACGCCGCAGTCCACAGCCCCATGCCGCGTCCACGGTCCGAGAACCCGAGGCCGGACATGGCCCGGGTCACCAACGCCGGCAACAGCAGACCCGTGCCGACGCAGTTCACCACCGCCCCGGTGACCAGCAGGGGCAAGCTCTGGGCGCTACCCATGAGCAGAAAGCCCGTGGCACAGATGCTGAAGAAGGCCGGAAGCGACTGCCGACGCCGGGCGGGAAGACGGGTGAAGACGATGGAGCCGAGAACGGTGGCGGCGCTGGCCGCAGCCGTGACAGCTCCGATGGCGCCGGTGGAGTTCACGTCCAGGCCGTCCAGCAGGAAGGCCATTTCGACGGGCACCGTGTAGAAGACCACGGCACCGAAGACGGTCAGCACGCAGATGCCGGCCATACGTCGGACCGGGAAGGGACGCTTCACCGGTGATGCGTGCGCCACGTCACTTTGCGATCCGGGCGTCGCCGTGGGAAGAGCACGTGCCATGGCGGGGGCGATCAGCAGGCCCACGGCGTAGAGCCAGAAGGGCGCGCGCCAGTTCGCTGAGCCGAGGACGCCGCCCAGAACGAAGAAGAACGTTGCCGAGACCGAGGCGCACATGGTCTGCAGGGCAAGGTAGCGGTCCCGGATCTCCCCGCTGTAGTAGTCACCGATCAGGGTGGTGCAGGCGGTCATGATGGCGGCCTCGGCTATGCCGACGAGGAACCGGCTGGCGAGTATCCCGTCCAGGGATTCCAGCCAGAGGGGGGCCGTGCCGAAGACCGCGTACATGACCGTGGCGACGACCAGAAGACGCTTCCGGCCGAGCCTGTCGACGAGGACCCCGGCGAAGGGGGCGAGCAAGGCGATCGACAGGGCTGGGATCGTGAGGACGAGGGGCACCAGGGCGCCACTACCGGGAACGCTCTCGAAGTGGTCCCGGATGCGGGGCAGAACCGGTGCGAGGAGGACCGCTCCGAGGACGGGCAGGCAACTGCCGGCCATCAACAGGACAGCCGGGAGTCGCCCCACGGTTCGCTGGTGCGGGGACTGGGTGGCGGCTGCGGACATGGCGATGCTCCAGAGCGGGGTGGTGGGAGCGCCCAAGGGCGGCGATGCGCCGACAACCCGGGGCGAAGTTGCCTCGACTATGCGTTGCAGCGGCCCACCTTGCCCACCCTCCGTGTCATCGTCGTTCGCTATGACTCGCATCCAGCGGGTGAATGCACTGCTGAGATGCCGCACGACCGATTCGGGCGACATGCGGTGATGTCCGACCGGTGCCACGAAGTTTTGACGCTATGGAAGTCAGCTCATCCGAGCATGCGTAGCAGTAGAGAAGGATCGGGGCATCGGTTGCGGTTCATCCCTCGGGTCTGGTGAGCTTCTCGGCGTCGCGCGCCGTGGCCTGCACGTACGCCTTGGCCTTGGCCTTGGCAGCCGCCCGGCCGGTTTCCCGTTGGAGGGCAGCCGCTTCCCGCTCACCGAACGGGCCTCGCCAAGCCGCTCCCTCGCGGCAGCCACCTCTTGCTCCGCTGCGACCACTTCCGCGGCCGCGGAGTCCGCCAGCTCCCGGCCGGCGGCGGAGGCGGCTTCGAGGCGGTCGGCCTCGGCTCGCTGCGCTCCGACGGCCTGCGTGCGCTCCCGGCGTGCCCGCCCGACATCCTCGACCGGACCCGCCGCGCGAGCACGGGAGCGGGCCTCCTCCGAGGCGGCGCCGACGGGCGCGGCGATCGCCTTGCCGTTCGTCGGAAGGGCGCCCGGCTGCGGTGCCGGGCCGGTGAAACCGCGCACCGTATCCGGCGCCCTCACCAGAGGGCCCGCCGCTCCGCGACGTCGCCGAGGACTGCATGAAGGATCTGCTCGACCTCGTGCAGCACCGGCTCGCTCACCGCCTGCCCTCGGCCGCGAAAGCGCGAGCGGTACGCGCGAGCTCGCCGATCACTCCATGTGTGTTGGAGTTGATCGCACACACAGCACCTGCGGTGTGAATCGATTCATCGCGTCGGAGAAGGTATCCGTGGAGCGGTCAAGGGCGTGAGAGTGATTCGCTAGTGAAAGGATTCATCTAGCATAAGGTGGTGGCGGCCCTAGGATGGCGAGCACGCGGATTCGAGGCGAACGGACGGTCGGTAGTGGTGGGCATCAAGGATGTGGCGCGCCAGGCGGGCGTCTCCGTGGGGACGGTCTCCAACGTCCTGAACAGGCCCGAGCGCGTCTCCAGCGAGATCCGAGCCCGTGTCCATGCGGCGATCGACCTGCTGGGGTACGTCCGCAGCGAGTCGGCGCGGCAACTGCGCGCCGGCCGGAGCCGCATGCTCGGGCTGTTGGTCATGGACACCGTGAATCCCTTCTTCGCCGTCCTCGCCCAGGGCACCGAGCGGGTGGCCGTCGAAGCGGGCCTCGGTGTGATGGTGTGCAACAGTGCAGAGAGCGCTTCCGCCGAGCAGGCCTATCTGTCGCTCTTCGTCGAGCAGCGCCTGCGTGGTGTCCTGTTCGCACCGGTCGCGTCTGACGGTGAACCATGGGAGGCGCTGCGACGCGCGAACATCCCGTTCGTCATCGTCGACCGGGCGGTCGACGCGCAGACAGCCTGTTCGGTGGCCGCTGACGACGTCCTGGGAGGCATGCTCGCAGGCGGGCACCTGCTCGCCGCCGGCCATCGGCGTATCGCCTACGTGCGTGGCCCCGGTCATCTTCAGCAGGTCCGGGATCGGCGTGCGGGCCTTGTCCGCGCGGTGGAGGAATCGGGGCTCGACGCCGACGCGATTGTCGACATCCCGGCCGAGAGGCTGGACGTCAGCGCCGGCCGGGACGCCGGGGCCCGGCTCATCGGCCTCTCACCCCGACCGACGGCCGTCTTCTGCGCGAACGACCTCCTGGCCCTGGGCGTCATGCAGACGGCCTTCGATGCGGGCGTGCGCGTCCCGGACGACCTTGCCATCGTCGGCTACGACGACATCGAGTTCGCGGAGGCGAGCCTTATCCCGTTGACCTCGGTGCGCCATCCGGCCGCGGAGATAGGCCGTCTAGCAGCACAGCTCCTGCTGCAGGAGCTCGCGCCGCCGGACCCGGAGCATGGCCATCAGCACACCGGCATCGTGCTCCAGCCGGAGCTCGTCGTGCGCAGGTCCAGCATGCCGCGGTCCTGACCTGAATCCGCCCCCGTAGCCCCGCCGCGTAACGTCAGGGTGCCGCCGGCGCGGACGGCCTGCGTCGCTGGGTGCGCCGGGTGAGGACGCGCATCACGTCGTCCCGCTCCTCGCCGGGGGCAACGCCGCGCAGCTCGCTGATGATCCTCCGCATGTCGGCGAGGGCGGTATGCGGCCTTCTTACCGCGTCGTCAGCGCCAGCAAGGTACGCCGCCGGTCCGTAGCGTCCCGTGTGCGGCGGCTGAGGTGTTTCTGCTCGATCGGCCTGCACGACGTCGTGTGCCGTCGACCTGCGATGTCAGCCGAGCGATCATGCGCTGGCCGATCCCCTCTCTGCCCCGCACGGCGTTGGGTACGGCCAACTGATGCAAGGTGGCGGTCTGTTGCCCCTTCGCGACAGCTAACACAGGGTCTGCCCATGTTCGTCGAGGGGGACAAGGGCTTGGCGTTCGCCGCCGTGACGAACCGGCGAACGTCGAGCCGAGGAGAGACCGGCCTCACTCGCTCGGCCAACTGCGCCTGCACCAGCGATTTTGTGTGAATCCGGTCACAGTATTGACAGTGGATGGAGCGCGGACCTAAGTTCACGCCACCGCATTGAAACGTTCCAGAGCGTCTCTGAACACCACTCCCTGACTGCATAGTCGCGGGGTCAAGAAGGGTGCACACATGCTCAGATGGGGATTAAGCGAACGATCACGCAGCGGATTCCTGGGATCGCGGGGCTCGGCCGCGGTGCGCCTGACCGCAACCACCGCAGCCCTCGCGTTGAGCCTGACCGCCTGCGGTTCCGGCGAGGACGATTCGTCGTCCGGTGAGACCGTGGACATCACCCTGGAGGGCCCGAACCAGTGGAGCGAGAGCGGTTCGTCGTTCGGTAAGCCGTGGGAGGACCTCGTCGCGTCCTTCCAGAAGGCGGAGCCGGATATCAAGATCAAGACCGTCGTGCTGCCCCTGAACAGCTTCGCGCAGACGATCTCCACGCATCTCGCCGCCGGTACCGCACCAGAGCTGGTGTTCAGTCAGGTGCCCCACAAGCCGCACACGGTGCACGCCCTCGACGAGTACCTCGCGAGACCCAACCCCTACATCAGGTCCGGACCGGGCAGCGAGAAGTGGGCCGACGCGTTCCGCAAGCGCTACTACGGCCTCGAGAATCCGGCGCTACGCAACGCTGAGGGCAAGCTTGAGTTCGTGCCCTTCAACCTGGCCGGGACTGGGTTGTTCTACAACGAGGAGGCATTCGGCAAGGCCGGACTTACGGGTCCGTTCAAGACTTTCGAGGACCTCATCGATGGGTGCGCCAAGCTGAAGGGGGCCGGCTACACACCGCTCGCGATGGACCGGTCCGACCTGGGCCCCGATTGGACGATCACCGCGATCAGCGGGATGTTGCTCGACGCGCACGTCGATCGTCTCAACGTCTACGCAGCGGACGGCAAGCCCGGGAAGGCGACGTCGGCGACGGGCGAACCCATCGTGACCAGCAAGTCGCTCGCCAAAGCAGTGCTCTCCGGCGATCTGACGCCGAAGACGCCCGAAGCCGTCGAGTCGCTCCAGCTTCTCAAGAAGGTGTGGGACTCCTGCGTCGACAAGCAGTGGTCGGGCAACACCGAGGGGCTCAACGGGGCCGTGGTCGGACTGCGTGACTTCGCGGCCGGCAAGGCCGGCATGGCGTGGGGTGTCAACTTCGGTGTCACCTCCTTGCAAGGCGTGAAGTTCGACTTCTCCAGCATGCCGTTCCCACAGATCACCAAGGAGTCCACGCCGCTCGCCAGTGGCGCTCCGGCGAGGTTCGGGGCCGGTGTCGGCGGCACCAACTACATGATTCCGTCGACCGTCAAGGGCAAGAAGCTCGAAGCCGCCGTGAAGTTTCTGCAGTTCGTCAGTTCGCCGGCGAACGCACAGCCCTGGCTGAGGGCCACCGGTGGCATCCCCGCGGTCGAGGGCGCTTCCGGCGCCGACGAGACGAAGATGTTCGCCGAGGGCAGCTGGGGCGACCCGGTCCCCCTGGTCATGCCCATCGGGCCGCCGGGTGTGACCAGGCTCAGCCTTGTCGATGGATGGCTTCTGGAAACGAAGTCACTCCCGGAACAGCAGCGTTACCTCCAGGACCTCTGGATCAAGGGGCAACGCCAGGCCGTCAAGGACGGCGCGTGGGGGAACGAGCCTTGGGCGAAGTAGGGACCGGCGGGAACAGCAGACGGACCGCTCGGCCGGTACAGGACGAAACCCGACGCGCGGAAGGAGGAGTGATGGCGAGGGGCCGGAAGCGCTTTCCCTGGTTTGCCTATCTGGCCCTCATACCCCTCTTTGCGACGCTGACCGTGTTCGCCTACTACCCGGCGGCCAGCGGGATCTGGCACTCGTTTTACGAATGGCGGCCGGGCTTCGAGTCGCCCTTCGTCGGGCTGGACAACTACAGGGCCATGCTGGACGACGACCTGTGGTGGCGGTCGTTCCGCAATCTCGGTGTCATCTTCCTCTTCGGTATCACCGTGGCGTGGGCGATCCCGCTGCTCGCGGCCGAGCTCATCATCAGCCTGAAGAGCAGGCGCGCGCAATTCCTTTTCCGTACCGCCCTGATAGCGCCCATGGCGTTTCCCGGGGTCGTCACGGTCCTGCTCTGGGCAGCGATGTACGAACCCAACAATGGCGTCATCAATCGCGTACTGCGAGCCGTCGGACGCGACGCTCTGGCACAGAACTGGGTGGGAGATCCGCAGTTCGCGCTGCTGTCACTGCTGTTCATCGGTTTCCCGTTCGTCGCCGGACTTCCGTTCCTGGTGTTTCTCACCACTCTGCAGAACGTCCCGGCCGAGGTGTTCGAGGCGGCCGCCCTCGACGGCTGCGGCCGGCTGCGGCGGCTCTTCGCGATCGACCTTCCGCTGATGGCGAGCCAGCTCAAACTGCTGGTGTTCCTGGCGACGATCAACGTTCTGCAATACGGCTTCGCGGCGTACCTGCTCACCGGAGGCGGACCCGACAACGCGACCGAGGTGCCGGTGCTCCGCATGCTCGGAGTGGCGTTCCAGGGCAACGAATGGGGCTATGCCGCCGCACTGTCCACCACGCTGTTCGTCATGACGATCCTCCTGAGCGTCATCATCGTGTTCGTGAGGAGAAAGGACCCGACCGATGTCCGTCGACTCTGAGGTCCGGCTCCGCCTGCACAACGCGCCGGACCAGAGCGACCTGGGGCGAACCGGGGCGATCCCAGCCACGTCGCGCGGACGTCGGCGCCGCAACCAGCTCGCGATCAAGGGTGTGCTCAGTGCCATCGCGTTCGTCGGGCTGTTCCCGTTCCTTTTCATGCTCATGACGTCACTGAAGACCAACCAGCAGTACTACGAGTCGTGGTGGATGCCCAGCCTGCCGTTCCACTTCGACAACTACGCCAGGGCCTGGGAGCAGATCCAGCCGTACCTGGTCACCTCGGTGGTCGTGGCAATCGGCTCCAGTGTCGGAGCGCTCACGCTGTGCATGGTGGCGGCGTTCGTCTTCGCCCGTTACGAATTCTTCGGAAGGAACGTGCTCTTCGGCCTGGTCGCGGTGCTGCTCATGGTGCCCGGCATCTCCAGTCTGATCCCGATGTTCGTGCTCATGCGTGACATGGGGCTGCTCAACACCCGCATCGTGCTCGTCATCCCGCACCTCGTAGGCGGCGCGGTGCTCGGAACTCTGCTGATGAAGACGTTCGTCGAGCAGCTGCCGCAGGAGCTCTTCGATGCCGCCCGCGTGGACGGCGCCGGCGGGCTGCGGATGTTCGTCTCCATCATGGTTCCGTTGTCGCTCCCTGTCGTCGGAACCGTCGCGTTGGTGACCGTGATCGGCGTGTGGAACGACTTCTTCTGGCCCTTGCTCACCGTCACGGAGAACGATCTGCGCACCGTGTCGGCGGGTCTGCAGTTCTTCCAGACTCAGCACGCGACGGAATACGGTCCGCTGTTCGCGGGATATGCCATCGCGAGCATCCCGCTGCTGCTGCTGTTCGTGTTCCTGTCCAAACATTTCCTCGCCGGAATGCAGGGCGGGCTTGCCGGCGGCGGTACCGGAAAGTAGACCCCGGCCTCGGCTCATCAGACAGCCCAGTGGGGCTGCGGAACTGTCCGCGACGCCCGGATCGATGGGCCGCCCGTCCAACCGGCCGCAGCCGCGATCGGCGACCCGATCGAAGCCCGAGACTGATGAACAGCAGCGCACACCCGGCTAGGCAAGGGGACGTGCCCGCATCGAAGGTGTCACGGCGTCGCGCGCGCCGAAAGGCCGCCCCCGCTGGTCTCGCGGCCCGTACAGCTCCAGCCAGACTGAAACGAAGGGACCACCCATGGGGACCAATGGCATCGGACGAAGGCAATTCCTCCAGTTCGGCGCTATGGGCACGGTCGCCGTGCTCGGCAGCGGCTTCTTCCGGGTAACCCCGGCCGAGGCCGCGGAGCGCGCTGACACCGGGCCCTGGGAGTTCGATTCCGCTCGGGGCCTGTTCATCCAGCCGATCACCACCACCGGCACAGCCGTGGGGTGGGAATTCAACAGGGACGGCGACGCCGAAGGATGGACGGCGGCGAAAGGCCTGGCGCCGTTCGTCGTGCGCGGCGGCACACTCAGCACCAGCGTCACCGGCTTCGACCCCTACATGACCGCGCCGCCGTTGAACCTCAACGGCATCCGCGACCGCATATTCCGGTTCCGGATGCGGGCGACCGCCGGTGAGAGCATCTCGGTCTACTTCGCCACCGACAAGTCCCCGACGCTCGGCGTGGACAAGCTGATCGAGATACCGATCAAGGCCGACGGCGCGTTCCACGAATACACGGTGGATCTCGCGGCGAAGAACGCGCTGTGGCAGCAGGGAACGGTGCAGGTGTTCCGCCTGGACCGGGAGCCGCCGGGCGCCGACGGCGCCCAGATCGAGTTCGACTACATCCGTATCGAACAACTCGGGGCCAGAATCGCGGTCGCGCCACTGATCGTACGGCCGGGCTCGGTACGCCCGGGGGAAGAGGTCACCCTGGCCGTTCAGCTGTCCAACGTCGGCGGCGAGCCGTCCACGGCCTTCCCCGCGAAGATCACGCTGCCGAGCGGGGTGACCCTCGTCACCGGGGGCGCGTCCCAGCAGGCTCCCGTCATCGCACCCGACGGCAAGGCTCAACTGCTCTGGACGGCGCGCCCGACGGTCGACGTACCCGGCGTGGCCACGTTCGACATGGAGGTACCCGGCAGCCGCCAGCAATTGGGCGCGATCTTGCCCATCGTCCCGGTGCCGCCCCCGTCCGCGCACTGGTGGCCCAGCGGTGTGCATGTCTTCCAGGACCAAGCAGGGCATGTGCACCTGCAGAACAGGAACGTCCGCGCGATCGTCGTTCGCGGATCCGGAGGCTACACGCAGCTCCTCCTCGACGTCCGGACGGGCCAGGAGTGGAAGCGGATGGCGACGTCGCAGCCGCTCAGCTACCTCGTCGGTCCGGCAGCCGACGGCGTCCGACTGATGCCGATCGTCCCCGACACCGCCCAACTGGCCGCTGATCATGTCCTCTTGACGGGACAGGTGACGGACGCCGACGGCGTGCGATGGACCTCGCAACTGCGGCTCGCCGTCAGGCCCGTCTCCGACGACGCCGGCTCAGCCGCACGCGCCGTCCAGGCCACGTACTCGATCACGCCCGACCGGCAGGCGAGACTGCTCGCCTTCGGCGGCCCTTCGCTCACCGCCGGCGAGGGCAGCTTCGGCAAGCCCAAACACATGGGGCTCTTCCCCGGGCTGGAATGGCTCGTCGCGGAAGAGAGATCGTCGAGCACGCTCGATGTCTGGCCCCCGGACAACCTCCGTATCACACCGCATCCGTTGAGGATCACGGTCCCGGTGATGGCGATCTCCGGCGGCGGGTCGACCGTGTCGGTCGCCTGGGACACGAACCAGCAGTGGGACGGCCAGAACCGGTACCCCAGCGCACGCTTCGCCTCACCGAACTGGCTCGCCGGGCAGGCCAACCATCTGCTCTCGCTGTTCGTCCCGGCCGTTCCCAACCCGGTCCCCGAGAACGCTCCATGGGCGACGGCACCCTATTCCGCAGCGGCCGGCCGGCCGCTGTCCGTCACGGCCGACTTCATCGTCAACCCCTCCGACGACGTGCTCACCGCCGTCGAGGACTGGTACTCGCTGCATGGCGTCCCCGAGCCCGGCACGATGCCGTTCAGCTGGGAGGACGAGCTCGCGCTCGTCCGGCACGCCTACCTCAAGTCCTTCTGGGATCCGCAGGTCAAGGGATGGGTGGCGTGGTCCGGCCAGAAGGCTGTGCAATACGTGCCGTACGGGGTGAACCTGCACATCGCCGGACTGTTGACCACGGACGCCGACGAACGCACGGCCGCGTTCCAGCGGGTGCACGAATTCGTCGTGAGCGTCCTCACCAACCATGGTCGCAGCGCGCTCGGCAACACGGACGGCACGTACAGCGGCTGGTTCCACGCGCCGTTCTACCTTGGCAACCTCGAAGGCGCCATCACCGAGTTCGAGAAGAACAGGGATGCCAGAATCCGTTCCCAACTACCGTCAGGCGGCTGGGCGTTCAACCCCAAGGAGGCGGAAGACGAGATCCTGGGTGAACGCGGAACCGAGATCATGGGCGTCTCGACCGTCCACGCCCACGGCCTCCTGCGCTATGCCCGGCTCACCGGAGACACCGCCGCCCATCAGGCGGGAATGCGGGCTCTCCACTTCATCGAACAATTCCACGTGCCACGCGCCGTGGGCGTCTGGGAAATGCCCATCCACACGCCGACCCTGCTGGGCTCCGCGTACGGCATCGGCGCCTACACCGAGGCGTACCGGCTCACCGGCGAGACCCGCTACCTGAACCGGGCCGTCTACTGGGCGCGGACCGGACTGCCGTTCCTGTACGCCTGGTCGGCGCCCGACCGGCCGTACATGCCGTACGCGTCTATCTCCGACTACGGCGCGACGATGTTCACCATCCCGTGGTTCGGCCGACCGGTGCAGTGGGTGGGCCTGGTGTACGCCTACTTCCTGCTCAGTCTCCTCGACGCCTCCGCCGACCCGAACTGCACCAAGCCGTTCCACCTGCCGGCCGACATCGGCGGGTTCCCCTGGCGCCGGATAGCCGAGGCCATCGTGATCAGCGCGCTGCACCAGCAGCGGACCACCGAACCGTACAAGGGCGGCTACCCGGACAGTTGGCTCCTGGTCCCCAACACGCCGGTGAAGGACTTCGACCTCAACCCCGACGACATCCTCAAACCCATGGTCATGCTGCTCGGCCACCCCGTCGACGTGCAGACCGCGCTCATCCACCCCAACACCCGGATCTCCACCGCCGCCGACGTGCTCGGCACCGAGCGCACATCATCGAGACTGACCGCCAGGCTGGGGTTCTTCCCGGGGCAGGTGTCGCAGCTCCTCATCACCGGAATACCCACCCCGCGTTCGGTCCAGGTCGACGGTCGCAGTCTCGGCCCGGTCACCGACCTCGACGCCGCGCCGGAGGGGTTCAAGTACGTCGCGAACGGCACCACGTTCATCAAGATGCGCCACGCCCAGCAGTCGACGCTGACCATCGACTACTAGAACGGGCGAATGAGACCCGAGCGTGGCCGGAGGTGAAGCGTCCCGACGGCACGCTCGCTCTCCCCGGGCGGCACCCGCCGCTCCCTCCAGGCGGCCCCCTCTCTCGCCAGGGGCCGCCCTCGCTCTCCCCAGGCGATCGCCGCGTGGGACGCCCACCCCTCCGGTCCTGAGGACCGGACGCGAGGGACCGAACCCTCCGGGTCACCGTACGAGAAGGAGCACTGTGTCGAGCAGCAAGTTGGAGCTGGATCTGGTCCCCATCCCGCCGGGGACCGCGCATACCGGGACGCTGATCCCGCAGGTCGAGGACCTGGCGGAGCGTTTCGCAGTGCACCCGTCCTGGTTCGACGGCGAACTGCCCGGCGCCCGGGTGGCGCTGCCCGCGTACGACATCGGCCGCACGCCCGTCACCAACGAGCAGTGGGCGATCTTCGTCGCCGACGGCGGCGGCAGGGCACCCGACGGGTGGCAAGGCCGCACCCCGCCGCAGGACGTGGCCGACCACCCCGTCACGCACGTCAACCTGCACGACGCCCAGGCCTTCGCCACCTGGGCCGGTGTGCGCCTGCCGTCCGCGGCGGAATGGGAACGCGCCGCGCGGGCCGACGAACACCGTGTCTTCCCGTGGGGGGACGAGATGGAGCCGTCGCACGCCCACTACGACGCCGATGGGACCGCCCCGGTGGGATCGCTGCCGGCCGGAGTCAGCCCGTTCGGCGTCCTGGACCTGTCCGGCAACGTCGCCGAGTGGACCGCCGACCAACCCGACCCCGCGACCGCGATCGTCAAGGGCGGCAGCTGGGTGACGACGGTGCCGGCCAACCTGCGGGTGGCCGCGGTCGGGCAGTCGGGCTGGGCGCTGAACCGCATGGACTACATCGGCTTCCGCGTCGCGCGAAGCCGCTGAGGAGTGACACGATGAAGTTCGAGCCCATCGCAGGGACCATGAGCGCCTGGGTGAGCGAGGTGCCCGCCTTTCCCGGTGCCCGCTTCTCGCTCGCTTTTCCGGAGGCCATCGGCGATGCCGCATCCGCCGTCTGGTACACGACGCTGGTGCCGAAGTGGGAGCAGCAGGAGGCCCGCACATGGCGGGCCACCGGACGCCAACCCGGCGAGCTGGCCTACGAGATGACGGTCGACCTGTCCTTGGACGACGCCGTCGTGGTGTCGTACACCTTGGAAAACGAGAGCGACCGCCACTGGGAGAACGCACTGGCCTTCAACTGCCTGTCCTGCGGCGGCGCCCGGGACGTCAGGGACCATGACTGCGAACGGCACTTCACCGGCATCGCCGGCGAACCCGTGCCCCTGCTCTCCGTCCCGCGCCGGCACAGCACCAGACCCACCGTGCAGTTCTACTCGACCGCCGGCGCGCCTCCCGCGGCGGACCTGCCGTTCGTCTCCGCATTCCACGCCACGCCCGATGTCGTCCTCGACCCGTGGGTGGCGGTGTGCAGCCGTGACGGCAGCCGTACCGTCGCCACCGTCGGCCGTCCGGCGGCGTTCCTGTTCCACAACAGGGAGTACTCCTGCATCCACGCGGCCAGCGGTTTCGGGGCCATCGCGCCGGGAGGGTCCGCCACCGCAGGCAACGACATGTTCTTCCTCGACGCGCCGCTGGCCGACGCGCTGACCCGCATTCGCTCCTCGATGGAGGTGGTGGTATGAGACTCCCGGTGACGGGTCGCTGCGCCACCCGGGGGCGGCGGCGGTGACGCGCCCCGAGCTTGACGTCGACGGGTCGCTTCTGCTGCTCAGTACCGCAGGCGTGGTGCACGCGGTCGACATCGCCGGTACGGCGCGGCAGGTCGCGTTCGGCCCGAGCCACCGGCTCGGCGCCGAGGAACTCACACAGGTGCGCGGCGGCCGGCTCGGCGCCGAGGCCGAGCTGCAGTTGGCCGGGGACGACCGCCCGCTCCCTCAGCACGGCACCCGGTGGACGGGCTGCGGCAGCACAGACAGCACCACGGTCCAAAGCCACCGGGCCGAACGGCTGGGGGACGGTGGCCTGCACGTGGTGCTCAGCTCGTCGGGCGAGAAGGGTCTGGAGATGGACCTGCACTTCCTGGCGAGGCCGGGTTCTTCCTGCCTGACCCGCTGGACGAGCGTCCGCGCGACCGAGGTGCCGCTCGCCATCGACCACGTCAGCAGCGGCATGCTGCGCGGCCTGGCGGCACACGGCGATTTCGACGCCCTGTGGCTGCACACCTACGACGGTGGCTGGTGCTGGGAGGGGGCCCTGCGGTCGCGGCCGGTGACGGACATCGCGCTGTACCCGGAGTCCTGTATCAACGCCTGGTCGGTGGAGACGACCGGTTCGTGGTCGTCGAAGCACATACTGCCGTTCTACGTCCTCGAGGACCGCGCGACCGGCATCTCGTACGGCATGCAGGTCGACGCCGGCGCCAGCTGGCGCATGGAGGTCGGCGCCGACTCCGGCACCGTCTACACGCAGGCCGGCGGCCCCCACTACGCCGGTGGACACTGGCGCCATGTGCTGCGAAGAGGGCAGCAGTTGGAGACGGTGCCGGTCGTCATCGGTGCCGTGGAGGGTGACCGCGCAGAGGCGGTCGATGCCTTTCACCGGCACCGCTGGCTGCACCAGGCACCGCGGGAACCGCGTCGCGGAGTCGTCTACAACGAGTACCACGCGACCATGAACACGCTCGACGCCTCCACCGTCGCGGCCCAGACGGCCGCGCTGACCGGCACCGGCGTCGAGACCTTCGTCCTGGACGCCGGGTGGTACTCACCGCAGACGCCGGAGGGGGAGATCGCCACCTGGTGGACCCTGGCGGGGGACTGGACGCACGACGAGAGCCGCTTTCCCGCGGGCATGAAAGCCCTGGCGGGAGACCTGAGCGACGCCGGGCTCGTACCGGGCATCTGGCTCGAACCCGAGGTCGCCGGGGTCGCCTCGCGCCTCGTGGCCGAGCACCCGGACTGGCTGCTGCAGCGCGACGGCCGGCCGCTGCTCGACGCGGGCCGGGCCTTCCTCGATCTGCGGCAACCACAGGTCCGCGACCACCTGGCCGGCGTGCTGGACGGGCTCGTCGACCACGGCTACGCGTACTTCAAGTTCGACTACAACACCGAGGTCGTCCCGGGACCGGATGCGACGCCGCACGGACCGGGGCAAGGCGCGCTGGAGCTTGCCGCGGGCTGGCAGGGGGTGCTCGACGGGCTGCGCGCCCGGCATCCGCACGTCGTACTGGAGAACTGCGCGAGCGGCGGCGGGCGTACGAGCTACGGCCTGCTGTCACGCACGCATCTCGGCAGCGTCAGCGATCACGGCCACTGGAACGGCGGCTGGCGCAGCTTCCCCAACGTGCTGCGTGCGGTGGTGGACGTACTGCACCCGTCGCAGGCCGTCAGCTGGGCCGTGCTCGAGCCGGACCTGAGCCTCGCCGAGACGCGCTACCGACTGGTCACAGGGCTGCTCGGGCGTATGACCCTCAGTGGGCCCGTGGACCGCCTCGACGAGGACCAACGGGCGCTGATGGTCGAGGCGGTGGCCTTCGCGAACGCCTCGGCCGACCTGCTCGCGATGGCGTCGGTGCGCCGGCACGGCCCCGAGCAGCCGCTGCATCGCACCGAGGCGCTGACGGCTCTGGAGGTCTTCTCCCCGGCCGGCTGCCTGCTCGGGGTGTGGCGGCAGGACACCGAGGACGACCGGCTGCGGGTGCGCCCGCACGGGCTGCGCGAAGGCCAGCGCTACCACGTCCAGACCTTCCCGGCGGGAGCTGCACCGCAGGAACTGGTGGGCGGCAGTGAGCTCACGCTCCACCTTCCCGACCGGTTCGACGCCGTCGCCGTCGCCGTACGCCCTGTCGACACGAACTCCCGGGAGGCGACATGACGCACCTGTGGACCGATGGCGCGCCTGAGATCGACGCGCACGTGGGCATCCGCGCGGTGGTCGACCTGCCGGAGCAGCGCCGTCTCGTCGTGCGCTTCTCCGCCTCGTGGTGGGCGGTGCTGCACGTCGACGGCGAGCCCGTCGCCGAAGGACCGCCACGCGCCCCCGCCGACCACCCCGAGCACGTCGAGACGGCGCTCGACCTCGCTCCCGGTCCGCACGTGGTGGCGTTCCACGTCGTGCACCCGGGCGTGCCGACCGAACAGGCAGAGGTCGTGACGCCGCACCTGTGGGTCGAGGTCGAGGGACAACCCGACCCCGACTGGCGGGCAGCGCCGCTGCATGCGTTCCGGCCCAGGGTCCGCCGCGTCAACGACAACCTCGGTTTCGTCGAGTGGTGCGACATGCGCGAGCTGCCGGCGTGGACGGGCCCCTGCGCCGCCGCTGACACGTGGACGCCCGCCGTGTCGGTACCCGGCCTGCCGGTCCCCGCTCCCGACATGGGCCCACCGGTGTCCTCCGCGCCCCTCACCGCCGTACGGGTGGCGCAGGGGGAACTGGTCGAGCGCCTGCTGCTTCCCGAGGACGACCCCGCTGCCACGGTGTTCGCCCGGCAGTTGGCGCCGGACGGGCAGGTGCCCGCGCAGGGGGCGTGGGCGCGCTTCGACCTCGGCCGCGTCCGGCTCGGGCGCCCGAGTGTCGAGATCAGCGCGCCCCCGGGCGCCACCGTCGATCTGCTCTACAGCGAAGACCTCCTCGATGGCCGGGTCACGCCGTGGATCTCGATGAGCAACGGCCTGTCGGCGAACCTCGACCATTACGTCGCCGCCGGCGGGCAGCAGCGGCTCGGGCCGGTGACTCCCCGCGCCGGGCGCTGGGTCGAGGTGCACGTGCTGACCGAGGGCTCGCCGGTCCATATCGGGGAGTTGCGCTTCGACGAGCGCAGCAGCGCCCCCGCCGACCCGGTCGGCAGCCTGGCGACCGGCTCTCACAGGCTCGATCGCATCTGGCAGGTCGGCATCGACACGCTGCGGGCCTGCTCCGAGGACGCCCTCGTCGACTGCCCGGTGCGCGAGCGTGGCCAGTGGCTGGGCGATGCCGTGGTCGGCATGGAGATCGCCGCCGTCTCGCACGGGGATCTGCGAATCGTGGAGCGCTCGCTGCGGATGGCGTCCGGCTGCGCCGACGACGACGGGTTCGTGGCCGGTCAGGGGCCCGGTGCCGTCCGGCACCTCGCGTCGTACTCCGCGCTGTGGCCGGGGGCGGTCCTGCGGCATGCCGCGCTCTCCGGCAGCCGCAAGCTGCTCAGCGAGCTGGCACCGGCCGCGGCACGCAACGCGGCGGCGTTCTGCGCCCGCCTCGGTCCCCAGGGGGTCGAGGGTCCACTGCCGTGGCCGTTCGTGGACTGGGGCGCCGCAGACGACGGCCTCTCGATCTCGCTGCTGGCCCTCGACGGACTGGACGCCTCAGCCCGCTGGCTGCGCGAGGTGGGACACAGCGCCACCGCGGCCGTCGACGAGGCCGCCGCGGCGCTGCGCGAGACGCTGACTCTTCGCACGTCCGCCGAACCGCTCGGCTACCACGCCGCGTCCCTGGCGCTCCGCGCCGGAGTCCTGCCGTCGAGCGCCGAGCCCGCCGCCGTGCAGCAGGTGCTCGACCACCTCGACTCCTGCTTCCCCCTCGACGCCACCGGACCACGGCTGTCCAGCCACCTCGCCACAGGCGAGCGCTTCGTGACTCCGTACTTCCTGCACTTCTCGCTCATCGAGCTGGCCCGTCGTGGCCGGGCGCACGAGGTGCTCGAACGGATCGAGGAGCTCTACGGCTGGCTGCTCGACCAGGGAGCCACGACATGGTGGGAGAACTTCGACCCCCGGTGGAGCCGGTGCCACCAGTGGTCCGGAACCCCGACGTGGCTGCTGTCGCGGATGCTGCTCGGACTCTGGGTGCAGCCCGACGGCGGGCTGCGCCTTGAGGTACTCGCCGGCGAGCGGACGGGGGCGTCCGGTCAACTGCCGCTTCCCGGTGGGGGAGTGATAGAGGTGTTGTGGCGGCGGGACGGTAAGGCGATGCGCTGGTCGGCTCGCTCCACCGCGCAGGTGGAGCTGCGCCAGGGCGATCTCGTGCACAGGCTGGAGCCCGGCGCGCAGCTGAACCTCGTCCTTCCGAGGTGACCCTCCGTCTCACAAGTCCGCGGCGCCGTGCGCCTGGGCGATGACATCGGACGCACGGTTGCTGGACAATCTGCTCATGGTCAGTGGGGAGCCGTTCCCGGTCGTGAGCCAGGCGAACATGTACCAGTTCCCGCCCGGCCGGCGGCTGAGGCACGCACGGGTCGAGTCACGCATGGTCCTCCTGTGCCGGAGAGGAGGCGGCCAGGTCTGGGTCAACGGACAGCGACATGTGATGGGTGCTGGAGTGCTTCTCATCCTGCCGTGGGGGCGGTCGATCCGGTATGCCGCCGACGCGCTGGACCCGTTCCTGCTCGCCGGCACGCATCTCATACCCGAGCACGACCCCGGCCACCGGGTGGTGGCCGACGTTTCGCACGACCGCGATCACCCGCTCACGGCATGCGAGTGGCGGCGCGACGGCTCGATCCTTTCCGGCGGATCGGTCGTGGTCTCCTCCGCCGAGGAACGCCCGCGGTTGGTGGATGTCTCCTTGTACGCGGTCGAGGTGTTCCGGCGGGGTGTGCCGGACGAAGAGCTGATGCGGGCGCTCGGGACGTTGGTCCTCCATGAGCTGTCGGAGTCGCTCGGAGCGGCCGGGCCGTCGTACGGGGCGCTCGTCCCCGACGATCTGCGTCGCGTGCTGCAGTACGTCGACCAAGAGCTGCACCGTCGGCTCACGATCGGCGAGCTGGCCGGCGTGGCGGGCTGTGGCGTCGCGACGCTCGCGCGTCGGTTCCGCCGGCACCTCGATACCTCGCCGATGGGTTGGGTCGCGACACGGCGGATCGCCCGGGCCCAGGAGCTTCTGCGCACGACGGGCCTCACGGTCGGTCAGGTCGCCCGGCGGTGCGGTGTGGCCGACCCGTACTACTTCTCCCGCCTGTTCAGGCAGCACGTCGGTCGGTCACCACGGGAGTGGCGGAGCGCCCAGCACGTCCTGTGACCAGGAAGGCGCGGATACGTCAGCGGGCAACGCGCGGAAAGGGGGGCGCCGCAACAGGGCGGCGCCCCACGGTCATTCGGATCGGGACCCCGCGGCGGCCGACGTCAGCGGAGGGAACAGGCCGCCGTCGAGACGGTCGCCGGGCAGGAGGCCGACGCCGTCCGTGACCGGGTGCGGACGACCGTCGTATACCGTGTCCGCGTCCATATAGATCACGACGTGCGCGAGCCGTGCCGCGTCCGTGCGGTTGGGCAGGGCCATGTGCCCGGTGTAGCTGTTGTGGAAGGTGATGTCCCCGGCACGCAACGGGACGGTGACCCGCTGGCTCCACCGCAGTGCGGGGTCTATCTCGAACAAGTCCCCTTCCTTGTGGAGGTCCTGGGGCCGCAGCCCCGTGTGGGTATGGGAGCCGGGCAGGAAGGTCATGCAGCCGCGCTCGGCCGGTACGTCGACCAGCGCGACCCAGGCGGACAGCGCGTGCCGGCAGGCCCGGTGCGGCCAGTACGGGTGATCTTGGTGGAACTCGGTCGCGGTCTCGTGGTGCGGCGGCTTGACGAGCACCTGGTCGTGCCACAGACGCAGGGGCACGCCGGCCAGCTGGTGTGCCAGGGCCGAGAGCTTCGGGTGCAGGGTGAGCGCGCGCAACGCCGCGTTCGTGCGCCAGACGTTGACGTACTGCCTGAAGGCCCGCATCTCCGGGCCGGTCGACGATGCACCGGGCAGTTCGGCGGCGACGCGGGCGTAGTCCGCGGCCTCGGTCGCCGAGAGGACTCCGGGCACGCGCACGAAGCCGTGCCGCCGGTAGTGCTCCACGCTCTCTTCGGAAAGCTCCATCGTGCTCCTCAACCTCCTCGGCCCCCGCAGGGGGTCTCAGCGATACCCCTGATGCTGGTCGTCCCGGTGGCAGCGGGGCTAGCCATCGACTCGCAGGAGGTAGCACGATAGTGATGTGCCGTACCAAGACACCCAGTTCGACGGCCTGTTGCACGGCAACTGCCTGTTCCCAGCCCGGGTCCCGGTGCACACTGGCCGCCACCGGCTGACCGGCAACGTGCCCGGACACAGCCACGACTTCCTGGAGATCGCCCTCGTCGTCTCCGGGCGGGGGCGGCACCTGACCGCGGCCGGGGGCCGGCCGCTCGCCGCGGGGGACGTCATCGTGCTCCGGCCGGGGCCCTGGCACGGCTACGTGGACTGCACCGGTCTCACGGTGGTCAACTGCTGCTTCGCGGCCGAGCTCCTCCGCGCTGACCTCGCCTGGATCCGCACCGAACCGGCCGTCAACCACTTGCTGTGGGGCGGGCCGAGCGCGCCGGGAAACGCCGGCGTCTTCGGGTTCCGGCTCGATGCGGAACACCACACGCGGTGTCTGTCGCTCCTCGGTGAACTGGCCGCGGCGGCCGGGCACGACGGCCCGGTCCACAGAATCGGTGTGCTCGGCCGGCTCGCGGTCTTCCTCGACGCTCTCGCCGCGGCGGCGCCGCAGGCACCCGTCCCGACCGCCCGGGCGGACGGACCCTCGGCCCACCCGCTCGTACTCGGCGCCGTACGGCTGCTGGAGTCCGATCTGGCACAGGCCTGGACCCCGGCCCGGCTCGCCGCCGCACTCGCGGTCAGTACGGGCCATCTCACCCGGATGTTCACCAGCCACATCGGGCTCCCGCCGATGGCCTACCTCGCCCGCGCGCGGGCGGAGAGCGCGGCGGCGCTGCTGCGGGGCACCACACGGCCTGTGGCGCGCGTCGGTGCCGCGGTCGGCTGGCCCGACCCGAACTACTTCTCCCGCCGGTTCCGGACGCACTACGGCCTCAGCCCGACCGCCTACCGCGCGGCGGGAGACGACGTGGGATGACGGGACGAGACGCGCGCTCCACCGCTACGGTGCCGGGGCCGTCGCGACGCTCACCGAGCGAGTGGTCCGGTAGTGAACAGGTGACAGCCCGAACCGGCGGCGAAGACCGCGCAGCCGTCGTCCATCCGCAGGAACTCCGTGTCGCCGGAACCGACATCCGCCGCGGCTCGGGCGGGGACCCACACCTCGGCGGCGGTGCCCACCGGCAGGCCGAGACGGAGAGCGAAGCCGCCGCCGCCCGCCTCCCAGCGGGTGGTGACCGGGCCGTAGAGCGAGTCGAAGCGGGCGCGCGCAGCCGTCACCACACCGCAGGGGCGCGGGCGGATGACCAGGCGCCGGAAGCCGGGCGCGGCGGGCGCGATGCCGCCGATGGTGGCGTACATCCACGCGCCGACCGCGCCGTAGGCGTAGTGGTTGAAGGAGTTCATCCCCGCGTCCTGGAAGCCGCCGTCCTGCCTCACGGAGTCCCAGTGCTCCCACATGGTGGTGGCACCGCGGGCGATCTGGTAACCCCAGCCGGGGAACGACTCCTGGAGCAGCAGCCGGTACGCCACGTCCGTGCGCCCCGCGGCCGTGAGCGCCCCGAGCAGCTGCGGCGTGCCGAGGAAGCCCGTCGACAGGTGCCCGTCCCGCGCCTCGATCAGCTCCACCAGGCGGTCCGCGGCCCGGCCACGCTCCGGCTCCGGCAACAGATCCATGGACAGGGCGAGTACGTACGCGGTCTGGGTGTCACCCTCGATACGGGCGCCGTCCTGCGCGACATAGGCCGCGCAAAAGGCTCCGCGGACGGCGGCGGAGAGCTTCTCATAGGGGGCTGGGTCGTCACCGAGAACCCGTGCCATGCGGGCAACCAGGTGGGCGCTGTGGGCGAAGAAGGCGGTGGCGAGGACGTCCTTGGGCGTCTCGTCGCGCATGTTGAGCCAGTCACCGTAGCCGGTGACGGGACGCAGGTAGCCGTCGCTGTGCTGGTGCAGGTAGTCCAGCCAGCGTTTGGCCGGCTCCCATGCCTCCTTGAGCACCCGGGTGTCCCCGTACGCCTGGTACAGCGCCCACGGCACGGAAACGCCGGCATCGCCCCAGCCCGCGGTGCCGGCACCCAGCATGCCGATCTGCGGCGCCACATCGGGGAACGCGCCGTCCACCCGCTGGGCGTCGTACAGGTCCCGCAGCCACTTGGTGAGGAAGCGCGCCGACCCCATGACGTAGGCCGCGGTGGGGGCGAAGACGCCGATGTCCCCGGACCAGCCGAGCCGCTCGTCGCGGGCCGGGGTGTCGGTGGGGACGGACAGAAAATTCCCGCGCTGGCCCCAGGTGATGTTGGAGTGCAGCTGGTTGAGCATCGGTACGTCGGTCTCGAAGTCCATGGTGAACGGGGCCGAGGTGTGCATGACCCGGCCGGTCACCGCGTCCAGGGGCGGCACCCCGGGGTAGCCGGTCACCTCTGCGTAGCGGAAGCCGTGGAACGTGAAGCGCGGCTCGTAGACCTCCACCGAGCCGCCTTTGAGGGTGTAGGTGTCGGTGGCCCGGGCCGACCGCAGGTTGGCGGTGTGGAGCGTGCCGTCCGGGTTGAGTGCCTCCGCGTGGCGCAGCCGCACCACCGTGCCCGCCGCGCCGGAGACCTTCAGGCGCACCGAACCGACCATGTTCTGGCCCAGATCGAAGACGAAGACCCCTGGGGCGACTTCGGTGACCTGCCGGGCGGGGAGCTCGCCCGTCACTCGGACCGGGGCATCGGCCTGGGCCACGATCGCGGGTGGTGTGGTGACCTCCGCAGATTCCGCCGGCTGCCATCCGGCGTCGTCGAAGCCGGGCTGTGTCCAGCCGTCCGTCTCGCGCCTGGCGTCGTAGTCCTCGCCCCCGATCAGGTCCGCGGAGACCAGCGGGCCCGCCGCCGCCCGCCACGTCTGGTCCGACACGATCCGCTCGGACGAACCGTCGTAATACGTCACTTCCAACTGCGCCAGCAAGGACGGGCGGTCGCCGTAGTGGTGCCGGCCGAAGGAGGCGATGGTGCCCGCGTACCAGCCGTCCGCCAGGTGGAAGCCGAGCGTGTTGGCCGCGCCGCCGCGCAGCAAGTCGGTGACGTCGTAGGTCTGGTACTGCACCCGCTTGCGGTAGTCGGTCCAGCCCGGGGCCAGCTCGTCGGCGCCGACGCGGCGGCCGTTGAGGTGCGCCTCGTACAGGCCGAGGGCGGTGGCATACAGACGGGCGCGGGCGATCTGTTTCGCGGGGAGGTGGAACTCGCGCCGCAGCTGGAAGGCGGGGGATGCGGCAGGGGCCACCGTCCCTCGCGAGGCGATACCCTCGGGGACCCACTCGTCGGCAGCCGCCCAAGCCCTGTCGTCGAAATCGGGTCCTGACCAGTCACCCGCGGGTTCGCTACCGGTGGTCTTCCACGTACGGCACGTCCGTACGTGGCGCACTGCGTCCGCGGTGGTGAACTCCAGCACTCCGAGGAGGGCGGCCTCTCCGGATCCGGTGCTGCTCGTGTCGACGCGGACCGCTACGGCGGTGCGTCCCGGCCGCAGCTGGGCGGTGACCTCGGCCACGGCTGGACGGCGCCAGTTCTCCGCGGTGGGATCGGCGACCGTGTGCAGGACCTGGGTGCCGCCGACGTAGGCGGTCAGGCCGCCGTCGGCGGCCAGCACCAGACAGGCCCGGCGGACACCCTCCGGTACGTCGATGGGGATGCGGAACCAGCGGATCGCGGCTGAGGCTCCGGTCTCCGCCGGCCTCCGCGCGCTGCTGTCCGCCAGACGTATCCACTGGGCCCCTCCCAGAGGCGGCACCCCAGGCAGCGGGGTCGCTGCCGCCGGGCCCGCGAGGGCTGCCGGGACGCCGATCCAGCGGCCGGTCCAGTCCGAGCCGTCCATGAGTCCGGTCTCCCACCAGGAGGGCCCGCTCCATGCGCTTGCCACACCGTCCGCGTCCCAGACGCGCACCGACCAGTGGTATCGGGTGCGGGGGACAAGCGCGGGACCGGCGTAGGGAACCAGCACCGACTGGTCGGACTTCACCCGTGAACTGTCCCAGATGACACAGTCGTTGATTACGTCGGCGCTGGTCGCGACACGTATCTGGTAGGCGCTCTGCGCGTGATCCGGTCGGTCGGAGAGCAGCTGCCAGCTCAGCCGGGGCCGTTCCGTATCGAGCCCGAGGGGGCATGTGGCGTACTCGACGGTGGGCTTGACGACGCGCAGAACCCCCACGGGAGTGCTCCTCTCGGGCGACATGGCCGACAGCACGGATGGTGAATCGTTTCAGGCACGCTAGGAGGGCGCGCTGCGACGCGTCAACCCCGGCGAGCCTCGGAGTGCTGGAGCGGCTGCGCGTCCGGAAGGCCGTCACAGACAACGGAGTTGACGCGACCGAAGCCTCCTCGGCCGGACCCGGCAGGTGTTGCGGCAGAGCGAGGCTGAGGATGCCTGCGGCCTCCCGAGCCGCGGCCTGCCGACCGGTGCGTCAGGATCCGGGCGGTTGGTGAGCTGTGGCGCGACCCAGAGCCGACGGCGCTGATCAGATCGTCCATGAACGGAGCGTTTTCCCCATGGTGCGGCGAGGAGGCCAGTTCCTAGCCTGTGGGCCATGAGCGAAACCATGTCTTCGGTTCCGGTGAAGGTCCAAGCCGCTGATCTGACGCCATTCGAGGAATCCACCGAACTCCTCAGCCACCCGGCTGAGTTGCGGGCCCGATCCGAGCGCGATGGATATCTGTTCTTCCGCGGCCTGCTCGATCCGGAGCCGATCGTGCAGCTACGCTCCAAAGTCCTCGACATACTGTCCGAGCATGGTCTACGGGGACCGGATGCCGATCCGCTCGACGGAAAACTGGACCTCGCCCGCCTCAACCAGCTGCCCGCCGACCAGATGCGGGTCGACATCGGCGTCACCGCGGAGCTCTATGCCGCCATGCAGAGGCTGCCGGAGCTGCATCGGCTGCCGCACCAGCCGGCGCTCCTGGACCTCTATCGCAGGCTTTTCGGCACCGACGACGTGTTTGTCCATCCGCGTCACATCATGCGCGCCATGACGGCGCACCCGTCGACCGGCGCGACCCCACCCCATCAGGACTTCCCGCTCGTTCAGGGGAGTACCGACACGTGGACCTGCTGGTTTCCCGTCGGGGACTGCGGTCTTGCGAGCGGTCCGCTCGTCATCCTGCGTGGTTCCCACCGGCAGGGCCGCCTGCCGGTGGGAACCGGGGACAGTGACGGCTACTGGACCAACTGGGGTGCGCAGCTGTGCGCGCAAGAGACCAACTGGGTCGGCGGCGACTTCGCCGTGGGCGACGTGGTGACATTTCCCAGCCTCACGGTCCATCAGTCGTTGCCCGCAGTGGTCCGCGACGAAGTCCGCATCTCCATGGACGTCCGCTACCAGCGTGGCGACGACGTGATCGAAGCCCGCTCACTGACGAACCACGCGGATCGCTCCTGGGACGACATCTACCAGGGATGGTCAAGCGAGAACGCGGACTTGATGCACTACTGGAACCCGGATCGGCTCTCGTACGTCCCGTGGGACGAATCGCTTCTCGAGCCGGGAGCCCGCAGAATTTGCTGACCACATGCCCTGGTTGGAGTTGGCCGCCCCGTCCGGCTGTGCTCGGGGTCGCTCCCCGTGCCGTCGTGGTTGCCCGCGTCGGCGCTGGAGGTGCAGGGGCCGAAGCGCTGGGACCCGGGAAGCCCTCGGCCTCGTACGCGGGCTGTCATCCGCCGAGGCAGAGGCTCCCCAACAGGCCAGTCCTCGCGAGGACGTCATCGAGCTGCCGTCGTGATCTCACAGGTCACGTCCGGCAAGAGAGGGACCGCCATGTGCTGCGACGACGAGCTGCCCCCCGCGGTCGGCGAGGCGCTGGCGCGCTACCGCGCGCTGCTCGCCGAATCCCCACTGGACTGGGGGGCCGAAGCGCCCGACGTCATGTTGGACGTGCTTGATCTGGCCCGCCGCTGGGGTGTGCCGGCGCTCGGCCCGGTTCTCGCCGCCGTGGGGGAGGACCGGCGCGTCGACCGCGCCGCCGCACTCCGGCTGCTGGTGACCGCGGACGCGCCGCTGCCTCCCGGTGTCGTCGTCGTCGACGTCCTGACCGGGACCGTGCGGTACGGCGAACCGCTGCACGTGCTTGACGGCTCCCGGGGCCCCGCGACCTGGTGTCCCGGAGGTGTGCTGGTGGTCGTCGTGAACGACGCGCCCCATGCGGTCGATGTCAGGGGTGCAGCCGGTGCGTGGACGGTGGCGGCCGGTGCGGTCGGCCGGATGGAGCTGGAGCCTGAGCTCGGGCTCGCGTCGCTGCGCGCCGGTACGGTGACGGTCGACCTGTCGGCCGCCGTACGCCGCGTGCCTTCAGCCGTGCTGGAACTCTCGGCCACCACACCCGTCCGATGGAGCGTCGTCGACGCGGCGGGACAGCCGTGGGCCCCCGCGGGAGGCCGGCTGAAGTACGACGCCCGCGACCGGCCGTTCTTCCACGCGCAGGAAGCGACGCTCGAGGTGCCAGCCGGTGAGGTGCGCGTGACGGCGGCGCGGGGTGCGGAGTACACCTCCGTCTCGGAGCGAGCCGAGCTGCACGCCGGCGGCACGACACGGCTGCACCTCGAGCCGGAGCGCTGGTGGGATGGCGACGGCGGCGGCTGGACCGGCGCGGACCTGCACGTGCACGCGAACTACTCGGGTGACCAGGTGGTCTCGCTGCACGACGCGGTCCTCATGCAGCAGGGCGAGGGGCTGGACCTGATGGGACTGGTCGCCGGCAACTGGCACGGCGACGAGATCTACGACCAGGTGCTCGTGGAGAGCCGGCTGGGGCGTCCGCTGCGGCACGAGCACGGCACGACAGCCTTCGGGGTCGAGTTCCGCAACGACCTGTTGGGCCACTTCCACGCCACGGGCGGGCACACCTCACCCGCTCGCTGGGCGACGGGGCACGAGGGCAGCTCGCACCCTTGGGACTGGCCCGCGAACGCGGAGACGGCGGCCGAGCTGCGGGCGGGAGGCGCGGCCATCGGCTACTGCCACCCCGTAGTCCGCCCCTTCCCCCGGGATGCCGAGTCGGCGCCGGATCACCTCTTCGACTGGGTGATCCGCTCGGTGGAGGCGAGGGAGCTGGTGGTGGACGCCGCGCTTGGCCTGGTCGACAGCATCGACCTGCTCTACTCGGTCGACCCCTCCGGCCCGGCCGAGCTCTGGTACCGCCTGCTGGGCTGCGGGCTGCGGCTCGCGCCGACGGCCGGGACCGATGCCTTCCTGTCCTTCAGCCGGGCCGCTGCCTTCTCTGGCCCGCCGGGCGCCGGGCGGGTCTACGCGTGGACGGGTGGCGACCACGATCCGGAGGCGTTCAGCCGCGCCCTGCGCAGCGGCCCCGTCGTCGTCACGAACGGTCCGTGGGTCCGGCTGCGGGTGGACGGACAGGTCGAGGGCAGCCGGATCGACGGCCCGGCCGGGCGGAGCGTTCGCCTGTCGGCAACGGCGCATGGGCCCGAGGCACGCCGGCTTGAAGTGGTCACGGAAGGCGGGCGTGTGCTCGGCTCCGCCGAAGGCGACGGGCCGCTCGCGGTGTCGCTCGACCTGGAGGTGCGGGAGCCGACCTGGGTGGCGGCGCGCTGTACGGGCGGGGCGCACCCCGACGGGCTGGCCGAGCGGGCGTGGTCGCACACCGGTGCCACGTGGCTGGACGTGGACGGAGCCGGCGTACGGCGCGAGCCCGACCTCGCCTTCTGCCGTCGGTGGCTGGACCTGCTGGCGGGCTTCGTGCAGAAGCACGGCCGGTTCCGCGACGACCGGCAGCGGATCGACTTGCTCGCCGCTGTCGACGCCGCCCGCCCCTTCTACGCCGCCGGTCCCGAGGTTGCGAGCGAGGTGACCGCTACGCCGGTCGACCTGCGCGACCGGCCTTGATCGTCAGTGTTCGGCGAAAGAGGGAGGCCATGCCTCCGGACATGGTCAGAGAGGCCCCGAAGGGCACCTGTGCACTGCTCTTCACCGTCGGGACGAAGGAATGCGAACCTGCGACCCCTTGACCCCCAGCCCCAGTCAAGGGCGCTACCCAGCTGTGCCACGTCCCGGCGCGCGGGACTTCCCGCGCTTACGTCCCGACGGCGGCTTCGTCCACGCTCACGGCGTCATCGCCGTGACGAGGTCCTCCACGGCCTTGAGCTCGGCCAGCAGGCCGGGAAGCCGGTCCAGAGCGACGCCGTCGCTGCCGTCGGCCAGGGCGTGGGCCGGGTCCTCGTGGACCTTCATGCCCCCCGCCGCACCGACCGCCACCGCGGCCCTCGCCAGGTGCGGGATAAACGCCGGCTGCCCGCCGGTCGCCCCACCCGTCCCGCCGGGGAGCTGCACGCTCTTGTGGTGCGCATCGAAGCCGTGCGAGCGAAGGCTGACTCGGCCGAGGCGGTTCCCATGTGCACGAGGCGTTGACTTCAGTTTGTTCGTGTTTGCTCTTGTTGCCATTCATTCAACCCGACCGCCCCCGATGTCAAGAGACGGGCGTTCCGTGAAGAAGACCACCATGAACCTCGCGGACGGCCGCGAACTGATCTACTACGACCTCGACGACGGCACCGACCGCAGGGCGCTCGACCAGCGTCCGCTGGAACCCGTCCAGAGCAGGCCTGAGCTACGGCTGGACCGTGCCACGGGTGATTGGGTAGCCGTCGCCCCACACCGGCAGGGACGCATCCACCACCCGCCGTCCGACGCGTGCCCGCTGTGTCCTTCCCGAGGCGGGCACCACAGTGAAATCCCCGCAGCGGACTACGAGGTGGCCGTGTTCGAGAACCGCTTTCCCTCCCTGGCGCGACCCACAGGACGCTGCGAGGTGATGTGCTATACGCCAGATCACCATGCCGGCTTCACCGACCTGGCCGATAACCGCGCCCGCCTCGTTCTCGACGCCTGGACGGACCGGACCGATTGGCTCTCGTCCCTACCCGGCATCGAGCAGGTCTACTGCTTCGAGAATCGCGGCGCTGAGATCGGCGTTACGCTCGCGCATCCGCACGGCCAGATCTATGCCTTCCCTTTCATGCCGCCACGGACCGCCAAGATGGTCGCCGTCGCTGACGCTCACCGGGCGGCCACGGGAGGGAACCTCTTCGAGGACCTGCTGGCCGAGGCGCGCGCCGCCGACTCCCGGGTGGTCATGGCCGGGAGGTACTGGACGGCGTTCGTTCCCTTCGCGGCCCGCTGGCCCTACGAGGTGCACGTGTACCCCCACCGCCGCGTCCTGGACCTCACCCGCCTCTCGGAGGCCGAGCGCGCTGAGTTTCCCGGCATGTACGTGGAGCTGCTGCGCCGGTTCGACCGCCTGTTCCACAGCCAGGGGGCTTCTGTGCCGGTGCCCACCCCGTACATATCTGCCTGGCACCAGGCGCCGAAGACGGGGGGCCAGGAACTGGCTCTGCATCTGGAGCTGTTTACCCCCCGACGGTCGGCGGGCAAGCTCAAGTTTCTCGCTGGGGCCGAATCCGGTATGGAATCCTTCGTCAACGACCTCGTCCCCGAAGCTGCGGCCCAGCGACTGCGCGAGGTCGCGTCGTGAGTCGACACCCCGTTACCGGCAGCGGCGGGGAGGCCGTCGTGTCGTCCAGGGGCTGCCGCTGTTTCCCTGCACTACTACAACGTCGCCGTCGCCCACGGCAGGCACGCGTCCGCGCGCGCCGGGGCTGGTACCACGCCGAACTGACCTGGACGCCATCGTCGCCGACGCCTGGGCGTTCGCGCGTGAGGAGACCTTGTGAAAGAGGCGGTTTGGGGCATCTTCGGCACCCCACCACACGGACTGTGGGCAGCGCCAGGCCGGGTCAACCTGACAGGCGAACCCACCGGCTACAACGACGGCCTCGCCATGCCCATCGCAATTCCGCAGACCACACTGATTTCGGCGCGCCGCCGGGAGGGCGGGCGGCTGCGGCTGCACAGCGCCCAAGGTGGCGGCCCTGTCCACGATCGTGCCCTCGCCAATGTGGTGCCTGGAGCCAGCACCACCTGGGCGGCCCATCCCGCAGGAGTCGTGTGGGCGCTACGCGAAGCCGGCCATCGGGTCGGGGGTGCCGATCTTCATATCGACAGTACGGTGCCAGTGGGG
The DNA here is from genome assembly GCF_042715295.1 of Streptomyces sp. NPDC058701. Lineage (NCBI taxonomy): Bacteria > Bacillati > Actinomycetota > Actinomycetes > Kitasatosporales > Streptomycetaceae > Streptomyces > Streptomyces sp. NPDC058701. The sequence goes on along the minus strand of NZ_JBHXSY010000040.1, from coordinate 18,316 downwards.
GCGGGTCTGTCGTCCTCGGCCGCGCTCGAGTGCGCAGTCGCCTTCGCTTCCAACGACCTGTACGGGCTCGGCCTCAGCGCGCCGACGCTCGCCTTGCTGGCGCAGCCGGCAGAAAGTGCGGGTCACCTTGTCCGATATCTGGCGAAGTGATCATGCTCAGATCGTGTAGGAGGCTTACCGAGGGTTGGTGAGCGCCGGGGCATCCAGCGGCTAATCTCGCGGTGCTCTCGTTGTCGCCGAGGAATGCAACGGTGGCCAGGAACAGCGCTGGACGATCACCGGGGACGGCAGCATTCATCAAGGAACTCTCTGCCTGGACGCCTTGAACGCTCGGACCGGACCCGGAACCCCGATACAGCTGTGGGACTGCGGCGGCGGCCACCAGGACTGGCGTGCGTCTGCTCCCCGTCGCTGACAGGCTCGCGGAGGTGCAGCTCACCCGGGCGCAGCATCTCGGGATTCCACCCAGGTCTCGCCCTCTTGACCTGTCCTGCCATCGCAATAGCTCTGCGAGGTCTGGGCAGGCGCTCCCGTCGCACCGAGCTGCGACCCGTCCGTAGGGACGGGCCGCAGTAGTCGGGAGGTGCTTCGGGGTCAGGCGGCGATGCTGAACGCGTAACCGGCGGCGATGAGTGAGCTGCTGCTCAGTCCGCTGGCCGGGGTGACAACGGTCGTGCGGGTCGTGGTGGTGCCGTCGCCGAGCTGGCCGGAGGCGTTGCCGCCGACGCTTTTGACCTGTCCTTCGCGGGTGAGGGTGAGGCTGTGGCTGCCCCCGGCGGCGATGGAGCGAACGTTGGACACACCGTCCATGACGACGGGGGTGGGGCGGTCGGTGGTGGTGCCGTCGCCGAGCTGGCCGGAGGTGTTGGCGCCCCAGCCCTTGACGGTGCCGTCGGACATGAGGGCGAGGCTGTGGTTGGCGTTGGTGGCGCCGGTGATGGCGCGGACACCGGTCAGGCCGGAGACGCTGACGGGGGTGTTGCGCTGGGTCACGGTGTTGTCGCCGAGTTGGCCGCTGACGTTGTAACCCCAGGCCTTGACGGTGCCGTCGGTCATGAGGGCGAGGCTGTGGTTGCCGCCCGCGGTGATGGCGCGGACGCCGCTCAGGCCGGACACGGTGACCGGGGTGCTGCGGTTGGTGGTGGTGCCGTCGCCGAGTTGGCCGTAGGTGTTGGTGCCCCACGCCTTGACGGTGCCGTCGGACATGAGGGCGAGGCTGAAGTACCCGCCCGCTGCGATGGCCTCGACGTTGGTCAGACCGGAGACCGTGACGGGGGTGGTCCGCTGGATGACGGTGTTGTCGCCGAGCTGGCCGGTGTTGTTGTAGCCCCAGGACCGGACGGTGCCGTCGGACAGCAGCGCCAGGTTGTGGAGGGTGCCGGCGGACACGGCCCGCACGCCGGTCAGGTTGTTCACGGTGGCCGCTACGGCCTGGTGGGCCACGGTGCCGATGCCGAGCTGACCTTCGGAGTTGCGGCCCCAGCTCTCCACGGTGCCGTTGGAGAGCAGCGCCAGGCTGTGTTCGTGGCCGGAGGTCAGGGCGGAGATGTCGCTGGGGGTGATGCCGGGTACCGCGGCCGGAGTCTGCCGGGACGTGGTGGCCGCATCGTCGCCGAGTGCCAGGTTGCTGTTGCTGCCCCAGGCCTTGACCCGTCCCTCCTGGGCGGTTGCGGTGGGTGCGGTAGCCAGGACCGAGGCCGTAAGTAACGCGAGCAGGACCGTGAGCCCGGACCGTACCGAAGCCCTCGCGGGACGTACGCTGCTGATCAGTTTCATGAGCACGCCTGTCTGTGATGGGCGTACGGCGCAAGGGACGCACCGGGAACACCCAAGGTGTTTGCGACATCACAAAGCGTAGTAATCGTGATCCTTTGAATGATCGTTTCGCTCCGGCCTGCGCTCCGAGGGGTGGGGGCGCGAAGGATCGAAAGGGCGCGACGGGTGGCGCGAGACGCCACCGACCGCTAGAGGCTGGCGCCTTGGGGCCGGGCCGAGACAGCGCCTGGCGTTCGGAGAGCAGCAACGAGCGTGGCCTCGGCGGCCTGCGCGGCGTGGGGTGGTCGGCGCCGCACGGCTGCGGCTGGGTGCGTCGAACGTGCCCTTCGAGAGAGCCTGGGGCAGGCAGACGCTGCTGCTGGCGCCTGCCGCCGCTGCACGCGGCAGGCCGTACCGCGGCCCCGGACGGCGTCGGTCGATCACCGGTGATGGCCGGGAGGGCGGTTCCTGCCGCGCGCTCCGTGAACGGTTCGGCTGCCGGCGCTGGCTAGGGCGGGGCGCGGGGCGCGGGGTGCCGGGTCTGTAGCGGGCGCGGGCGCGGTCAGTGACCGCTTCGATCGCCAGGGCGCGGTCGTCCCCGGGTCGAGGGTGAGCTGGTGGGTGGCCACGGTCGCAGGGCGGAGATCTAGCGCGCGCAGGCTGATGGCACGGACGCGTGCTCGTTGCAGGCCGAGGAGGGCATAGAGCTCGTACGCCGTGGTGGCGAACCTAGGTATCCGGCAGACGCAGATCATCGGGCTGCTCGCCGGTCTCATCGCGAAGGCTTTGATGCCGGGCAAGGACCCGGGCGGCATCATCATCACCATGCTGATCGGTGTCGCGGGCGGTCTGCTCGGCGGCTGGCTCGGCAAGGTCATCTTCGGCGTCGACTCCATCGACGGCTTCTTCGACCTCTCCACCTGGATCGCCGCCATCATCGGCTCCGTCATCCTCCTCGCCGTCTACCGTCTGGTGACCGGCAACAAGCGCAACCACCGCCACGCCTGAGCGACCCAGCCCCACCCGTCGGCGCAAACGGCCCCCCTCCTCCGAGGCGGGGCCGTTCCGCTGCCGTCTGACGGGGCCGGGCCGCTGTCCGCTCGACAGCCGACCAAGCGGACAGCCGGACGGCCTGCCTTACGGGGCATCCCGGAGGAGCCCGGAATCGGTCAGTAGCCGGCCGATCTCGGTGGTGTCCAGTTTGGCCAGGAGGTGTTTGCGTACGGATTCCGGGCCGGGCAGGCCGAGGGGCTTGCCGTCGCGGAGGTGGTAGGCGGCGTCGAGGAGGGTGCGTACGTCGTAGGTGGAGCCGAAAACCTCCGGGACGCCGCGTTCGATGCCGAGGAGCTGATAGGCCGCTTCCATGCCGGTGCGGACCGAGTACTCGGTGGTGAAGATCGTGTCCCGGGTCGTCTCGGCGAACTGTCCGATGAACGCGAAGTTCACGGCTTTCTCGGGGACCACGTGGGGGCGGTCGCCGGCCCGGCGGGGCAGGAAGAACGAGGTGACGTACGGCATCATCACCGGAACGCAGCGGGCGCCGCTCGCCGCGAGTTCATCGATCTCGTCGATGGGCACGCCGAGGTGGTAGAGCCACTCCTGGGTGATCTCCTCTCCGGTGCAGTCCTGCATGGGCTTCTTCACGTAGTCGCCGGGGCGGTCGGTGAACAGCCCGTACAGCCAGACGACGATCTGGTCCGCGGGCTGCTGCTTGAAGTGCGGCTGCCGGTTGACCGTCCAGCTCAGGAGCCAGCTGGAGTCCCTCACCGTCACGATGCCGCCGGTGACGACCTTCCCGCTGAAGGGGTCGCGCCGGGTGATCTTCTCGATCAGGCGGGGGATGCGCGGGTCGAGGGTGGTGACGGTGGCCGACTCCCACTTGCTCTCGGGGATGTTTCCGCAGAACACCTCGGGGCGGCCGAAGGCCGGATCGCGGCGCGCGATGCGCCGCCACAGGTCCCAGGCCGGCGCCGGACCGTCCAGCAGCCGGGCCGCGGTGTGGTGGTCGCCGTTGTCCGAGTTCTCGGTCAGCGACCCGATCGTGGTGAGGACGAGGTCGTCCTCGCTCAGCTCAACACCGCCCGGCTCACCCCCGGCGACCCAGTGAATGCGCGTCGCCTGCTTGCGCTCGGGCGTGATGTCGAAGTCGACGTCGGTGACCTCCGTGTCGAACTGGAAGGTCACGCCTTGGTCCACCAGCCACCGGGTCAGCGGCAGCACCAGGGACTCGTACTGGTTGTACTTGGTGAACTTCAGCGCGGACAGGTCAGGGAGCCCGCCCACGTGATGGACGAAGCGGTGCAGGCAGAGCTTCATCTCCAGCGCGCTGTGCCACTCCTCGAACGCGAACATCGTCCGCCAGTACAGCCAGAAGGTGCTCTCCAGGAACTCCCGCCCGAACACCTCGTTGATGCGCTTGGCCTCCATGTCCTCCCGGGAGGCGAGGAAGACCTTCAGGATGTCCTTCTGCGCGCCCTCACTCAGAGAGAACCGGCCCTCGGTGTGCGCGTCCCGGCCTTGGCGCTCGGTGACCCGTTGGAGGGAGACGTTGGGGTCGTCCTTGTTCAGCCAGTAGAACTCATCCAGCACCGACGCGCCCTCGACCTCGATCGAGGGGACCGACCGGAACAGGTCCCACAGGCACTCCATGTGGTCCTCCAGCTCACGGCCGCCGCGGATCACGAAACCCTTCTCCGGCTCCTTGATCCCGTCCAGCGCGCCACCGGCGAGCTTCAGCCGCTCCAGGATGGTGATCCGGTGGCCCTGCATCTGTCCATCGCGGATCAGGAACGCTGCGCCCGCGAGTGCGGCGAGTCCGGACCCGACGAACCAGGCCGTCTTCCCCTCCACCCCGTCGGGCTTGCGGGGGCGGGCGAACGCCTCGTAGTTCCCGCTGCTGTAGTACACGCTGACCTCTTCCCAGACGGATGCCACGGCCGGAGACCTCACGGCCGACTACAGGAACATATTCTCCAATAACCATCAATATTGGTGCAGACGCGGGCGAGTGGAGTAGCGCGAGGGACGGAACGACCGAGGCTGTCCGTCGCGGACGGGCTCGGGACGGGGGTGCGGAGTCCCGATGGCCTCTCCTCCTACCGCCGCCGCGTGTGGGGGCTCACGCCTGCCGGGTGGCGATCACGATGCAGCGTGCCGCGCCGGGCAGGTCCGTCTCCGGCCGGCCTGCGGCCCGCGAGCTGCCACGTTTCTGCGGTGAATTCCTGCATCCGAGCGGGTGAGCGCTGCCCTGGATGTAGGCCCCCCTCCCGGCGGGAGGTTAAAAGCCGCGCATGACCCGTAATGTGTCGCGGAGCGTTTCCACGTTCCTCCTCGCGCTCATGCCCCTCCTCCCAGCCCCCGCGTCCGCTGCCGACAGCCGGCACCAGGCCGGCGGCCCCGACCCGGTTGTCTTCGTCCACGGCTGAACTCCGACGGCTCCACCTGGCAGGCCATGACCGACCGCTTCGAGGCCGACGGATGGCCGGCCGGACATCTCGACGAGTGGACCTACAACGCCAACCAGTCCAACGCCACCACCGCAGAACAACTCGCCGACGAGATCGAGCGCGTTCTGGACGCCACCGGCGCCACCAAGGTCGACATCGTCACCCACTCGATGGGCGCCCTCTCCTCCCGCTACTACCTCAAGAACTTCGGCGGCACCTCCAAGGTCGACGCCTGGGTCTCCCTTGCCGGACCCAACCACGGCACCGAGACCGCACGCTGGTGCGCCGGCGCCCCCTGCATCGAGATGCGACCGGAATCCAACTTCCTGAACAACCTCAACTCCGGTGACGAGACCCCCGGCACCACCCGCTACGCCACCTGGGGCTCACCCTGCGACGGCATCATCAACCCCGCGAGCAGCGTCGCCCTTACCGGAGCCGTCAACACCACCACGACCTGCCTCGACCACATGGGACTGCGCACCGACCGAACGGTCTACGGCGAGGTCAAAGCACACGTGCGGTAGCAGCGTTGACGGCTGACCGCCGGATGCCCCCGGCGCCACCTGATCGGTACTCCGTTCGCGACCGCGGTGGTGTGCCGGCCGTGGCCGCCCGCCCTGGGGTGTGGCTGTCACGACGGCGGGGCCAGCAATCCGCGTGCTCGCTGCCCGGCCCGTACGCAGCATCTCCTCCAGTCGAACGCGGCGCTGCTGCACGAAACTCCAGCGCCGGAGCCGGGTCCGCCGCCGGCGCCTCCTCCGGGGCGGGGGAGACCGACTGAAGAAGGTTGAGACCAACATGGCGCTGGAAGCGGCGCGGCCGCGCTGCGGCGGTGGTGTCGGCGATTAGCAGCAGGCAGGTAGCTGGCAACGTCGCGGGCACCGGCGAACCAGTCGTCCTCGAACCCAGGCTCGGACTCGTGTGGGGCGCTGCTCTCGGAGATCCAGGTGTGGGCGCCGGCTACCGTCCCGGCCTCCAGTTTCGACACGATGTCGTCAGCCTGCTCGTCCGAGAGCCCGACGGCGGCCAAGGCTGGAACACGGCGAACCGCGCCGCCGTGGCCTCGCTCTGGTGGTGGCTGATGCGGGCCAGCGCGGCCGTACGCGTCGGCTTCGTGCTCGTCCGTGCTCTCGTAGTGCCTTCCTTGTCTGCCTGGGCGCGGTGGGCGGCCCAGTCCGGATCGCGTACGGGCGCCGACGCCCGCGTGTCTACGGCCGGGGCGCCCGCCAGCACGCCCGGACCGGGCAGCGCCTCCGCGGCCTGCGCGAGCATCGGCTCAACCGGCGGTTGCAGCGTCCCGGGCACCGCCCGCAGTGACCAATGGGCTCCTTACGCGTTCATCTCATGCAAGTTGATCTCTTCACGCGAAGGAGCTTTCCCTGCGTCGTGTCCTTACGGCGGCTGTCGCGGCGGCGGCCACGCTCATGCTCGGAGCGGCGGCGGCACAGGCCGACAGCCCGGTTGACGCTCTGGGAGGTCTTGGGGGCCTGACTCATCTCGACCCCAGCAGCCCTGGCCCCAAGACAGACACCACAACCGGCGCCGGTGGCCCCCAGACGACGGATCTGACTGCTCTCGGTCAGCCGCCCCTGTCGGGTGATGGGTTGCCGGGCCTCGGACGTGGGGGGCTGCCACTGCTGGGCTGAACGGACACTGCCCGCCAATCGTCGCCCTTCCGACTCAGTGGGTGTTCCAGCCCTGAACACAACCACAGCAGCCCGGCACGGAAGAGCAGGTCAGGACGGTCACGAGAAGCAGCAGCACTCCACCGGATCGTGCGGGCCACCCGGTGATGCATCAGAAGATGCCCTGCCATATCCTCTATGGCCTTGGCCTTGGCCTGGGCCTCGGCGGCCAACTCCTCGGCAGCACCAGGGGACACAACCACGCCTAGGGCCGTTTCCTCTCCCCGCCAGCCACTCCGTCAGTTCTGGCACAAAGGAGAGTGGTCGTGGAGGGTGACGGCATCCTTCGATTGACAGGGATAGTCACGCCCTGGGCCCGTCACCGCGCACCTCGACCACCTCCGGCGCGGGTGCTGTCCGACCCGGCACTTACGCTGTCGCGACGGCACCGAAATCCTGGAGGTGGAGGCGGAATGTCTTTGACGTGGCTGGAGACGGAGGGCGGCCCGTTCATCGTGGTTCCACGCACCGCGCTGCTGCACTGGTCGGGAACGGACGGCGACTACGACCGGGCTTGCGAGGTGATGGATATCGTTGGAGTTCTCGCGCTGTCTGACGGAGCTGAGGCGCTGGTCCTCGGGGATGAACCTCTCTCGACCGCATACCTTCCGGAGCACCGAGTCCTCGTCCGTTGGTGCTACGCGGAGAGCGAGGATGCTGTCGCCGACATCATCCGGGCTGGCCTTCCCACCACCGATTGGGAGGAAGGGCCTGTACTGAGTACCACTGGCGAGCTCCTGCTGTTCGATGCCGCCTACTTCGGCTCCGAAGCCGGGACACTCACGGCCAGCACCGTTCTCGAACTCGCTGCTGGTCGCTACCGGGTGGACTCGGCAAGCATCGAACCCAATGACCTGACGTCCTTTCGCGTCCACCGATTCGTCGAGCTGGCCGGACGCGACGTTGCTGAGACCCCGGGGAGTCGTTGATGAGGGTCACTGAAGCACATCACGGCGTCGAGGTCTCGGAGCAGGTGGAGTGCGAAGCCTGTGAGGCCGGGTAGCCGGATGGGGTCGACTGCATCGATCCAGGTGGGGAGTGTGCAGGCGAGGCGGTAGGCGAGTATGTCGCCGAAGTAGCGGACGTGTCCGGCGGCCTTAAGTAGGGCTTGTAGGGGTCCAGTCTGCTGGGCCGGGGCGGCGAGCCTGAGGCGGACCGATGACGGTCGGCGAGGCGCCTCACCCGCTTGTCCGCCTGGCTGGTGCGTGCTCCGGCCCCGACGCACGGCGCACATTCGGGCCTCTACGGTTTCCGAGCCCGCCCGCCGCCGCCGGTTCAGCCTGCGCCGACAAGCAGCGAACTCACCCGGGACTCCAGCCACGCCGGCAGGTCCAGCAGGCGGACGCCTTCCTGTTCGTCGGGGTCGGTCCGCGCCACCAGGCACACCATGTCCTGCGCGCCGTTGTTCACGGGCATGTGTGGGGTGTCGGCGGGGATGTGGATGTAGTCGCCCGCCCGCAGCAGCGTATGCTCCGCCAGTCCCTCTCCGTGCCAGACCTCGACCTGGCCGGACTGGATGAAGATGGCCGACTCGTGTCCCTCGTGCAGGTGAGGGCGGCCCCGGCTGCCGGCGGGCATCACCAGCCGGTGGAGGCACAGTCGCTCCGCTCCCGCCGACTGAGCACTGATTCCCGCGCCGAACGTGCCGCCCTGGACACCCTGGTACTGGCCCGTACGCACCACTGTGCACTGCTTGTGATCTGCCATAAGCGCAGTACAACAGACCGTCAACAGTGTTCGATCAGTTCACGCCAGGCACCTGGCGACACAACCGGCAGCTCCGCGAGACGGCCCACACCACCCGGGACAGGAACGTCATCGCTCTTCCGACCCACGGAAGCGGCCTCCCGATCCGTGACGCCCCCGTGGTCTGCAGCGCCGCATCAGCGTGGAGGGGGCCCCGGGCTGATGCGGAAGGCTGACTGGAGGCACCCGGCCGCTGGCTGGAGAGGTGGCTGCAGGGGCTGCCCTGCCCTGAGGCCTTCGCGCTCTACGCCACATCAGCAGTGGTGTGGGCGTACGGGGCCTGGGCCGAGCTTTGGAGTCCTCAGCCGGCGATCCTGCCGAAGAGGTGGTTGGCGGGAGCGTCCGGGTCGTTGCCGTAAAAGAATTCTGAAAGTGCCTGGTGGAATTCGGCCCGGTCCAGCGCGCCGGAGCCGTCCCGGTCCAGGGCGGCGAAGACCTCGGCACAGTCCTCGCCGGGAACGGCGGCGACCGAGTCGAACATCTTCTGGAACTCCGCCTGGTCGATCTTGCCGTCTGCGTTCAGATCGACGAGGTCGAAGAAGCAATTGGTGACCGGCTCGATCTGTTCCGGGTAGAGGGCGGGATCAGTCAGGACACGCTTGAATCCTTCGGTCATCTCCCGCAGATCGACCTTCCCGTCACCGTCCTGGTCCATGGGGGCGATCACGTTCGTCCAGAACCCGTCCATCCCATCGGTGAGAAAGGCGGTCGTGGAGTCCGGCGTGGCGCCGCGGGCGGCGATGTAGCGCTCGCTCATCATGCGGACGTCCCGCTGGGTGATGAGCCCGTCGCCGTCGGCGTCGGCGCCCCTGAACCACTGGCCGTACTTGAGGTCTTGAAGTGCAGTCACAACTGCGCACAGTATTCATGCGGTTACGTAAGCGCAAATGTGCAGCGAGGAGCCCCTTGGCGGGCAGGTGCAGCCTGTGCAGCCTGCCGTGCACGTGACGATGGAGAGTGGGAGAACCGGCCCGGGGACGCCGGAACTTTCGTGTCAACGTTCGAGCTTGGGTGGTGTGAAAGCGAGTACCTCAGGAGGGGGATCGTCGTACAGCTCGACCTCGACCAGCGCAGTGAGAGCGCTCGGCCCTTGGGAGAGGCGCGAGCATGGCCGATCGGCCGTGAGGACGTTCGGATTGCCGTGGCGGTCCAAGGTTCCGCTCAGGCCCGGCTGGACCGGATCCCACCACGCTCCGGTGGACAGTTGTACGACGCCTGGCATGACGTCGTCCGACAGGACTGCGCCCGCAAGGCAGCTGCCTCGGTCGTTGTAGACGCGTACGATCATGCCGTTCTCGACGCCGCGCGACGCGGCGTCCGACGGATTGAGCGTCACGGGCTCCCGGCCACGGATCTTTGAACTGAGGCTGTGGCCGCCGTTGTCGTACTGGCTGTGCAGGCGCGAGGCGGGCTGATTTGAGATCAAATGGAGCGGGAATCGGTCCGCCAGATCAGCGTGGAGCCACTCCACTGGTTCGAACCACGTCGGATGCCCGGCGCAGTCGTCGTAGCCGAACGAGTCGATCTCCTCGGAGAAGATCTCGATCCGGCCCGACGGCGTCGGCAAGGGGAAGCGCTGCGGATCTGAGCGGAGCGCCTCGAAGCTCCCGGGAAACGGTCCGGCCAGCGCCGGCAGTTGTGCGGTGGAGGTGCGCCAGAAGTCGTCGAAACTCGGCAACGCGGCATCGTCGCCGAGTGTGGCCCTCGTCTGCTCGTAGAGGTGTCGGACCCATTCGCTCTCGGAACGCGACTGTGTGAACTCCTTCTCGTATCCGAGCCGGGAGGCCAAGGCGGCGAAGATCTGGTGGTCGGTGCGCGACTCGCCCTCCGGCTCGCGGACCTTCGGCATCGCGACGAGGTGGGGGTCGGAGAATCCGGCGGTGAAGTCGTCGCGTTCCAGGCCGGTGGCGACGGGGAGGACGATGTCCGCGAACTTCGCCGTGGTGTTCCACCAGGCTTCGTGAACCACCACCGTGTCGGGGGTCTGCCAGGCGCGGGTCAACCGATGCAGGTCCTGGTGGTGGTGGAACGGGTTCCCTCCGCACCAGTACACGAGTCGCAGCTCGGGCAAGGTGAGGCGCCGGCCGTCGTAGTCGATGGTCTTTCCCGGATGCAGCAGGGTATCGGCGATCCTTGCGACCGGGATGAAATCCGGGACGGGATTGGTCACCTCGGGGAGCGTCGCCACCGAGGGGCGTCCTGGGGCGACGCCGGTCGCGTCCATCGTCGCGTAACCTGCGCCCCAGCCGCCGCCAGGCCGGCCCATCGAGCCGGCCATGGCGGCCAGCACGACGGACATCCAGATCGGTTGTTCGCCGTGGTCTGCGCGTTGCACCGCGTAGTTGACCATGATGAGGGAACGCTGGGTGGTGAGGCGGCGGGCGAGGTCGATGAGCGTGTCGCGGCTGATGCCCGTGATCTCCGCCGCCCAGGCGGCGTCCTTGGGGACGCCATCGAGTTCGCCGACCAGGTAGGAGGCGAAGCGGTCGAACCCGACGCAGCAGCGGCGGAGGAAGTCCTCGTCGTGCCACCCGTTGACCAGCATCGTGTGGGCGATGCCGAGCATCGCGGCGGTGTCGGTGTTGGGGACGACGGGCAGCCACTCGGCGTCGAGGAAGCCGGCGACGTCGCTGCGGATGGGACTGACGTTCACGAACCGCACCCCGGCCTCACGGCACTGGCGCTGCAGGTGCTGCGTCTGGTGCCTCGCCAGCCCGCCAGGGTTGATCTGGCTGTTCTTGAGGGCCAGGCCGCCGAACGCGACCACGAACTCACCGTTCTCGGCGATCTCGTTCCACATCGGCATCCGGGACTGGTAGCTCCACGGATGCCCGCCGATCACATGGGGGAGGATCACCTCCAAAGCCGCGGTGCTGTACGTGTTGCGCGAGTCGGTATACCCCCCGCCTAACGCCAGGAACCGTTGGAGTTGCCGCTGCGCGTTGTGGAACGCGCCCGCACTCGCCCAGCCGTAGGATCCGCCGAACACCGCGCTGTCTCCGTGCTGTGAACGCACCCGACGGAGTTCATCACTGACCAGCGTGAGCGCGTCGTCCCAGCTCACTTCGACGAAGGCGTCCGCGCCTCTGGCCGAGTCATGGGCTCGCGGCAGGCCGTTCAGCCAGCCCTTGCGCACCGCGGGTCGCAACACGCGGGCGCTGTCGTCGGCGGCTGTCACCATTCCGGGGCCGATGAGCGACGGTGCGGGATCGTCCTCCTTCGGCTCGATGCGCACCAACCGGCCGGAATCGACCACCGCAACAAAGCTGCCCCAGTGCGTCGCAACCGACATGCGTCGTTCCACCGTGCATCAACTCCCTCGCCGAGGTTTGCCTTGTCCGCGGACAGAGATGCTCACATCAGAGAGGCTCCACTTCAGTCGACGAGCCGCGGGACAGAGACTTCCCCCACGGTCTGCTGCCCAATCCCCGAGGTGCTCCTCGGCGGTGCCTTCCCCGCCAGCAGACATCCGGCCTCCGCGTGTGTCCGTACGGTGACGGCGCTCCGCGCGGCCTCCGGCTCCCGGTCCCGCGCCGCGTGCCGGACCAGGGCGGCCGGGTCCACCGGCTCGGCGTGGAAGTCGGTGTCGTCACCCACTCCCGGCAGGTGGTCTCGGCGTCCGAGGAGGTCCTGCGGCTCGAGCGGGGCAAGCGCTCCCTCTCAAGGGCGGCATTGCGCGGAACAGTCGCGCGCGGTCGCGGCCGACGTGTCGAAATAGGAGGAACGGCTCCGACGTCCCCTGCGAGAGGCCCCCACCCGCGTCGGGGCCCGCGAACAGAAGGAAGTGGCACCCCATGAAGTACATGCTGATGCTCCTCGGGAAGCAGTCCGACTACGAGGCCATGGCAGGCCGGCCGAGCGAGGGCAACCCCGCCTGGTCCGAAGCCGACCTGAAAGCGATGTTCGACCACATGGGCGCCCTGAACGACGACCTCGCCGAAGCGGGCGAGTGGGTCGACGGCCAGGGACTCGCCGAACCCCGGCAGGCCCGCCTGGTCACCGCCGGCGCCGACGGCGCCCCGGTGGTGACCGACGGACCGTACGGGGAGACCAAGGAGGTCCTGGCCGGATACTGGATCATCGACGTCCCGGACTTCGCCCGCGCCGCCGAGATCGCCGCCCGCGCCCACGCCTGCCCCGTGCCCGAGGGCGCACCGAATCCCCCCGTCGTCGTCCACCCCGTCGGCGGCGCCTCGGGGACCGAGATGTGACCGAAGCCCCCGGCCCCGGACGCGGTTTCCCCGTGTCCGGGGCGGCCGACCCGGACGAGGACCTGCTGCGCCGGCTGGCCCCGCAGGTCCTCGGCGCGCTCGTGCGCCGCTACGGGCACTTCGACGCCGCCGAGGACGCCGTACAGGAGGCCCTGCTCGCCGCCGCACGGCAGTGGCCCGCCGAAGGCCGCCCCCGCAACCCGCGCGGCTGGCTGATCCGGGTCGCCTCCCGCCGCCTCGTCGACCAGCTGCGTGCCGACGACGCACGCCGGCGCCGCGAGGAGACCGCAGCGGCACTGACCCCGCGCGACGCGTTCACCGCCCCGCCGCCGGGCGAGGGCCGGGCCCCCGCCGAGGAGGACACGCTCGCGCTGCTCTTCCTGTGCTGCGGCGCCGAACTCTCCGCCGAGGCCCGGACCGCGCTCACCCTGCGCGCCGTGGGAGGCCTCACCACCGCCGAGATCGCCCGGGCCCACCTCGTCCCGGAGGCGACGATGGCCCAGCGCATCAGCCGTGCCAAGCGGCGGATCAAGGCCGCGGGGGCGCCGTTCGGGCTCCCGGACGCCCGGGAACGCGCCGGCCGGCTCGCGGACGTCCTGCACGTCCTCTACCTGATCTTCAACGAGGGCTACACCGCCACCTCCGGCCGCGACCTCCGGCGCGCCGACCTCGCCGCCGAGGCGATCCGCCTCACCCGCTCCGTCCACCACCTGCTGCCCGCCGACGCCGAGGTCGCCGGCCTGCTCGCCCTCATGCTGCTCACCGACGCCCGCCGCGCCGCCCGCACCACCCCGGACGGCGGCCTCGTCCCGCTCGCCGAACAGGACCGCACCCGCTGGGACCGCGCGGCCGTCACCGAGGGGCTCGCCCTGCTCACCGACGCGCTCGCCCGCTCCCGGCCCGGCCCCTACCAGCTGCGCGCCGCGATCGCCGCCGTCCACGACGAGGCCGCCCGCGACGAGGACACCGACTGGCCGCAGATCCTCGCCCTGTACGAGGTCCTGATCCGGATGGTGCCCGGCCCCGCGGAACAGCTCGGGCACGCGGTCGCCGTGGCCATGGTGCACGGGCCGCGCCGGGCCCTCGCCCTGCTGTCCGACCTGGACGGCTACGGCCGGCTGGCCGGCCACCACCGCCTGGAGGCCGTACGGGCCCACCTGCTGGAGCGGGCCGGCGACCTGTCGCAGGCCCGCGCCGCCTACGCGAAGGCGGCCGGGCTCACCCTGAGCATCCCGGAACGCCGCTACCTTCAAGGCCGGGCGGCTCGTATCGGTGAGTAACCGGCGGCGTCCGCATGACGGACGCGGCCCACGACTGTCAGACCCGCCGCCTACTCTTGATCACGTGAGCCCGACCCCTGACACCAGCGCCCCCGAGCGTCCCCTCGCCGAGATCAACGCCGACATCCGCTGCCTCTTCGCCCGCGCCGAGGGCCGCCTCTCCGACGCCGAGCGCGTGCGTCACGCGACGCTGCTCCAGGAGTGGGCCGCGGCGATAAGGGCCTCGGTCGTACCCGCGGCCTGACGACTCCCGGGAACCCGCGCCCGCCCCCACGGACCCGCGCGCGCGGGGACCCCGTACCTGCCACCCTTGCTTCTGCCGCCCTCGCGCCGGACCGATGAATTCACGGTCCGGCGACAGTCTTCTCCTGCGAGTCCTACGCGTCCCACGAGCACCCGTACGCGAGAGAAGCGAGATGGTGGACATGAGCGACCTGCACGGCCTCCTCCAGGCACACGTCGAGGACGGATCCCTCCCCGGCGCGGTGGCACTGGTGGCCCATGGCGACGACGTCGAAGTGGCGGCCGCAGGGTCCGCCGACACCGTCGGATCGTCCCCCATGGCCCGCGACTCCCTCTTCAGGATCGCCTCGATCACCAAGCCCGTGACCGCCGCGGCCACGATGATGCTGATCGAGGACGGCCTGCTCGCCCTCGACGCGCCCGTCAGGCGCTGGCTCCCGGAACTCGCCGAGCCCACGGTGGTCCGTACGCCGTCCTCGCCCGTCGACGACGTGGTCCCCGCCGAGCGCCCGATCACCGTCGAGGACCTGCTCACCTTCCGCGCCGGATACGGATTCCCCTCGGACTTCTCGCTGCCCGCCGTCCAGCTGCTCTTCAGCGAACTGAAGCAGGGCCCGCCGGAGCCCCAGCAGGTCGCCGATCCCGACGCGTGGACGGCGGCGCTCGCCCGCATCCCGCTCCTCCACCAGCCCGGCCGGGCCTGGCTGTACAACACCTGCTCCGACATCCTCGGAGTCCTCCTGGCCCGCGCCGGCGGACAGCCGCTCCCGGACCTCCTGGCGGAGCGCGTCTTCGAGCCCCTCGGCATGACCGACACCGGCTTCGCCGTACCGCCGGACCGGCTCCACCGGCTCACCTCGTACTACCGGTCCGCGCCCGGCGGCGGCGCCCCCGAACTCGTCGACGCCCCCGACGGCCAGTGGTCCCGCCCGCCCGCCTTCCCCTCCGGGGCGGGCGGTCTCGTGTCCACCGCCGACGACTGGCTCGCCTTCGGCCGGATGCTGCTCGCGGAGGGCGCGTACGCGGGCGGCCGGCTGCTCTCACCGGAGTCCGTGCGCCGGATGACCACCGACCACCTCACGGCCGGGCAGCGCGCTGCGGGCGCCCTCTTCCTGGAGGGCCAGGGCTGGGGCTACGGCGGCTCGGTCGACGTGGACCGCACCGACCCGTGGAACGTCCCGGGGCGCTACGGCTGGATCGGCGGGACCGGCACCGCCGCCCACGTCGTCCCCGCCACCGGAACGGTCGCCGTCCTCCTCACCCAGCGGGAACTGAGCGGCCCGGCCTCACCCGACCTGATGCGGGACTTCTGGAGGTACGCCGCGGCAGGCCGCTGAGGGGGGTAGCGCCGCGCGGACGGGGCATCCGGAGGACATGGAGACTTCCACTCAACTCCGCGAAGAACCGGGGAAGTCGGCGAGATCCGGCTCCCGGTGGCTGGTGCGGACGGCCGCCGTGCTCGTGGCCCTCGCCGCGCTGCTCGTCATCGCGGGCCGCTTCAGCCTGGTCCCCGGCTTCGGCGCGCTCTTCGGCGACGAGACCCGTGACCGGACCGGCCCCGCCGTCCTCAAGTCGATCCAGGACATGAGCCGTTACGAGGGAGCGGCCGGGAACTACCAGGTCGTCGTGGACCTGGAGAAGGACGCCAAGCTGCTCCCCGACGCCATCCGCGGCACCCGCACCCTGTACGTGGGCGCCGGCACGGTCAGCGCGTACGTCGACCTCGGCCGGCTCGGCGAGCAGAGCGTCACCGTCAACGAGGACCGCACCGAGGCCGTCCTGAAGCTGCCGCACGCCGCGCTCGGCGATCCCGCCCTCGATCCCGCCCGGTCCTACGCGGTGTCGAAGGAACGCGGGCTCCTGGACCGGCTCGGCGACTTCTTCTCCGGCAACCCGTCCGGCGAGCAGGCCGTCCAGAAGCTCGCGGTCCGGCACATCGCCGACGCCGCCCGCGACAGCGGCCTCACCCAGCGGGCGGAGAAGAACACCGCCGCGATGCTGGAGGGGCTGCTGCGCTCGCTCGGCTTCAGCCGGGTCACCGTCACCTACGTCTGACCGGGTCACCGTCACCTGCGCCTGGCCGGGTCACCGTCACCCAGGCCCGGGGCCCCACGGCCGGGCCCGGGTGTCCCCGCTACGGCAGCGCTCCGCCGGCCAGGCGCTCCCGGAGCAGCCGCTTGTCCGGCTTGCCGCGGGCCGTCAGCGGGATGTCCCGCTCCCAGAACACCGCCGTGGGCCGGTGCGCCGGAGCCAGCGCCTTCTCCACCAGGTCACAGGCCTCCTCGGCCGTCTCCGCGCTCCCGGCCCAGCCCGCGGACGGCACGAGGAACGCGCACACCTCCTCACCCGTCAGGTCGCTGTGCCGGCCCACCACCACCGCCCGGGCCACCCCCGGATGCCGGGTCAGCGCGGCCTCGACCGGCACGCAGTACACGTTGTCCCCGTCGACCATCACCACGTCCTTGACCCGGTCGTCGAGGTACAGGTACCCGTCCGGCCCGAGGTGCCCGAGGTCGCCCGTCCGCAACCACCCCCCGCTCAGCACCCCTTCCGTGAGATCCGGCCGGCCCCAGTACCCGGCCATCACCGCCGCCGAGCGCATCCACACCTCACCCGTACGCCCGTCGGGCACCTCCGCGCCCCGCTCGTCGCGGACCCGGACCTCGACGCCGGCGACGGGCCGCCCGACCGAGCCCAGAAGTTCCGGTCGCCCGGCCACCGCGGCCTCGTGGTCGGCGGGGGAGAGCCGGCAGATCACCGCCGCCTCGTTCATGCCGTAACCCTGCTGCCACCGCCCGCCCCAGCGGGACACCGCCTCCTTCAGCCGCTCGGGGTGGACGGGCGAGTCGCCGTAGGAGACGGCCTCCAGCCCGGGCACGCCGGCGGCGGTTTCCGGGTCGTCCAGCAGGCGGTAGACCATCGAGGTGGTCAGGTACGTCGAGACCCGGCCCAGGCGCCGGCAGGCCGCGGCGAACTCCCGTGGCCCGAACGGGTCGAGGACCTCCACCCGGCCCCCGGCCCGCAGCTGTTCCATGCACCGCCCGCCGGACCGCTGCGCCAGGGAGGTGACCGACAGGTACACCGGATCCGCCCACCCCGGGGCGCGCACTGAGTTCCGCGCGGCCATCGCGCCGAAGGTGGAGGCCACCCCCTTGGGCAGCCCGGTGGTACCGCCGGTGTAGGTCACCCGCGCCACGTCGTCCTCGCGGGCCCGTACGGGGACCACCGTGCCCTCCCGCCCGGCGGCCCGCCCGAGCAACTCGTCCAGGCCGAGCCGGGGCGCCCCGGTGGCCGGTA
Source organism: Streptomyces sp. NPDC058701 (assembly GCF_042715295.1). Classification (NCBI taxonomy): domain Bacteria; kingdom Bacillati; phylum Actinomycetota; class Actinomycetes; order Kitasatosporales; family Streptomycetaceae; genus Streptomyces; species Streptomyces sp. NPDC058701. The sequence continues at coordinate 650 of NZ_JBHXSY010000040.1, read as the reverse complement.
CCGGCACGTCGTGCACCACCAGGTCGGGCCGGCAGTCCCGCAGGACGAAGTCCAGGCCGTACAGGGCCGGTCCGGCGAGCACCTGGGTGAGCCGCGCGCCCAGTACGTGCGCGGCGAGGCGCACCTCCAGCACCTCGGGGCGGTTGCGGCCCGTCACACAGGCGAGCCCCGAGCCACGCCCGACCCCCGCCTCCGCGAGCGCCCCCGCCAGCCGGTACGCCGAGTCCAGCACCTCCCCGTACGACGCGACCCGGCGGCCGACGCCGATCGCCGGCCGCTGCGCGTACCGCTCGAACGAGCCCACCAGTTCCGTGACATACCGTGCGGCCACCACGTGCCACCTGCCTTTCCGTGCGTTCCGGCCGACCGTACAGGCCGACCGCGAACAGTGCCGCCCCGCCGGCCGGGGGCGTTGCCGCACGGCTGATCGGGTGAAGCAGCGGAACTTGTCGGAGGTCCGGGCGTTGATCAAGATGCTCACCACCGTGCACCGTGCACTCGTGCAACAGAAAGACCTTGAACCATGATGATCAAGAAGATGATGGCCACCGCCGCCGCCACCGCGTCGATCCTGGGCGCCGGCGCCGCCGTTGCCGCCCCGGCCATGGCCATCGGCAACGACAACGGGGTCAACACCGTCAACGGCAACG